>CAMLNA010000051.1 GCA_946481025.1 uncultured Rivibacter sp.
ACGACTCGCCCAGCCGCTTGATCCGCTTGGAGGTTTCCTGGATCTGCTCGCGCAGGGTGTTCATGCCGCCGATGGTGTTCTGCACCGCGTGCAGGCCGGACTCGGCAGCCTGCAGCGATTGGCGCGCCACCTGGGCCGACTGCTGGGCTTGCGCGGACACGTCGTTGATTCGGCCTGCCATCTGGAGCACCGACTCGCCGGTTTCGCGGATCTCGCGCAGCTGCTCGTCAGAAGCCGCCAGCAGCTCGGTCGACGTGGCCTCCACCTGTTGCGTCGTTTCGGTCACGCGGGACACCGTGCCCTGCACCTGCGACACCAGCGTGCGCAGCTCTTCCACCGTGTAGTTCACCGAGTCGGCGATGGCGCCGGTGATGTCTTCGGTCACCGTGGCCTGTTGCGTCAGGTCGCCTTCGGCCACCGTCTGCAGTTCGTTCATCAACCGCAAAATGGCCGCCTGGTTGGCGTCGTTCACGCGCTTGGCTTCCTGCTCCTGGCGTTCGGCTTCCTGGCGCTGCGTTTCGGCGATGGCCGCGCGTTGACGCTGGTCTTGCAGGTAGGCCATCAGCAGGCCGCCGGCGCCGGCGAGGGCCAGCAGCAGCGACAGCACGATCAGCACGATGTTGAAGGCGGAGAGGCCGGCGCTGCCCTCGAGGCTTTCCTGCACCTGCTCGAGGCCCTTACGCAGCGGCTCGCTGTCGGCAATGATCGCCGCCTGCGCTTCGCGGGCGGACACCAGGCCCTGCAGGTTGCCCAGAATGGCGCCAGCCTGCGTGCGGGTCTCTTCGTACAGCTTCATCAGCGCCTCGAGGCGCTCCTTCGTCTGCGGGTCCTTCGTGCCGGGCAGGCGCAGCTCGGGGTTGCCGTCGGACAGGCCCTGCGCGATTTCACGGAAGGAGTTCAAGTCCTTGCCGAGCAGGAACACGGCTTCGGGCGACACGCCTTCCATCGTCAGGAATTCGTTGGCCGATTTGCCGATGCGCTGCGTCAGCATCACCAGCTGGCCCACGGCCGAGAGTTCGGCCGGCGAGGCGTCCTGCTGCAGCTTGAGCGAGGACACCGTCTCGGCAATTTCGAGCAGGTCGGACGACTGGCGGTTGATGGCGCGAAGCGCCTGGCCCACCTGCGTCAGGATCTTCTGCTGGCCCAGCACGGTCTGCGCGTTCTTCTCGGCGCGGTCCACCAGCGGCAGCAGCGGCTCGAGCGCCTGCTGCGCTCCGGCGGGGGCCGGGTCGAGGTCGGGCGCGCCGTCCTTCAGGCCGCGCACGTTGTGCGCCAGCACTTCCATGCTCTCCTGCACCTCGGGGAAGGCCTGCGGGCTGCCGATCAGCGCCTGCGACACCGACTTCGCGAGCCGCTGCGACTGCATCAGCGCCTGGCCGGAAGCACCCACCTGGGCCGCACCCTTGGCGGCCGAGTTGATCGAGAACACCGTCGAGGCGACCAGGCCCAGAAGGCCCAGCACCAGCATCCCGCCCAGGATGCGCTGCTGCTGGCCGGTGGAGAGGTGGCCGATCAGCGGCAGCGGCGCACCCACCTCGCCGGCTTCGGCGGCCTGGATGCGCGTTTCGCTGAATTCGCCCGGCAGCTCCGAAGGCGCAGCCTCCGAGATGATCGACGAGTCCGCGCTTGCAGTCTGGATGGTGGTGGGCTCCATGGCGAGCGTGCCGCCCGGCCCCACGGAGACATCGTTGTCCGCTGGATAGGCTTCGTCGAAGGGCAGGTCGTCCGATGCGTCGGGTTGCGACTTGGGCTTACCGAAACCCTTGATCTTGTTCAGAAAACTCATAGGCCCCTCTTCTTCCTGCTTGCGCTTTTATCTCGCTGATCGATCGATACCGGTGGGCGATCAGCCCACGATCTTGAGGAAGGACTCGTCGCCGGCGAGAGCCGCCAGGCGAAGTTCCTGCCATACACGTCCACTGCTGTCGCGATAGCGACCGCCGACGAATCCAGGCTTGGGTCTGCCTTCGTCGGCGTCTTCTTCCAGCTGCTCACGGCTGCGCAGACCCGAGAGCTTGTCCACCAGCATTGCGCAGTTGATCTCGAGCACCGGGTTGAACGCGATCAGCCGCAGCTGCTCGCGTGCGAATTCGTTGGCCGCCTGGCTCTTGAGCCCCAGGAAGCCGGCCAGGTCGACCACGCCGTGCAGACCGCCCCGCAGGTTGGCCACGCCGAGGAACCAGCCGCTCGTGTGCGGCACGGGCACCAGGGCCCCGAACGGAAAGATCTCGCCGGCTTCGCCCAACGGCAGCAGAAAGCCCTGGCCACCGGACTCGACAGCGAGCCAGGTGGCCGTGTTCGCCTGCGTACGCGCGACCTTCAGGCGCTCGGCCAGCCGGCTTTGCAGTTCACGCAGTGCTTCTCGTTTAGCCATTCACGCTGCTCGTTGGTGCTTCTTGTTCTTAGCCGAAGGCCTTGATCTTGGCCACCAGCTCATCGGCATCGACAGGCTTCACGACGTAGTCGCGCGCGCCCTGGCGCATGCCCCAGACCTTGTCGGTTTCCTGGTTCTTGCTGGTGCACATGATCACCGGGATGTCGCCGTAGTTCGGGTCACGGGTGATCGCACGGGTGAGCTGGAAGCCGTTGAGGCCGGGCATCACCACGTCCATCAGGATGAGGTCGGGCTTGTCCTCGGCCAGGCGGCGCATCGCCTCGTCGCCGTTTTCGGCCGTGCGCACCTGGTAGCCACGCTTGGTCAGGATTTCGGACAAATAGTGGAGCTCGGTCTTGGAGTCGTCCACCAGCAGGATTTTCTGAATCGGCATGGCTCGTTTTCCTCTTTCAACGGCGGCACTGCGCGGTGCCGCCGGGTACTGCTATCACTGAACTGCTGGCAGGCGCCCTGGACCGTGCTGCGGACACCCGCACGCACCGCCTCAGGCTGCCCGCTTGTACTGCTCCACCGCCTGGAGCAGCTGGTCTTTCGTGAAGGGCTTGGTCAGGTAGTCCTCGGAGCCGACCATGCGGCCCCGCGCCTTGTCGAACAGGCCGTCCTTCGACGACAGCATGATGACCGGCACGCGCGAGAACTTCGGGTTGCGCTTGATGATGGCGCAGGTCTGGTAGCCGTCGAGCCGGGGCATCAGGATGTCGCAGAAGATCAGGTGCGGTTCGCAGTCATTGACCTTGGCCAATGCATCGAAGCCATCTTCGGCGAGCACGACTTCGTAGCCGCCCTGCTTGAGAAAGATCTCGGCGCTGCGCCGGATGGTGTTGCTGTCGTCTATCACAAGCACCTTGGTACCAGCCCCTTGGCCGGCCTGCCCTGCTTCGCTCACGGACGGACTCCTAACGACTTGTGACCCCGCGGAAGAGCGTCCGAGGGGGTTGTAGGCATGCGGCTAAATCTGCACCATCTCGAAGTCCTCCTTGCGGGCTCCGCACTCGGGACAGGTCCAGTTCATCGGCACGTCGGCCCATTTGGTGCCGGGCGCAATGCCATGTTCGGGGTCGCCTGCCGCCTCGTCATAGATCCAGCCGCAAATGAGGCACATCCAGGTCTGCGATTCGCTCACTTAGTCTTTTAGCTTCACTACAATGAATAACGATTGTAGCCACGCGATCTCTGAAAAATCCAAGAGTTCGTAGGCACATACGCAACATACCTCACACTTTTCTAGAAGGTCGAACGCAGAACTTCCTGCAGCCCGGCCCACCCCCAAAAGCGCCTGATGACCACCGCCCCCATCGCCCCTTCCGACACCAACCCCGAGGTCCTGCAGGAGCCGCCCGCCCCCGCCTGCGTGATGAGCTTCAATGCCAGCGACCCGAGCGGCGCCGGCGGGCTGGCCGGCGACGTGACCACCATTGCCGCCATGGGCGCCCATGCGCTGCCGGTGGTCACATCGATCGTGCTGCGAGACACCGCCGAGGTGTTCGAGGCGTCCGAGATCGAGCCCGACACCATCGTCGAGCAGGCGCGCAGCATTCTGGAAGACGTGACCATCTCCGCCTGGAAGGTCGGCTTCCTGGGCAGCGCCGAGGGGGTCAGCGCGGTGGCGGAGGTGTTGTCCGACTACGCCGATGTGCCGCTGGTCGCCTACCTGCCCAACCTCTCCTGGATGGACGAAGACCCGCTGGCCGGCTACCTGGACGCCTTCCGCGAGCTGGTGCTGCCGCAAACCGAGGTGCTGGTGGGCAACCACAAGACGCTCACCGACTTCCTGCTGCCCGAGTGGGAAGCCGAGCGCCCGCCGTCTGCGCGCGAGCTGGCCGTGGCCGCCAGCGAACATGGCGCCCGCTACGTGCTGGTGACCGGCGTGCAGCTGCCCGACCAGTTCATCGACAACGTGCTGGCGTCGGCGCAGGGCGCCATCACCGGCGAGAAGTTCGAGCGCTTCGAGACCAGCTTCGTGGGCGCCGGCGAAACGCTGTCGGCCGCGCTCGCGGCGCTGGTGGCCAGCGGCCAGGAGCTGCACGTGGCCGTGTCCGAGGCACTGAGCTTCCTCGACCAGTCGCTCGACGCCGGTTTCCGGCCCGGCATGGGCAACGTGGTGCCCGACCGCTTCTTCTGGGCGCTGCCGCCTGCCGAAGAAGGCGCCGAAGGCGAGGAGCCCCAGGGCGGCGGCCCCGGCGGCAGCGACCCCGACAAGCCGGCGCCCGGCCGCAGCATCCACTGACCACCTTCCCCCGATGAGCGCAAACGCAAAGCTGTTCGAGCGTGCCCAGCACGTCATCCCGGGCGGCGTGAACTCGCCGGTGCGCGCCTTCCGCGCGGTGGGCGGCACGCCGCGTTTCATCACGCGGGCACAGGGCGCCTACCTGTGGGACGCCGACGACCGGCGCTACATCGACTACATCGGCTCGTGGGGCCCCATGATCCTGGGGCACGGCCACCCGGCAGTGCTCGGGGCGGTGCAGAAGGCGGCGACCGAGGGCTTCTCCTTCGGCGCCCCCACCGAACGCGAGATCGAGCTGGCCGAGGAGATCCTGAAGTTCGTGCCGAGCGCCGAGCAGGTGCGGCTGGTGAGTTCGGGCACCGAAGCGGCCATGAGCGCGATCCGCCTGGCCCGCGGCGCCACCGGCCGGCCCAGGCTGATCAAGTTCGAAGGCTGCTACCACGGCCATGCCGACGCCCTGCTGGTGAAGGCCGGCTCGGGCCTGGCGACCTTCGGCCACCCCACCAGCGCCGGCGTGCCGCCCGAGGTGGTGCAGCACACGCTGGTGCTCGAGTACAACAACCTCGAGCAGCTCGAAGCCGCCTTCGCCGAGCACGGCAAGGAGCTGGCCTGCGTGATGATCGAGCCGATCGCCGGCAACATGAACTTCGTGCGGGCCGCCGTGCCCTTCATGAAGCGCCTGCGCGAGCTGTGCACGCAGCATGGCGCGCTGCTCGTGTTCGACGAGGTCATGACCGGCTTCCGCGTGGCGCTGGGCAGCGCGCAGAGCCTGTATGCCAAGGCCATCCCCGGCTTCGCGCCGGACCTGAGCGTCTTTGGCAAGGTGATCGGCGGCGGCATGCCGCTGGCCGCATTTGCCGGGCCGCGCGCTGTGATGCAGCAACTGGCGCCGCTGGGCCCGGTCTACCAGGCCGGCACGCTGAGCGGCAACCCGGTCGCCACCGCCTGCGGACTCGCCACCCTGAAGGAAATCCAGAAACCCGGCTTCTTCGATGCGCTGGCGGCACGCACCCGCTCACTCGTGGACGGCCTCCTGGCCGCTGCGCGAGAGGCGGGCGTGCCGATGGCAGGCGATTGCGAAGGCGGCATGTTCGGCTTCTTCTTCGCGAGCGAACTGCCGCAGCACTACGGCGCCGTGATGGCCACCGACAAGGAGCGCTTCAACCGCTTCTTCCACGCCATGCTGGACGGCGGGGTCTACCTCGCACCAGCGCTCTACGAAGCCGGCTTCGTGAGCTCGGCCCACACGGCCGACGACATCGCCGGCACCGTGCAGGCCGCGCAAGCGGCCTTGCGCTGAGTTCAGGCCGGCGATGAACGCAGGCCGTAGGCCTTGCCGCCCACCCACAGGTACTCGGCCCGCAGGACCGGCTCGCCCTTCTCTTCGTTGAAGGTGAAGCCCAGCACGGCCACCTCCTGGCCCGGCTTCAGCTCGGGCACCTTCCAGGCATCCATCCGGGTGAGCGGCGCGAGTTCGACATGCCACAGTCTGTCGCGGCGGGTCGGCAGCTGGGCGGCAGCCAAGAGCTTCGGGCCGTCGACCGGCGTGCTCTGAGGCGGTACCGGGCGTTGCGCGAGGTCGGCCGGCAGCTTCAGGTCCGGCTTGATTTCGAGGTCGAACTCCACGTGCGGGTTGCGCCACGAAACCTTGGCGGCACGGCCCTCCAGCCAGAGGGGGCGGTTCTGGTCGAAGCTGCTCCAGCCATGGTGGGCGAAGGCGCCGGGCAGGACGAAGAGCGAGGCACCTGCAGACAGCACGAGACGTCGTTGCATTCGAGGCTCCTTCAGAGGTAGGCGATCCAGCGACCGCAGACGATAACGGCGAGCCACAACCCCAGCGACAACACGGTCTGTGCGCGCGCCAGCGCATCGAGCCGGCGCACGCCGCCTCGCGCATGGAAGGCCAGGGCGTTGAGGCCCACAGCCCCCAGCAACCCCATCTTCAGCAGGAAGGCCCGGTTGGCGACCAGCTCGTCGAACTGCGAGGCCAGCATGGTGAGGCCGCTCGCCGCCGCCAGGCCGAAGCCTGCGAGCGACAGGCCGAGCGACAGGCGGGCCAGGTCCACCGGCGGCAAGCCGGGGCCGAAGCCCCACACCCGCAGCTCGAAGACCACGAGGCTGCCCAGCAGCAGCGCGATACCGACGATGTGCAGCGCCTCGAGCGCGGGGTAGGCGTAGGGGTGCGAGACGATCCAGGCGAAGGCCTTCATGTCGGGCAGCCTTCGCCGACCGGCCCTGCGCTCAGGCCGGTTCGGCCACCAGCCCGCGGTCGACCAGCATCGCCTGCACGTCGGCGTCACGCCCACGGAACGCCCGGTAGGCCGCCCCCGGTTCGACGCTGTTGCCGGCGCTGTAGATGTGGCGCTTCAGGCGCCCGGCGGTCGCGGGATGGAAGATGTCGCCGGCCTCGACGAAGGCATTGAAGCCATCGGCGTCGAGCACCTCGGCCCACATGTAGACGTAGTAGCCGGCCGCATAGCTGTCGCTGGCGAACAGGTGGCGGAAATGCGGCAGCCGGTGCATCAGGCCCACCACCTGCGGCACGCCCAGGCGGGCACGCTCGTCCCGCTCGAAGGCGGTGATGTCCAGCCCATCCATCGACGTCTTGCGATGCAGCGCCAGGTCGAGCAGCGCCGAGCCGACGTACTGCACCGTCTCATAGCCCTGGTTGAAATGGCGCGCGCGCTTCAGGCGCTCGACCAGCGCATCGGGCATGGGTTCGCCGGTCTGCACGTGCAACGCATGGCGCTTGAGCACCTGGGGTTCGAGCGCCCAGTGCTCGTAGATCTGCGACGGCAGTTCCACGAAGTCCTGCAGCACGTTGGTGCCCGACAGGCGTTCGTAGGTCACGCTGCTGAGCAGCCCGTGCAGGCCGTGGCCGAACTCGTGGAACAGGGTGCGCACGTCGTCGAACGACAGCAGCGTCGGCGTGCCCGGCGCACCCTTGGCGAAGTTGTTGTTGTTCACCACGATGGGCAGCACCGCGGAACCGTCGGCGGTGTTGCGCATCTGCTCGCGATACAGGCTCATCCAGGCGCCGCCGCGCTTGCTCGGGCGCGCGAAGTTGTCGCCGAGGAAGAGGCCGACCAGCGCGTCGGTCCCGGCATCTCGCACCTCCCAGGCGCGGACGTCCGGGTGGTAGAGCGCCAGGCCGCGCTGCTCGACGAAACGCACGCCGAACAGCCGGCCGGCGCAGTCGAACATCGCATCGATCATGCGGTCGAGCTGCAGGTACGGCTTCACCTCGTTGTCGTCGAGCTGGTAGCGCGCCACGCGCACCTGCTCGGCGTAGTGGCGCCAGTCCCAGGGTTGCAGTTCGATGGCGTCGCCGGCCGCGCGGGCCTGGGCTTCGAGCAGTGCACGCTCTTCGGCTGCGCGCGCCTTGGCCGGGCCCCACACGCGCTGCAGCAACCCGGCCACGGCATCGGGCGTGCCGGCCATGCGATCGCGCAGCGCGTAGTCGGCATAGCTTTCGAAGCCGTGCAGGCGCGCCTGTTCGAGGCGCAGCTTCATGATCTCCGCGGCCAGCGCCCGCGTGTCGCGTTCAGGCACCAGCTCGCCGCGCGAGGTCCAGGCGCGCCACGCGGCTTCGCGCAGGTCGCGACGCTTGCTGAAGGTGAGGAAAGGCACGATCAGCGAACGCGAGAGGGTCACGACATGCCCGTCGACAGCACGCTGAGACGCCGCTTCGCGCGCGGCATTGCGCACCCAGTCGGGCAGCCCGTCGAGGTCGGCCTCGCCGGCAAGCGGCAGGTGGTAGGCCGCCTCGTCGCCCAGCACGTGCTGGCTGAACCGGGTGTTGAGCTCGGCCAGCTGCTGCATCACCTCGGCGTATCGCACCTTGGCCGCGGGGGCCAGGCGCGCGCCGGCCATCACGAAGTCGAGATGCAGCCTCTCCAGCAGGCGCTGCTGTTCGGCGCCGAGGCCCAGCGTGGCGCGCCGCTCGTGCAGCGCTTCGAGGCGCTCGAACAGCGCCGCGTTCAGGTACACCGCGCTTCGGTGGGCGGCCAGCCTGGGCGCCATCTCGCGTTCCACCTCCCGCAGTTCGGGTGAACTCTCGGAGGCGCACAGGTTGTGGAACACGGCTTCGATCCGGCGCAGCAGGCGGCCGCTGCGGTCCAGCGCGGCAGCGGTGTTGTCGAAGCCGGGCGGCTCGGCGGCCCGGGCAATGGCCTCTATCTCGGCCAGGTGTTGCGCGAGCCCCTGCTCGAACGCGGGCGGGAAGTGGCCGGGCCGGATGCGGTCGAAGGGGGGCAGTCCGTAGGGGGTATCCCAGTCCTGCAGCAGGGGATTGCTCGTCATGCGGGGCCTCATGAGCCATTGGCGCCCTGTGGGGCGGAGCCGGCATGGTAAGACGAGTTGGCAAACGCTGCGCGGGCCGCAGCGAGCCCCGTCCGGGCTCCTAGAATCGCCCGAATGCACATTCACATCCTTGGTATCTGCGGCACCTTCATGGGGGGTGTGGCGGCGCTGGCGCGCGAGGCGGGGCACCGCGTGACGGGCTGCGACGCGGGCGTGTATCCGCCCATGAGCGACCAGCTGCGCGCGCTCGACATCGAGCTGATCGAGGGTTATTCGGCCGACCAGCTCAAGCTGAAGCCCGACGTGTTCGTCGTCGGCAACGTGGTGTCGCGCGGCAATGCGCTGGTCGAAGCCATGCTCGACGCCGGCGCGCCCTACACCAGCGGCCCGCAGTGGCTGGCCGAACACGTGCTGCAAGGCCGCCACGTGCTGGCGGTGGCCGGCACGCACGGCAAGACCACCACCACGTCGATGCTGGCGTGGATCCTCGAATGCGCCGGCATCAACCCCGGCTTCCTGGTGGGCGGCGTGCCGCAGAACTTCGGCGTGTCGGCACGGCTGGGCACGGGCGCTCCCTTCGTCATCGAGGCCGACGAATACGACACCGCCTTCTTCGACAAGCGCAGCAAGTTCGTGCACTACCGTCCGCGCACCGCGGTGCTCAACAACCTCGAATACGACCACGCCGACATCTTTGCCGACCTCGCGGCCATCGAGACCCAGTTCCACCACCTGGTGCGCACCGTGCCCGCCTCGGGCCGGCTGGTCGTGAACGCACGCGAGGAAAGCCTGGACCGCGTCCTGCAGCGCGGCTGCTGGAGCGAAAGCGTGCGCTTCGGCACGCGCGGCGACGCTCCGGGCTGGCGCGCACGCGGCGAGCCGCACGCGTTCGACGTGCTCAAGTCCGGCGTGCACCTGGCACGCGTCGAATGGGAACTGCTGGGCGAGCACAACCAGATGAACGCGCTCGCCGCCATCGCTGCGGCCGACCACGTCGGCGTGGCGCCCGCGGTGGCAGCCAGAGCGCTGGGCGAATTCCGCAACGTCAAGCGCCGGCTCGAGCTGCGCGGCGAGGCCAAGGCCGTGAAGGTCTACGACGACTTCGCGCACCATCCCACCGCCATCCGCACCACGGTCGACGGCCTGCGCCGCAAGGTCGGCCTGGAACGCATCCTGGCCGTGTTCGAGCCGCGCTCCAACACGATGAAGCTGGGCACCATGAAGGCTCAGCTGCCCTGGGCCCTGGAAGAGGCCGACCTCGCCTTCTGCCACAGCGGTGGCCTCACCTGGAACGCCGAGGACGCACTGGCGCCGATGGGCGACAAGGCCACGGTGAGCGACGACATCGACGAACTGGTGCAGCGCGTGGTGCGCGCCAGCAGGCCGGGCGACCACATCCTGTGCATGAGCAACGGCGGCTTCGGCGGCATCCACGCGAAGCTGCTCGACGCACTGGCGGGTTCGCGCCGCTGAAGGCCGATGAAGAAGCACGTCCTGCTGGCGATCGGCGTGCTCTCGGTAGCCGCCGGCGTCGTGGGCGCCTTCCTGCCGCTGCTGCCCACCGTCCCCTTCCTGCTGCTGGCGGCCTGGTGTTTTGCCCGCGCCAACCCGGCCTGGGAGCGCCGGCTGCTGGAGCATCCGCGCTACGGGCCGCAGTTGCGGGCCTGGCGCGCCCGCGGCGTCATTTCGCGTCCGGCGAAATGGGCGGCGGCGCTCTCGCTGCTGTTCAGCGCCGCCCTGGGCCTGCTGCTGCTTCCCGGCGCTTGGCGCTGGGTGCCCGCGGGCGTGGCCCTGGTGGTGGGCAGCTGGATCCTCACGCGGCCGAGCACATGACCGCCCGCACCACCCACCTGCTCTACCTGCACGGCTTCCGCTCGTCGCCGCGCTCGACCAAGGCGCAGCGCATGGCCCGCGAAGTGGAGGCGCTGCGCGGCGCCGGCTGCGACATCACCTGGTGGTGCCCGCAACTGCCGCCGTCGCCGGCCCGGGCCATGCGCGAGGTGATGGCCGGCATGGCCGGCTGGCCGCGCGACACGACGGCCGTGATGGGCAGCTCGCTCGGCGGCTTCTACGCCACCGCGGTGGCCGAGGCGCTCGGCTGCCCGGCCGTGCTCGTCAACCCCGCCGTCGAGCCGGCCCGCGACCTCGCGGCCTACATCGGCGAGCAGACCACCTGGCAGGACCCCGCCGAGCACTTCCACTTCCGCGCCGAGTTCATCGACGAACTGAAGGCGCTGCGGCCGTCCGCCATCACCCGGCCCGAGCGCTACTTCGCCGTCATCGCCAAGGGCGACGAGGTGCTCGACTGGCGCGAGATGAGCGCCCGTTATGCGCAATGCCGCGTCAAGCTGCTCGAAGGCGGCGACCATGCGCTTTCAGACTTCGACACCCACCTGCCCGAGGTGCTGGCATTCCTCGGGTTGAACCGTTCCTAGAGTCACACCATGTTCACAGGCATCGTCCAGGGCGTCGCCACCGTCGCCGCCATCACCGACCGCACGGGGCTGCGCAGCTTCAGGCTCGACTTTCCGGCGGGCTTCGCCACCGACCTGGCCATCGGCGCCAGCGTGGCGGTCGACGGCGTGTGCCTCACCGTCACCGCGCTGGAAGGCACCGGCGCCGCGCAGTTCGACGTGATGCAGCAAAGCCTGGCGCTCACCACGCTGGCCACGCTGCGCGAGGGCAGCCGGGTCAACGTGGAGCGCGCCGCGAAGGACGGCGCCGAGATCGGCGGCCACCCGATCTCCGGCCACGTCGACTTCCAGGCCCGGCTGCTCTCGATCCGCCAGCCCGAGAACAACCACGTGCTGCGCCTCGGCGTGCCCGCGCCGTGGATGCGCTACGTGTTCGCCAAGGGCTACATCGCCATCAACGGAGCCAGCCTCACCGTGGCCGAGGCCGACCGCCGCGCCGGCTGGTTCGAGGTGTGGCTCATCCCCGAGACGCTGCGCATGACGACCTTCGGCGACAAGCGCGAAGGCGACGCACTCAACATCGAGATCGAGCGTGGCACCCAGGTGGTGGTGGACACCGTGCGCGACACACTCGAAGAGCGCCTGGGGCCGCTGCTGCCGGCACTCGAAGCGCTGCTGCGCGAGCGCGGCGTGGCCGTCGAGGAGCTGGCCGGCCCGAAAACCTGAGTCGGTGCAGGGCATGCCGGGCGGCTCATGATGTCGCGCATCCCGCAACCAGGATGCGACCACACCATGGGCAACCCTCTTTCCTCCGACCCGAAACACACCCGCATCGAGCGCGACAGCATGGGCGAGCTCGCCGTGCCGGCCGACGCGCTGTGGGGCGCGCAGACCCAGCGCGCCATCGACAACTTCCCGGTCAGCGGCCAGCGGATGCCGCCCGCCTTCGTGCAGGCGCTGCTGCTGGTCAAGGCCGCCGCGGCCCAGGCCAACGTGCGCATCGGCGCGCTGCCCGCCGAGGTGGGCGAGGCCATCGTGGCCGCCTGCCGCCAGCTGCGAGGCGACCCCGAGCTGATGCAGCACTTCCCGCTCGACGTGTTCCAGACCGGCTCGGGCACCAGCAGCAACATGAACGCCAACGAGGTGATCGCCACGCTGGCCACGCGCGCGCTGGGCACGCCGGTGAGCCCGAACGACCACGTCAACTGCAGCCAAAGCAGCAACGACGTGATTCCTACCACCATCCACGTGAGCGCCGCGCTGGTGCTGCACGGCGAGCTGCTGCCGGCCCTGGGGCACCTGGTCAACGTGCTCAAGCACAAGGCACCCGCGGTGCACGAGCATGTGAAGACCGGCCGCACCCACCTGATGGATGCGATGCCGGTGCGCCTGAGCCAGGTGCTCGACGGCTGGGCGCAACAGCTGCTGCAGGACATCCGGCAGCTGCACCACCTGATGCCGGACCTGCAGGCGCTGGCGCAGGGCGGCACCGCGGTCGGCACCGGCGTCAATGCGCCGCCGGGCTTTGCCGGGGCGTTCTGCGAGGTGCTGAACGAAGAGACCGGCCTCGCCTTCCGCCCGGGGGACAGCTACTTCGCGCTGATGGGCTCGCAGGACACGGCGGTCGCGCTGTCGGGCCAGCTCAAGACCACCGCCGTGTCGCTGCTGAAGATCGCCAACGACCTGCGCTGGATGAACTCCGGCCCGCTGGCAGGCTTGCGGGAGATCGAGCTGCCCTCGCTGCAGCCCGGGTCGTCCATCATGCCGGGCAAGGTGAACCCGGTGATCCCGGAGGCGGTGGCGATGGTCGCCGCACAGGTGATGGGCAACGACACCACCATCACCGTGGCCGGCGGCAGCGGCAACTTCGAGCTGAACGTGATGCTGCCGGTCGTCGCCCGCAACCTGCTCGAAAGCCTGGCGCTGCTGTCGAGCGCCAGCCGGCTGCTGGCCGACAAGGCCATCGCCGGCTTCAAGGTCAACGAAGACGCGCTGCAGCAGGCGCTCGCCCGCAACCCCATCCTGGTGACGGCGCTCAACCCGCTGATCGGCTACCTCAAGGCCGCCGAGATCGCCAAGCAGGCCTATGCGCAGGGCCGGCCGATCATCGACGTGGCCGACGAGATGACGGACCTGGGGCGGCAGAAGCTGCAGGAGCTGCTGGACCCGCGCAAGCTGACCGGAGAGGGGTGAACCGGGGCATCGGTGAAAATGCGCCGGATATGTATGCCCTGTTCGAAGACGCCGGCAAGTTCCTCGCCGGCCGCGTGATGTCCGAAGCCGAAAGCTCGATGCAGGTCGAGCTCGACTCCGGCAAGCGCGTGAAAGTGAAAGCCGCCAACGTGCTGCTGCGTTTTGCCAAGCCCGCACCCAACGAGGTGCTGGCCCAGGGCCAGCAGCTGTCGCGCGAGATCGACCTCGACCTCATCTGGGAGGTCGCTCCCGACGAGGAGTTCGGCTTCGAGGACATCGCGCGCGAGTACTTCAGCGACAAGGCCGATGCACCGCAGCAGGCCGCAGCCCTGTTCCGCCTGTTCGAGGCGCCGCACTACTTTCACCGCCGAGGCAAGGGTCGCTTCCGCAAGGCGCCCGAAGACGTGCTGAAGCAGGCGCTGGTGGCCATCGAGCGCAAGGCCCAGCAGGCTGCCCAGATCGAGTCCTGGGCGGTGGAGCTGGCCGCCGGCCGATGCCCGGCGCCGATCCGCGAACAGCTCTACAAGCTGCTGTTCAAGCCCGACAAGAACGGCCCCGAATACAAGGCCGTGGTCGAGGCGGCCAAGCGCTCGCACAAGGCGCCGCTCGACCTGCTGAAGGACGCCGGCGCGATCGACTCGCCCTATCACTTCCACTGGAAGCGCTTCCTGTTCGAGTTCTTCCCCAAGGGCACGGGCTTCCCGGCGCTGGCCGCCCCGGCCATCAAGGACGAGCTGCCGCGCGCGCCGGTGCAGGCGTTCTCGATCGACGACTCGGCCACCACCGAGATCGACGACGCGCTCTCGGTGCAGGGCCTGGGCAGCGGCTCGGTGGTGCTGGGCATCCACATCGCGGCCCCCGGTCTCGCCATCGCGCCGGGTTCGCCGCTCGACCAGGTGGCGCGCGCCCGCTGGTCCACCGTGTACATGCCGGGCTACAAGCTCACCATGCTGCCCGACGAGGTGGTGCAGACCTATACGCTTCAGGAAGGCCGCGACTGCCCGGCCGTGTCGATCTACGCCACCTTCGACGAAGCGACGCTCGAGCTGCGGCACACCGAAACGAAGCTGGAGCTGGTGCCCATTGCCGCGAACCTGCGGCACGACCGGCTCGACAGCGTGATCACCGAGGCGAGCCTCGGCGGCACCGCACCGGCCGACTACCCCTTCCCGGCCGAACTGGCCTTCGCCTACCGGCTCGCGAAGCACCTCAAGGCCCAGCGCGAAGTGGTGCGCGGCAAGCCCGAGAACTTCAACCGGCCGGACTACAACTTCAAGCTCGACGGCAACGACGGCCGCGAGCCCGACGGCAGCGAGCGGGTCCTCATCGGCCTGCGCCAGCGGGGGGCACCGCTCGACCTCATCGTTTCCGAAGCGATGATCCTGGCCAACAGCAACTGGGGCGCGCTGCTGGCCGAGGCCGGCGTGCCCGGCATCTACCGCAGCCAGGCGAGCCTGGCCCCGGGCATCAAGGTGCGCATGGGCGTGAAGCCGGCGCCGCATGCGGGCATGGGCGTCAAGCAGTACACCTGGGCCACTTCGCCGCTGCGCCGCTACGTGGACCTCGTGAACCAGTGGCAGATCATTGCCGCCGCACGGCACGGCCGCACCGCCGCGCTGGTGGCGCCGTTCAAGCCCAAGGACGCCGAGCTGTTCTCGGTGATCTCCGGCTTCGACGCGGCCTACAGCGCCTACAACGGCTTCCAGAGCGGCATGGAGCGCTACTGGACGCTGCGCTACCTGGAGCAGAACGGGCTCACCGAACTCGAAGCCGCGGTGCTGAAGGAGGGCCTGGTGCGCGCGGACGACCTGCCGCTGGTGTTCCGCGCGCTCGGCGCGGACGGCCTGCCGCGCGGCGCCCGCGTGCGCGTGCGCATCACCGGCACCGACCTGCTGACCCTGGACGTGCATGCCAGCGTCGTGGCCCGCCTCGATGACGCGAGCACCACCGCCGACGACGCCAACGTCGAATCCGACGACAGCGAAGACGCAGAGGCGAGCGGCGACGCCGCCGGCCCCCTGTCGCTGGCCATCGACGTGGGTGACGCGGAAGGCGAAACCCCGCCCGCCAGCGGCGATACTGCGCCCACCGCCTCCTGAGTTCGCTGCGACACCTCTTCCATGTCCTGGTTCAAGAAGCTCACGACCCTGCAGCTCGCGCTGCTGTTCTCGGTGGCCGTGCACGCGGTGCTGCTGACCGTGCGTTTCGTCGACCCCGAAGGCTTCAACCGGGTGTTCCAGGACACGCCGCTGGAGGTGATCCTCGTCAACGCGAGCTCGAACGAGCCCCCGCCCAAGGCGCAGGCCATCGCGCAGCGCAACCTGCTGGGCGGCGGCGAAGCCGAAAAGGGCCGCGCCACCTCGCCGCTGCCGCCCTCTGCGCTCACCGAGCTCGGTGACTCGGTGGACGAGGCTCGCAAGCAGATCGAGCAGCTGCAGGAAGCCCAGAACCAGCTGCTGGCCCAGGTGCGCCGCGAACTCGCGATGCTGCCGCCGCCCGATCCGAAACGCGACCAGGGCACGCCCGAAGCGCGCGCGCTGACCGAAAAGCGCCGCCAGCTGCTGGAGCTGCTGGCCGAGATCGAAAAGCGCATCAACGAGGAAAACGCCCGGCCGCGCAAGCGCTTCGTCGGCCCCAGCACGCGCGAGGCGGTGTCGGCCATCTATTACGACCAGCTGCGCCGCATGATCGAGGAGCGCGGCACGCGCAACTTCCCAGAATTCAAGGGCAAGAAGCTCTACGGCGAGCTGACCATGGTGATCACCGTCGACGCCGCCGGCCGGGTGATCGAGACCGAGATCGTGCAATCGTCGAAGAACGGCGTGCTCGACCGCCAGGCGATCGCCATTGCCAAGGCTGCCGCCCCCTTCGGCAACTTCACGCGCGAGATGCGCAAGCAGTTCGACCAGCTGGTGGTGGTGTCGCGCTTCAGGTTCACTCGCGAAGAGGGCATGCAGGCGCAGATGCTCGACCGCTGACCCACCGCTCGCACACCAGACTTCCATGACCGACCGCTACGTCGTCGCCGGCAATCCCGTCGAGCACAGCCGCTCCCCTTTCATCCACGCGATGTTCGCCAGACAGACCGGCGAGCCGGTCGAGTACGGCCGGCTGCTGTGCCCGATGGACGGCTTCGAGGCGAGCGTGCGCAGCTTTGCCGCCGGAGGTGGCAAGGGCTGCAACGTCACGGTGCCGTTCAAGTTTCTTGCTCACGACCTGGCCGTGCGGCGTTCGCCCAGGGCCGCACTCGCGCAGGCCGCCAACGTGCTGCGCTTCGACGCCGACGGCTGGTTCGGCGACAACACCGACGGCATCGGCCTGGTGAACGACCTGACCCGCAATGCCGGCATCGTGCTGGCCGGCGCCCGGGTGCTGCTGCTGGGGGCCGGCGGCGCAGCCGCCGGCGTGCTGGGGCCGCTGCTCGAGTCACGCCCCGCCGAGCTGGTGGTGGCCAACCGTTCGGTTGACAAGGCGCATGCGCTGGTGGAACGCCACGCGGCGCATGCCCGTGCGCATGGCACGCGCCTCGCCGCCGCCCCGCTCGACGCCTGCGGCAGCGGCTTCGACCTGGTGCTCAACGGCACCGCCGCGAGCCTGGCCAATGCCGGCGTGCCGGTCGCCGCGAGCGTGCTGCGCCCCGGTGCGCTGGCGCTCGACATGATGTACGGCCCGGCCGCCCGGGGCTTCCTGGACTGGGCTGCCCGGCACGCCGCCATCGGCCGCGACGGCCTGGGCATGCTGGTCGAGCAGGCCGCCGAGGCCTTCTGGGTGTGGCGCGGCCTGCGGCCGGACACCGCCCCCGTGCTGGCCGCCTTGCGCGGCGAACTCTCCCGGGCGGCATGAAGGCGTTGTTCGGCCACCTGCTGCGCCTGGTCGCCCTGCTGGTGATCGCCGGCGTGTCGCTGCAGGTGTACTTCCTGGCGCGGGTGGCGCTCATGCTGGTGGTCGATCCGCAGTCCACCACCTTCCAGCGCTCCGAGATCTACCGCCTGGCCGTGGAGCAGCACCGCGTGCTGTGGGCGCAGGAGTGGCGGCCGTATGCCCGGATCTCCGATCACCTGAAGCGCGCCGTCATCGCCTCCGAGGATGCCGGGTTCACCGAGCACAGCGGGGTGGAGTGGGAAGCCATCGAGAAGGCCTGGGAAAGGAACCAGCGCGCCGAGGCCCGCGCCGACCGCATCAACGAGCAGCTCGAAAAACGCCAGCAGCGCGCCGTCGAGCGGGCACAGGCCCGCGGCCGCACGCCGCCGGAGCTGCCTGCCGCGAGGCTGGCCGCGGCCAAGGTCGTCGGCGGCTCCACGATCACGCAGCAGCTGGCCAAGAACCTGTTCCTCTCGGGCGAGCGCAGCTTTGCCCGCAAGGGGCAGGAGTTCCTCATCACCTTCATGCTCGAGGCCCTGCTCGACAAGCAGCGCATCCTCGAGATCTACCTGAACAACGTCGAATGGGGCGAGGGCCTTTTCGGCGCGCAGGCCGCCTCCAGGTACTACTTCCGGGTGGACGCCGACCGCCTGGGCGCCTACCCCGCCGCACGGCTGGCCGTCATGCTGCCGGCGCCCAAGCGCTTCGAGAAACGCCCGGGCTCGGCCTATGTGATGGGCCGTGCGGGCACGGTGGTCGCCCGCATGGGTGCGGTGGAACTCCCCTGAGGCAGACCCATGGGCACCGACAACACCCTGAGCGCCGAACTGGCCGCCGTGGCCGCCCGGCTGGTCGTCGAAGAGGGCATGGAATACGGCCCTGCCAAGCGCAAGGCCCTGAAGCTGCTGGGCAGCCAGCGCGGCCTGCACGGAGCGACGCTGCCCGACAACGACGCCGTCGAGGACGAAGTCCGGGCCTACATCGCCCTCTTTTGCGCCGACACGCAGCCCGCCGAGCTGGCCGAACTGCGCCGCGTGGCGCTCACCTGGATGGAGCGGATGGCCGACTTCCGCCCGCACCTCACCGGCGCGGTGTGGCGCGGCACCGCCACACGCCTTTCCTGCGTGCACCTGCAGCTGTACTGCGACGACTCCAAGTCGGCCGAGATCGCCTTGCTCAACCGTGGCGTGCGCTACGACGTGGCCAGTGCGCCCGGCCCTCGCGGCCGGGACGTGGACGTGCTGGTGATCGACACGCCCAGCCGCGAACTGGGCGAACGCGTGCAGGTGCGCATGAGCGTGCTCGACCACGACGACCTGCGCGGCGCCCTCAAACCCGACGCCCGCGGGCGCACGGAACGCGGCGACATCGATGCGGTGCGCCGCCTCCTCGATGACCCGGAGAACGCCTGATGGACGACCTCCCCAGCCCACCCGCACCCGCACCCGCACCCGCACTGGCCACAGCCGCCGCACCCACCGCCGCGGGCCGGCGCCTGGCCCTGGCCGCCGTGGGCCTGGCCGCCGTTGCCGGCGGCGCCTGGTGGTCATGGCAGCGGCGCGAGCCGCAACTGGGGCCCGACGAGGCGGCCGCCTTGTGGAACCTCAGCCTCGAGACGCCGACGGGCAGCCCCCTGGCCTTTGCCGGCCTGCGCGGCAAGCCGCTGGTGCTCAATTTCTGGGCCACCTGGTGCGCTCCTTGCGTGCGCGAGATGCCGCAGTTCGATCGCTTCTTCCGCGAATCCGCAAGCTCAGGCTGGCAGGTGGTGGGCGTGGCGATCGACAATGCCCGTGCCGTCAACAGCTTCCTGGCCAAGCACCCGGTGACCTATCCTGTGGCGCTGGCTGGCCTGGGCGGCACGGAGCTGTCTCGCACGCTGGGCAATACCGCCGGCGCCCTCCCCTTCACCGTGGTCTTCGACGCAAAAGGCCGCATCGTGCAGCGCAAGCTGGGCGAAACCAGCTTCGACGAACTGCAGGATTGGGCCGATTCGGCTTCAAATTGAGCCGATCTGTAAAGCCGGCTCGATTTTGTGTCCATTTGCGCGTAAAGTTCAGGGTTCCCGCAACTTCTCACGCGCATCTTTCAGGCAACGCCGCAGCCACCATGCAGATCCTCGTTCTCCACGGTCCTAACCTCAACCTGCTGGGCACCCGCGAGCCGCAGGTCTATGGCTCGACCACTCTGGAACAGATCAACGCAGAACTGGCCCAGATCGCTCATGATCGCGGCGCGAAGCTCGAAAGCCTCCAGAGCAACCATGAAGGCGTGCTGATCGACCGCGTGCATGCCGCGCGCACCGATGGCACTGCCTTCATCATCATCAACCCGGGCGCCTTCACCCACACCAGCGTCGCCTTGCGCGATGCCTTTGCCGGGGTGGCGCTGCCTTTCGTGGAGGTGCACCTGTCGAACGTGCACCGCCGCGAGCCCTTCCGTCACCATTCCTACTTTTCCGACATCGCCGAAGGCGTGATCGTGGGACTGGGGGCGGCGGGGTACCGACTGGCGCTCGAGTTCGCACTCGACCGCGTGGCAAAGCCCGTCCGCTGAACGGCGGGCTCCGTACAGGTTTCACACATCGGCCGGCGCGCAACCAGCAGCCCCGGTCCACAACAACGACCGAGTTGGAGAGAGCATCCATGGATCTTCGCAAGCTGAAGACGCTGATCGACCTTGTGTCCGAATCGAACGTCTCCGAACTGGAAATCACCGAAGCCGACGGCAAGGTCCGCATCGTCAAGTCGAGCCCGGTGGCCGTGGCCACGGTGGCGCCGGTGATCGCACAGCCGGTGGCCGCGGCCCCGGCCGTGGCGGCTGCGCCCGTGGCCGCCACCTCGGCCGCGCCCGTGGCGCCTGCGGCTCCGGTCGAGACCGGGCACATCGTGAAGTCGCCGATGGTGGGCACCTTCTACCGCTCCTCCAGCCCGGGCTCCAAGGCGTTCGTCGACGTCGGCTCGGAGGTCAAGGAAGGCGAGCCGATCTGCATCATCGAAGCGATGAAGATCATGAACGAGATCGAAGCCGACAAGGCCGGCAAGATCACCAAGATCCTGGTCGAGAACGGCCAGGCCGTCGAATACGGTCAGCCGCTGTTCGTCATCGAGTGAGGACGCACTCGATGTTCAAGAAGATCCTGATCGCCAATCGCGGCGAGATCGCCCTGCGGATCCAGCGAGCCTGTCGCGAGATCGGCGTGAAGTCGGTGGTGGTGTATTCCGAAGCCGACCGCGACGCCAAGTACGTGAAGCTGGCCGACGAGGCGGTATGCATCGGCCCCGCGCCATCGGCCCAGAGCTACCTCAACATGCCGGCCATCATCTCGACGGCCGAGGTGACGGACGCCGAAGCCATCCACCCCGGCTACGGCTTCCTGTCCGAAAACGCCGACTTCGCCGAACGGGTGGAGCAAAGCGGCTTCACCTTCATCGGCCCGACGCCCGAATCGATCCGCCTGATGGGCGACAAGGTGTCGGCCAAGAACGCCATGATCAAGGCGGGCGTGCCCTGCGTGCCCGGCTCCGAAGGCGCGCTGCCCGAAGACCCGAAGGAGATCATCAAGATCGCCCGTTCGGTGGGCTACCCGGTGATCATCAAGGCGGCCGGCGGCGGTGGTGGCCGCGGCATGCGCGTGGTGCACACCGAAGCGGCGCTGATCCATGCCGTGCAGACCACGCGGGCCGAAGCGGGAGCCGCCTTCGGCAACCCGGCGGTCTACATGGAGAAGTTCCTCGAGAACCCGCGCCACGTGGAGATCCAGATCCTGGCCGACCAGCACCGCAATGCGGTGTGGCTGGGCGAGCGCGACTGCTCGATGCAGCGCCGCCACCAGAAGATCATCGAGGAAGCGCCGGCGCCGGGCATTCCGCGCCGCCTGATCGAGCGCGTCGGCGACCGCTGCGCCGCCGCCTGCAAGAAGATGGGCTACCGCGGCGCGGGCACCTTCGAGTTCCTGTACGAGAACGGCGAGTTCTACTTCATCGAGATGAACACCCGCGTGCAGGTGGAGCACCCGGTCACCGAGATGGTCACCGGCATCGACATCGTGCAGATGCAGCTGCGCGTGGCCGCCGGCGAGAAGCTGCCCTTCACGCAACGCCAGATCGAGATGCGCGGCCATGCCATCGAGTGCCGGATCAACGCCGAGGACCCTTACAAGTTCACGCCGTCGCCGGGCCGCATCACCATGTGGCACGCGCCGGGCGGTCCCGGGGTGCGCGTCGATTCCCATGCCTACACCAACTATTTCGTACCGCCGAACTACGACTCGATGATCGGCAAGATCATCGTGCACGGCGACACGCGGGAGCAGGCGCTGGCGCGCATGAGCACCGCGCTCAGCGAGACGCTGGTCGAGGGCATCCAGACCAACATCCCGCTGCACCGCGAGCTGATGGTGGACGCGAAGTTCGTCGAAGGCGGCACGAGCATCCACTACCTCGAAGGCTGGATGAGCCAGCACAAGCGATGACGCGCTGAGCAACCGCCATGGTCGAACTGCTGTTGCTGGCCGGTGAAGACCTGGTCGAGTCCGTTTCCGACGCGTTGATGGAGCTCGACGCGCTGTCGGTGTCGGTGGAAGACGCCGATGCCGACACGCCCGCCGAGCGTGCGCTGTTCGGCGAGCCCGGCCTGCCGGCGCCGCGGGGCGGCTGGCAGCGTTCGACGCTGCGTGCGCTGTTCGCCGATGCCGAGGCGGCCACCGAAGCCGCCACGCTGCTGCTGGCGCAGGACTGGGCGCACGACGTGCACCTGCAAAGCCTCGAGACCGTACCGGACGAGGACTGGGTGCGACTCACTCAGTCGCAGTTCGCGCCGGTGGAGATCACGCCCGAGTTCTGGATCGTGCCGTCGTGGCATGAGCCGCCGGCCGGTGCCGAGCGGGTGATCCGGCTCGACCCGGGCCTCGCCTTCGGCACGGGCACGCACCCCACCACCCGCATGTGCCTGCGCTGGATCGCGCGCCATGCGCGGCCGCTCGCACCGCAGTGGACCCGCGTGCTCGACTACGGCTGCGGCTCGGGCATCCTCGCCATCGGCGCGGCCCTGCACGGCGCACGGCAGATCGATGCGGTGGACATCGACCCAGCAGCGGTGAGCTCCACCGAAGCCAACGCAAGGGCCAACGGCGTGCAGCTCGCGGCCGGCCTGCCCGGCGCAGCGCAAGGCAGCTATCCGCTGGTGCTCGCCAACATCCTGGCCACGCCGCTCAAGCTGCTGGCGCCACTGCTCGCCGCCCATGTGGCGCCGGGCGGGCATCTGGTGCTGGCCGGCATCCTGGAGCGACAGGCCGACGAGCTGAAGGCCGCGTACGCCCCCTGGCTCGCACTCGAGGTGAGCGACAGCGAAGACGGCTGGATCCTGATGACGGCGCGGCGTACTGCATCGTCGGCCCCATGAGCCTGGCCACCCGTTGCACCGCCTGCGGCACGATCTTCCGCGTCGTGCAAGACCAGCTGAAGGTTTCCGAAGGCTGGGTGCGGTGCGGCCGTTGCCAGGAAGTGTTCAACGCGCTGGAAGGCCTGTTCGACCTGGAGCGCGAGCCGCCGCCGCAGCGGCCCGTGCCGCGGGCGCCGGTGGAACCGGAGGCGCCCGCACTGGTGCGCCCTTCGGCGCCCGACGACTGGGACTCCACGCAAAGCCAGCAGCGCAGCGCCGACCCCGTGGAGGATGACCCGGAGTTGCCGGCCACCAATGAGTCCGACGTACTCGACTCGCGCTTCCTGCGGCGCGAGCTGGGCCTGCAGGGCGACCCACCGGAAGATGACGAGGAGCCGGCGGCATCGTTCGACTTCGCCGACGCGCAGTTCCCCGACGAGCTGATGCATGCGGCCACGCGCCCCGGCAATGCGCTCGAGCCGCAGCCTGCGCAGCCGCCGCGCATCCGGCAGAACAAGCTGCGCACGCGCACCCGCAAGCCGGGGGCCAAGCCCGAACCCGTGGCGCCGCAGTTCGTGCGGCATGCCGAGAGGGCCGAGCGCTGGCGCCGCCCGGCGGTGCGCGGCGTGCTGGCGGGGCTGGTGCTGGCGCTGATGCTGACGCTGGTGGCGCAGGGCGCCTACCAGTGGCGCGACCTGGTGGCCGCCGAGTTCCCTCAGGCACGGCCATACCTCGCACAGGTGTGCGAGCACACGGGCTGCAGGCTGCAGGCCCCGCGCCGCATCGACGACCTGGTGGTCGAAAGCAGCACGCTGGTCAAGGCCAACGGAGGCAGCGAGGCTTACCGGCTCACCGTCGTGCTGCGCAACCGCAGCCACCTGCCCATCCTGCTGCCGGCTGTCGATCTCAGCATGACCGATGCCAGCGGCCTGCTGGTGGCCCGCCGAGCGCTGTGGCCGGCGGACTTCCGCGCACAGCAGAACGAGCTCGCAGCCGGCGCCGAGTCGACGCTGCAGATGCTGCTGACCACCGGCAGCCAGCGCGTGGCCGGCTACACGGTCGAGATCTTCTACCCCTGATTTCCCCTTCTCGGAGCACACATGCCGGCCTTGATCTGCGGGTCCCTCGCCTTCGACACCATCACCACCTTTCCGGGCCGCTTCGCGCAGCAGATCCTGCCGGAGCAGATCCACATCCTCAACGTGTCGTTCCTGGTGCCGACGCTCAAGCGCGAGTTCGGCGGTTGCGCGGGCAACATCGCCTACACGCTGAAGGCACTGGGCGGAGAGCCGGCCGTGATGGCCACGCTGGGGGCCGACGGCGGCCCCTACCTCGAGCGGCTGAAGGGACTGGGCGTGGACACCGAGTTCGTGCGCACGATCGCCGACACCTACACCGCGCAGGCCTTCTGCATCACCGACCAGGACAACAACCAGCTGTGGGCCTTCCACCCGGGCGCGATGCAGCAGGCGCATGAAACCGCGGTGCCGGGCGGCCGCGGCGACCTGAAGGTCGGCATCATCGCGCCCGATGGCCGCGACGCGATGCTGCAGCATGCTCGGCAGCTGGCCGCCGCCGGCATCCCCTTCGTGTTCGACCCCGGCCAGGGGCTGCCGATGTTCGACGGCGCCGAGCTGCGGCAATTCGTCGAGCAGGCCAGCTGGGTCGCGGTCAACGACTATGAAGCGCGCATGCTGTGCGAGCGCACCGGCCTGAGCCTGGAGACCCTGTCGCGTTCACACCTGCGGGGCGTGGTGGTGACGCTGGGGGCCGAAGGCTGCGAGATCTGGATGCAAGGGCAGGCGACCCGCGTGCCCGGCGTGCCGGCGAGTGCGGTGCTGGACCCCACCGGCTGCGGCGACGCCTTCCGTGGTGCGCTGCTGTACGGCCTGGAGCGGGGCTGGCCGCTCGCGCGTTGCGCGGAGCTGGGCAACCGCGTGGGTGCGTTGAAGATCGCATCGCACGGCCCGCAGAACCACCGCATCGACCGCGCGGCGCTGGGCCTCTGAGCCAGCGCTGAGGCCGCGAACTGTTGCGCCCACGTCAAACGGCGCGCGAATAACGCGCACCGCGTTCGAAGCGCGACGAAGTTCACTGCGCAGTTCGTACCGTGGCGTTATCGTCCGGTGACTTGCATCAAGCAGCCGTCCGTCGAGCAGTCCCCGATGAACCTCACCAGCTGGCTTCTGCTGATGGCCGCCTGCGCGTCGATGAGCGGCCTCACCTGGTGGGCGACCGCATGGTGGTACGGCCGCAAACTCGCCGAGATGCAGCGCAAGCTCGACAAGACGCGCAAGGTCGCCTCGGTGAACACCATGCAGGCACGCCACCGGATCTCGAAGCTGCAGCGCGAGCTGGCCGCCTGCCAGAGCGAGATCGCTGCCCACCAGAAGATCCACGAAACGTGGAAGGCGCTGCAGACCGCGCCCGGGGCTCTCGGTACGCCGTCGGCCGGATTCGCCGACACGCAGCCCCTGTAGGCCGGGCCGCCGCGGCGGCTCAGCGCTGCTCGTGCCCCATGAGCTGGCCTTCGGTCAGCGTGTCGAGCTGGAAGCGGCCGCTCTTGTCCACCAGCCAGATGTCGGTGTACTTGACGCTGCCGCCCATCTGCTGCGGCACCGGCAGCGGCGACGCGTCGCGCAGCATCTTGCGCACCGCTGCCACCACCTCGGGAGCATGGCTGGGCACGCGCACGAAGTTCACGTCCACCACCCGACCTTCAGCGTCGACTTCCGTCTCCACCACGACCACCGCGTGAATCAAGGGCGGCAGCTTGCCGCGATAGATGCGATGCGAATAGGCGTCGTAGAGATGGCGGGCGGCGTCGGTGCGATACGCCTTGCTGTCGCCGGCGTGCGAAAGCTTCACGCCCGCTGCCGGTATCGGGGTCGCCGCGTAGATGCCCTGCGCTTGGGCTGCGGCGGCCGCGCACAGCAGGACTGCGGCAAACGAGGCGGTGAGGTGTGCCATGACGAGACTCCCTTCAATGGCTGAAGGAAGTGTGATCCGTTGGCACCGCGCCGTGACTTGAATCTGCGTGAAGGACTTCTCGGCCGGATGTCTATGCCGGCTCGGCCGGCATGCCGTGCAGCCAGCGCCGCACGTCGGTCAGGCTGGCGGCCAGCCACACCTGCTTGCGCCGCGACGTGGCGCCACGCTTGAGCACCACCTGCTGGCGCGACAGCTGCAGCTGCTCGGCCAGCCAGCGCAGCAGGCAGTCGTTGGCCTGGCCTTCGACCGGCGCAGCCGCGAGCCGCAGCTTGAGCGCGTCACCATGGAGTCCGCAGGCTTCGGTCCGCCTCGCACCCGGCACGACATGCACGTCGAGCACTGTGCCGGTGCCGTCGGCACGTGCGCAGGGCCAATCGGATTCAGGCGCCATGGCGATGGATTGTGGTGGCGGAGCGCCAAACAAAAAGCCCGGCCGAAGCCGGGCTTGCTGATCGCCGGAAGACCGACCTCAGGGCTTGTTGCCCGTCGGGAACGGCCAAGCGGCTTGCGGGCTCAGCGTCGTCTTGGCAGCAGGGGCTGCGGCAGGCTTCGCAGGGGCGGCAGCAGGGGCAGCAGCGGCAGCTTTGGCCGCAGGCTTCTTCGCAGCAGCCTTTTTCGCAGGCTTCTTGGCAGCAGGCTTTTTCGCAGCCTTCTTGGCAGCGGCCTTCTTCGCAGGAGCCTTCTTGGCAGCGGCCTTCTTGGCCGGCGCCTTCTTGACTGCAGCCTTCTTGGCAGCAGGCTTCTTGGCAGCGGCCTTCTTCGCCGGCGCCTTCTTGGCGGCGACCTTCTTGGCCGGAGCCTTCTTCGCAGCGACCTTCTTGGCCGGAGCCTTCTTGGCCGGGGCCTTCTTCGCTGCGGCCTTCTTCGCCGGAGCCTTCTTGGCGGCAGCCTTCTTGGCGGCCGGCTTCTTTGCAGCGGCCTTCTTGGCCGGAGCTTTCTTCGCAGTTGCCATCACGATTCTCCTTGATCAAGTTGCAAAGAACACTGCGCTGTTCGATTCAGCGCAGCGATTCACCGCCCGTGTTTGCCTTGGAGAGGCGCCCCGGTACGGTGAATGGGGTTGCAAGCCAGGTCGCGCATTTCTTGTGCTGCGTCGATCTGGCTCACCGATCTTGATCCATCAACATGACCTGATCTCCGAGTCTCGTGCCCGGAAACGTCAGTCCCACGAGAGCGCGCCACCGGACTGGTACTCGATGACGCGCGTCTCGAAGAAGTTGCGTTCCTTCTTCAGGTCGATCATTTCGCTCATCCATGGGAACGGGTTTTCCTCGTTCGGGAAGAGCTCCTCCAGGCCGATCTGCGTTGCGCGCCGGTTCGCGATGTAACGCAGGTAGCCCTTGAACATCGAGGCGTTGAGTCCCAGCACGCCACGGGGCATGGTGTCTTCCGCATAGCGGTACTCCAGCTCCACGGCCTTTTGGAACAGCGCCTTGATTTCTGCCTTGAACTCCGCAGTCCACAGGTGCGGGTTCTCGAGCTTGATCTGGTTGATGAGGTCGATGCCGAAATTGCAGTGCATCGATTCGTCGCGCAGGATGTACTGGTACTGCTC
>CAMLNA010000052.1 GCA_946481025.1 uncultured Rivibacter sp.
GTGCATGCGCTCATCCTGGGCAGGGCCATCACCGGCATCGCGGCGTTCTGACGGGGGAAACCCCTCGCGCGGTGCCGCGTAGCGCTACCTAGAATGCGGGCTCTTCCTACAGGAGCCATTGCATGACGCAGGCCAGGTCCCCGGCCAAACGCCGTTCCGACGCCGAGCCCACCGCCGGTGCCGATGCCAAGGGCACCGGCACCGTGCAGCGCACGCTGAAGAAGTACCCGAACCGGCGCCTCTACGACACCAAGACCAGCAGCTACATCACGCTGGCCGACGTGAAGCAGATGGTGCTCGACGGCAGCGACTTCGTGGTGCGCGACGCCAAGAGCAACGAAGACCTCACGCGCAGCATCCTGCTGCAGATCATCCTGGAAGAAGAAACCGGCGGCGTGCCCATGTTCTCGACCAACATGCTGGCGCAGATCATCCGCTTCTACGGCCACACGATGCAGGGGCTGATGGGCGCCTACCTCGAGAAGAACCTGCAGGCCTTCATCGACATGCAGAACCGCTTCGCCGAGCAATCCGGCGGGCTGGTGGGCGGCAAGGGCTTCAGCCCCGAGTCCTGGGCGCAGTTCATGAACCTGCAGGCGCCGATGATGCAGGGCCTGATGAGCAACTACCTCGACCAGTCGAAGAACCTGTTCGTGCAGATGCAGGAGCAGATGCAGAAGCAGGCCGAGACCATGTTCCCGTTCGTGCCCCCGGGCGGCACCAAGCGCTGAAACGACCTCCGCGAATCTCTGCGTTCACCGCGCCTGCGCGGTGAATGAATTCGGGGTGTCACTTCAACCACGGCCGCAGAACGGGCCACACGTTGTCCAGCATGACCGGATGCGCCTCTTCACGCGGGTGGATGCGATCCGGCTGGAACCACTTCTCGGCCGAGTCGGGCGCCTCGGCCAGCCCCTTGAGCAGGAAGGGCACCACCGCCGCGCCTTCGGCCTTGGCCACCTTGCCGAACAGCGCCGTGAAGTCTTCGCCGTACTGGCGACCGTAGTTGGGCGGCAGCTGCATGCCCACCAGCATGACCTTCGCGCCGGCAGCCTTGGCGGCGCGCGTCATCTCGGTGAGGTTGGTCTCGGTCATCGAAAGCGGCAAGCCGCGCAGCGCGTCGTTGCCTCCCAGCTCGATGATCACGTGGCTCGGCCGGTGCTGCTTCAGCAGGGCCGGCAGCCGCGAGCGCCCGCCCGAGGTGGTGTCGCCGCTGACGCTGGCGTTGACCACGGTCACGCCCTGCTTGTCGCGCGCCAGGCGCTGTTCCATCAGGGCCACCCAGCCGCTGCCGCGCTTGAGGCCGTACTCGGCCGACAGGCTGTCGCCCACGACCAGCAGCGTGCGCCCCGCGCGTGGCTGCGCGAGCGCGGCAGACGGCAGGCCCGCGGCATAACCCGCGGCTAAAACGCTCAGGATAAAGTGCCGGCGCATCCGCCCAGCCGACGAAAGAGAAGCAGACGACATGAGTGAACCGATCATTGCCGTGGAGCGAGTCACCAAGCAGGTACGCGACTCCACCGGGGTGTTGACGATCCTGCACGATATCGACTTTTCACTGGCACCGCAGGAGTCGGTGGCCATCGTGGGGGCCTCGGGCTCGGGCAAGAGCACCTTGCTGTCCATCATTGCCGGGCTCGACACGCCGACCACCGGCACGGTGCGTCTGGGCGGCACCGACCTCTTCGCGCTCGACGAGGACGCGCGTGCCGCGGTGCGGGCGGAGCGGGTGGGTTTCGTGTTCCAGAGCTTCCAGCTGCTGGGCAACCTCACCGCGCTCGAGAACGTGATGCTGCCGCTCGAGCTGCAGGGTCGCAACGATGCGCGCAAGCAGGCCATCGAGATGCTGCAGCGGGTGGGCCTGGGCGAGCGGCTCAACCACTACCCGAAGGTGCTGTCGGGCGGCGAGCAACAGCGCGTGGCCCTGGCGCGTGCCTTCGTGGTGAAGCCGGCCGTGCTGCTGGCCGACGAGCCGACGGGCAGCCTGGACTTCGCCACCGGCGAGACCGTGATGGCGCTGATGTTCCAGCTCAACCGCGAGGAGGGCGCCACGCTGGTGCTGGTGACGCACGACCGCAGCATCGCGGCACGCTGCGACCGGCAGGTGCGGATCGAAGCCGGCCGGATCGTCACCTGACGCTCAGCGGGCCCGGCCCGCCAGCAGCAGCACCACGCCCACCAGCACCACGCCGGCGGCCAGCCACTCGAAGCCGGTGACGACCTCGCCGCCCAGGCTCACGCCCAGCAGCATGGCGATCACCGGGTTCACGAAGCAGTAGCTCGACGCCAGCCCGGCCGAAGCCCGCGCCAGCAACACCATGTAGGCGTTGAAGGCGATCAGCGAACCGAACACCACGAGGTAGAGCCACGCCAGCACCGCGCCCGGCTCGGGCGGCCATTGCGCGGCCAGCACGGGGTATTCACCATCGATGGCCGCCAGTGCCATCAGCACCAGGCCGCCGCAGATCATTTCGCTGGCGAAACCCACCGCACCCGGTGCCAGCGCAAAGCCGCGCTGGCTCATCAGGCTGCCGGTGCACCAGGTGAAGCAGGCGACCGCAATGGCCACGAGGCCGGCGGTCGAAGCCTGGAACCCCGCACCCTGGGTGAGCAGCAGCACGCCCGCCAGGCCGACGGCGATGCCGGCGGCTTCGAGCCGGCTCGGGTACACGCCCCACAGCATCTGGCCGGCGGCCATCATCACCGGCACGATCGCGATGAAGGCCACCACCAGGCCCGAGCCCACCGTCTGCTCGGCATAGGCGGTGCCGCCCATGCCGCCGCCGAGCATCAGGGCGCCCACCATCAGCGCGTTGCGCCACTGCAGCCGCGTCGGCCAGGGGGCGCCGCGCCAGCGCATCCAGGCCATGAGCACGGCGCCGGCGACCAGGAAGCGCGTGCCCATCTGCACGAAAGGCGGAAGGCTCACCAGGGCGAACTTGATGGCCAGGTAGGTGGAGCCCCACACCAGCCACGTGGCTGCGAGGCAGGCGATGACCAGGGGCGACAGCCCGCTGCGGGGCGCGACGACGGCGGAGGCGACGGAATTCATGCCGGCATCCTAAAAAAGAAGCGTGTGTCCAGCGATAGAAGACTCAAGGATGTCATGCCAAAACAGTTTGAAATCAACGGCAATCGAGGTGCTAGGCTTTGAGCATGAACGGCGCGCCGACCCTTGACCATTACGACACCCGCATCCTTGCAGAGCTGCAGGCCGATGCCCGCCTCTCGATGGCCGAACTCGGCCGCCGCGTGCACCTGAGCCAGCCGGCGGTGACCGAACGGGTGCGCAAGCTCGAGGCGGCGGGCGTGATCACAGGCTACCGGGCCACCGTGAACCTCGCCGCGCTGGGCTATGGCATTCGCGCGCTGATGAGGGTGGGTCGGGCGGACTATGCACGAGTGATCAAGCTGCTGCAGCAGACGCCGGAGGTCGTGAACGCGTACAACGTGACCGGCGAGGACAGCTGGATCTTCGAGATCGCCGTCATCGACGTGGCCCACCTCGATGCCGTGGTCACCAGGTTCTGCATCCTCACGGAAACCTCCACGTCGATCATCCTCAACGCGGCCCGGGAGCATCAGGTGATGCTCCCGCCTCGGCTCGAGGACGTGAAGCCGCCGATCAAGAAGATCGAAAACGCCTGAGCCAGCCTCCGGCCCCCCACCTCCCGAACGAAAGCCTCGCATGACCCAAGTGACCGGCGATTTCTCGACCTGCGACCTGTGCGACCTGCACAAGAACGACGGCAGCGGCGCCTTCCGCGTGCTGCCGCCGGTGTTTCGCGACTTCGGCGGGCGCAGCAAGTTCGCAGGCCCGGTGAGCACCATCAAGTGCCACGAAGACAACTCGCTCGTGAAGGCCGCCGTCGAGGAACCGGGCCGCGGCCGGGTGCTGGTGGTCGATGCCGGGGGCTCCTTGCGCCGCGCGCTGGTGGGCGGCAACCTGGCCGCGTCGGCGGCGAAAAACGGCTGGGCCGGGCTGGTCATCGACGGCTGCGTGCGCGACCTGGCCGAGATCTCGTCCGCTGACGTTGGCATCCGTGCGCTCGCGCTGATGCCGATGCCCACCGAGAAGCGCAACACCGGCCAGCGCGACGTGCCGGTGCAGGTCCAGGGCGTCTGGGTGCGCCCGGGCGACTGGCTGTACGCCGATGCGGACGGCATCGTGGTCGCGCCCAGCGTGCTCTGAGCGGCCCGCACGCGGCGGCGTGGCCCACCGGGACGCCGCCGCCGCCAACAAGTACCGGCCTGGTCGCCTGCCGATGGGGGAGGCCATTGCTGCAAGGAAGCGTATGGGGTGATAGTCGTCGGGCCCGGGCAAGGAGGCCGCCCGGCCGCCGAAGTGACTCACCGCAGCGACATCCCGAAAACCACTCGCCAACCCGCCATGGGGCCGGGCATGCCGCCCGGCAAGCGGGCGGCGCCCGTATGGATCGCAGCGGCCTGCGGCGCGGTGGCCGTGAGCTTGTGGCTGCAGCCCTGGCGTGAACAGGAGGCTCGTCTCGTGTGGCTGGTCTGGCTGCTGTGCCTGCTGGGGGGCACCTTCCTGTTGCAGCGGCAATGGTTGCGCCGTGCTGCGCTCGAACGGCGACGGGCCCACCAACACGCGCTCGTGCACCGCCATGCGCAGAAGGTCCAGGCCCGCTACGACAAGCTGCGGCGCCGGCTGGATGCCGCCAATGCCGGGCTGCTCGACGCGAGGTCGCAGGCCTTGCAGGCCCGCGAGCGCGTGCTGCAGCTGGAGCAGCTGCTGCAGGAGCGCGAGCGCGCCACGGCGCGGCTGGCGGAGCTGGCCACGCAGGACGCCGTGACCCGCCTGGTGAACCGCGACGCCATCCTGCAGCAGCTGGAGTCGGCCATCCATGCCGGCGGCCAGCCCTGCGTGCTGTTCCTCGACCTCGATCGCTTCAAGGAAGTGAACGATGCGATGGGCCATTTCTCGGGCGACGTGGTGCTGCGGCAGGTGTCCAAGCGGCTGAAGGCGGCGCTCGGCACGCAGGGCCTCGTGGGCCGCTGGGGCGGTGACGAGTTCGTGGCGGTGCTTGCCGAGTCCCTGGGCGATGCGGACCTGCTGGCGGTTGCCGAGGAACTGCGCCAGGCGGTGAGTGCGCCGCTCAACGTGGGCGGGCAGAGCGTGCGCATCGATGCCTGCGTGGGCGTGGCGCGCTGCCCCGATCACGGTGACGACGCCGAGGCGCTGGTCCGCAGCGCCGACATGGCGGTGTATGCCGCCAAGAGCGAAGGTCGTGGGTGCGTGCGGGCCTTCGAGGCCGCGCTGGCGCAGCGCTCGCAACGCCGCTACGAGATCGCGCAAGCCTTGCGCAGCGCCAACCCGGACCGCGAGTTCCACCTCGAATTCCAGCCGCTCACCTCGTTGCGGGACGGCCGGCTGCATGCGCTGGAGACGCTCCTGCGCTGGAACGGCCGCACGCTCGGCGCGGTGCCGCCGGCCGAGTTCATTCCGATTGCCGAGGAGTCGGGCGCGATCATCGGGCTGGGCCGCTGGGTGCTCGGCCAGGCATGCGCCGCGGCGGCCGGCTGGCCCGGCGAGGCGGCGCCCATCGTCAGCGTGAACGTATCGGTGGTGCAGCTGCTGCGCAGCGACTTCCCGGCCGATGTGTCGGCCGCGCTGCAGGCCAGCGGCCTGCCGGCCCACCGGCTGGAGGTCGAAGTCACGGAGAGCGTGTTCGCCGCCGATGCCGAGCGGCTGGAGGCTGCGCTCGGCGGGCTGCGGGCGCTGGGCGTGCGCATCGCGATCGACGACTTCGGCACCGGCTATTCCTCGCTCGCGTACCTGCACCGCCTGCAGGTCGACGCAGTGAAGATCGACCAGAGCTTCGTGCGGCGCATCGACGGCGACGCGGGCTGCTCCATCGTCACGGCGATCGTGTCGATCGCCCGCAGCTTCGGCATCGCGTGTGTGGCCGAAGGGGTGGAAAGCGCCGAGCAGTACCTGAAGCTGCGCGAGCTGGGCGTGGACCTCGGGCAGGGCTGGTACTTCGGCAAGCCCATGCCGGCCGGGGAAACCGCGGCGGAGCAGCATGACACGCGGGCCCACGAAACGAACTCGGCCCAGCTGGCGCTGGTGTAGCAGCGCAGCGGCGCCTGGGCGTTGCTATTCCAGGACTTCGAGCAGGCGATCGAGTCCGCCGTCGTTGATGGCCACCATGGCCTGCTCGCGCACCGCGGGCTTGGCGTGGTAAGCCACCGACAGGCCGGCCGCCCTCATCATCGGCAGGTCGTTGGCGCCGTCGCCCACCGCGATGGCCTGCGCGGGCGAGATGCCCAGCTGCTCGCAGGTCGAGAGCAGCATGCGCTTCTTTTCTTCGCCGTCGCAGATGTCGCCCCAGGCCTGGTCGACCAGGCGGCCGGTCAGCACGCCGTCGGCGGCTTCGAGCACGTTGCTGCGGGTGTAGTCCAGGCGCAGCCGGTCGCGGATGCGGTCGGTGAAGAAGGTGAAGCCCCCGGAGACGAGCAGCGTCTTCAGGCCGGCGGCCTGCAGGGCCTTCACCAGCGCTTCGGCGCCGGGGTTGAGCTGCAGGCGCTGGTCATAGACCTGCTGCATGGCAGACACGGGCACGCCCTTGAGCAGTGCCACGCGCCGGCGCAGGCTTTCCTTGTAGTCGGCGATCTCGCCGCGCATGGCGGCCTCGGTGATGACCGCCACCTCGGTCTTGCGGCCGGCAGCGTCCGCGATCTCGTCCACGCATTCGATGTTGATGAGCGTGGAGTCCATGTCGAACGCCACGAGCCTGAAGTCACTCAGAGGAAGAGGCGGCGTGAAGCCCTGGAGCACGAGGCCGGGGCGGGGGGTCGATGTCATGGGGCGGGGCGCTGCGGGAAATGGCGGCGCGGATTTTACGGGGCGTTGCCGGGCGCGAGCGCAGGGGCATCGCTCATGTCCTTGAGGGCCACGCCGGTGGCCTGCAGCCGCCGTGCCTCGGTGCACAGCCACCACAGCTTCGCCGCGGCCTTGTCGTAAGCCAGGCCTTCCGGCCGCACGTTCGAGATGCAGTTGCGTTGTGCGTCGCTGCGCCCGCGCTGCGGCGCCCAGGTGAGGTAGATGCCCAGGCTGTCCGGCGAGCTCAGGCCGGGCCGTTCGCCGATCAGCATGGCCACGAGGCGCGCGCGCAGCAACCCGCCGATGTCGTCGCCGAGCGCGACGCGGGCCTGGGTCGCAATGACCACCGGACCGATGCGCCACCCGGCAGGCGCCCGCTGGCGAATTTCCTTCGCCAGCGGCAGCGCGTGGCGCTGCACCGCCAGCGAGGACAGCCCGTCCGCCGCCACCAGCAGGAGGTCGCACGGCGGTGCGTCGCCCGAATGCTGCGCCTGCAGCCGCGCCGTGCTCCGCTCGTCCAGGCGGCGTCCGAGGTCGGGCCGCAGCAGGTAGGTGGCGCGGTCGGGCGCCGCGCTCTCGACCCGGCAGGTGGCGAAGCCTTCGCCGCGCATGGCCTCTTCGAGCGCCGCCGCGTCCAGCGCGAGATGCACGGCGTCGCGCGCCAGCGCGTGGGCCTGGCCGAAGCGCAGCACTTCACCGGTGGGCAGGCTCGCGCCCGCGCGGCCGAGTGCGATGCGCGCGGGCGTGTGGGCGCGAAGGGCCCCCCAGGGGTCGAGCGTGACCGGCGGCTTGCGGGCCGTCATGCCGCGAGCCTCAGGGCGTGCATCTGCTGCAGCAACGGGTGGCCGGCCTCGACGGCTCGCAGCTCGCCTTGCGGGTCGACGACGTGCATGCGCTGGAGCCACGCCTCGAACTCCGGTGCGCGCTGGAGGCCGAACAGCCGCCGCAGGTAGAGCGCGTCGTGGAATGAGGTGCTCTGGTAGTTGAGCATCACGTCGTCGGCGCCCGGCACGCCCATGAGGAAGGGCAGTCCCGCGCCGGCCAGCAGCGTCATCAGCGTGTCCATGTCGTCGGAGTCGGCCTCGGCATGGTTGGTGTAGCAGACGTCGCAGCCCAGCGGCACGCCCAGCAGCTTGCCGCAGAAATGGTCTTCGAGGCCGGCACGGATGATCTGCTTGCCGTCGTAGAGGTATTCGGGCCCGATGAACCCGACCACCGTGTTGGTGAGCAGCGGCGAGAACGCGCGCGCCACCGCGTGGGCGCGGGCCTCGAGCGTCTGCTGGTCCACGCCGTGGTGGGCGTTGGCCGACAAGGCGCTGCCCTGGCCGGTCTCGAAATACATCACGTTGTCGCCCACCGTGCCGCGCTTGAGCGACAGCGCGGCTTCGTGCGCCTCGCGCAGCAGCGACAGCGAAATGCCGAAGCTCGCATTGGCCGCCTCGGTGCCGGCGACGGACTGGAACACCAGGTCCACCGGTGCGCCCATCTCGATGGCCTGCACCGTGTTGGTCACGTGGGTGAGCACGCAGCCTTGCGTGGGGATCTCGAACCGCCGGATCACTTCGTCGAGCAGGTGCAACAGCTCCACCAGCGAGGGCAGGCTGTCGCTCACCGGGTTGATGCCGATCACCGCGTCGCCCGCGCCGTAGAGCAGGCCGTCGAGCATGGAGGCGGCGATGCCGCGCGGACTGTCGGTCGGGTGGTTGGGCTGCAGGCGCACCGCCAGGTGCCCCGGCAGGCCGATGGTGTTGCGAAACCGGGTGACGACCCGGCATTTGCGCGCGGCGAGGATGAGGTCCTGGTTGCGCATCAGCTTGCTCACCGCGGCCACCATCTCGGGCGTGAGGCCGGGGGCCAGCGCCGAGAGCGCCGCGGGATCGGCTGCGTCCGACAGCAGCCAGTTGCGGAAGTCGCCGACGGTCAGGTGGGCCACCGGCGCGAACGCCGCGGCGTCGTGCCCGTCGATCACGAGCCGCGTGACCTCGTCGCTTTCGTAAGGCACCAGTGCCTCTTCGAGGAAGCGCGACAGCGGCAGCTCGGCGAGGCACATGCGCGCGGCCATGCGTTCGGCAGCCGTGGCAGCCGCAATGCCGGCCAGCTGGTCGCCCGAACGCAAGGGGGTGGCCTTCGCCATCACCTCCTTCAGGTCCTGGAACTGCCAGGTGGCCGGGCCGATGGTGTGCTGGTAGCGCATGGCTTCCTTCTGTCGCTAGGGGACCACCGCTTCTTCGACCGGCAGCGGATCGCTCGCCGTGAGCCGCTGCCGGGCGGTGGACAGGAAGTAAAGGTAAGCCAAGCCGAGCAGGCCGGCAAACACCGCGGCCAGCAGCGGGTTGAACCAGACCATGGTGCCCAGGCACACCAGCGCCAGTGCCAGCGCGACGGCCGGGAACACGGGGTAGCCGATGGCGGGGAACGGGCGCGCCAGCCCCGGCTCCCTGCGGCGCAGCGCGAACAGGCTGGCCATCGAGACGATGTACATCACGATGGCGCCGAACACCGACATCGTCACGATGTTGGCTGTGAGCGTCTGCCCGCCGAAGCTCACCCATTCGTCGCTGAAGATGGCGGCGATGCCCACCACGCCGCCGGCGAGCACCGCCCGGTAGGGCGTGCCGAAGCGCGGGTGGATCTCCGCCAGCCAGCCCGGCAGGTAGCCGTCGCGCGCCAGCGCGAAGATCTGGCGCGAGTAGCCGAGGATGATCCCGTGGAACGAGGCCACCAGCCCGAACAGCCCGATCCACACCAGCATGTGCAGCCAGCCGCTGTCGGCGCCGACCACGCCCTTCATCGCCTGCGGCAGCGGGTCGTTGATGTTCGACAGCGTGCGCCAGTCGCCCACGCCGCCGGCGAACAACATCACGCCGAGGGCCAGCACCACCAGGGTGAGGATGCCGGCGATGTAGGCCACCGGGATGGTGCGTTTCGGATCCTGCGCTTCCTCGGCCGCCATGGCCACGCCCTCGATGGCCAGGAAGAACCAGATGGCGAAGGGAATGGCGGCAAACATGCCGGCCACCGCAGCGCCGGAGAAGCCGTCCTGCCCGGCCCAGCCATGGGCCGCGAAGTTGGCGAGCGAGAAGCCGGGCGCCACCACGCCCATGAACACCAGCAGCTCGAAGATGGCCAGCACGGTGACGAAGAGCTCGAAGGTGGCCGCGGTGCGAACGCCGACGATGTTGAGCGCCATGAAGACGACGTAGGCGCCGCAGGCCATGGCCTTCTGGTTCACGCCGGGGAACTGCACCGCCAGGTAGGCGCCGATCGCCATCGCGATGGCCGGTGGCGCGAAGACGAATTCCACCAGCGTGGCGAAGCCGGCCAGGAAGCCGGCTTTCGGCCCGAAGGCGCGGCGCGCATAGGCATAGGGCCCGCCGGCGTGCGGTATGGCGGTGGTGAGCTCGGTGAAGCTGAAGATGAAGGTGGTGTACATCACCGCCACCAGGACGGCCACGACCAGGAAGCCCAGCGTGCCGGCGCTGGCCCAGCCGTAGCTCCAGCCGAAATACTCGCCCGAGATCACGAGCCCGACGGCGAGGCCCCACAGGTGCCAGGCGTTCAGGCGCGGTTGCAGATGACCGGTTGACATGTGTGACTCCCTTTGGTGAGGATGTGCGAAGCCGTATCAAGCTTCGTGCCATCGGGCCGACCCGGCAAGGTGCATGACGAAGCAACAAGAGGCGAAGGGAGAAGCTGATGGCTGCCGTCCTGAAACCTGCCGTGGCGCAGATGCCGGCCTCCGGGCGCCTGCGCGGCTTGGCCTCCAGCGCCCGCGAGATCGACGACAGCGACCTGCGCGTCGAAGGCCGGCTGCCCGACTGGCTGCGGGGCCGGCTGCTGCTCAACGGCCCGGCGCTGTGGACGCTGCCGCAAGGCGGCTACGAGCACTGGTTCGACGGGCTGGCGATGTTCCACCGCATCGAGATCGGGCCGGGCCGCGTGCGCTACCGCAGCCGCTTCGCCAGGAGCGAGGACTACACCCGAAGCATGGCGGCCGGGCGCCCCGCCTTCGGCGCCTTCGACACGCGCAACCCGATGGGATTCTTCAGGCGCATGCTGCACCTGAAGAATCCGCCGATCACCGACAACCCCGCGGTCGTCATGTCGCACATCGGCGACCGCTGGGTGGCCAACACCGAAACACCGCACCTCACCGGCTTCGACCCCGACACGCTGGCCACCACCGGCCGCCTGAGGTTCGATGACGACGTGCAGATGCAGCTGATGTCGGCGCACGGCCGCACCGACGAGCGCGGCGACTACTGGAACGTCGGCATCCACCTCGGCCCCAGGTGCACGTACAAGCTCGTCCGCATGCGCGCGGGCACCCGGCGTCGTGAAGTGGTCGGCAGCCTCGAGGTGCGCCGCGCCGGCTACACGCATGCGTTCGCCATGACGCCCAGCCACGCGGTGATCTGGGAAACGGCCCTGCGCGCGATGCCGCTGTCCTTCCTGTTCACCGGGCGGGCCTACATCCGCAACTTCCGCTGGGAGCCCGCAAGCGGCTCGCGGCTGCATGCGATATCGCTGGACGACGGCTCGGTGCGCAGCTGGGACATCGCGCCGATGCTGGGTTTCCACGCCATCCAGGCCTGGAACGACGGCGATGACATCGTGCTCGAGATGCCGGTGTTCGACGATGCCCGCGTGCTGGAGGACCTGCGCCTGGATGCCCTGCGCCAGGGGCGTGGGCCCTGCGTGCCCAGGCTGCTGCGCTACCGCATGAAGCCCGGGCGCCAGACCGCCGAAGCCGAGGTCTTCGGTTCCGCGCTGGAGCTGCCGCAGGTCCACCCCTGGCGCGACGGCAGGGCTCGGGCCTCGGTCACCTGGGGGGCCGGCACCGACGCGACCCGGCCGGCGCTTTTCGACCGCACGGTGCGGCTCGACCTGGAGTCGGGCGAATGGCGCGAATGGTGCCGCGGCGACGCGGTGCAGCTGGAACCGTTGTTGGTGCCGCGGCCTGGCAGCACGGCCGAGGACGACGGCGTGCTGCTGGTGCCCACGCTGGCCGACGGCGACACCGCCACACAGGTCGGCGTGGTCGATGCGCGCAGCATGCAGTGCCTGGCCATGCTGCACGCGCCCCAGGTGGTGCCGTTCGGCTTCCACGCCGCCTGGGCAGGGCCATGAGCTTCGTGTGGCAAATTGCCACACGATCGCTATACTCGGCGAATGGCGCAGTCGATTCGCATCTCCGACGAGTTCTATGAACTGGCGCAGGCCGTCAGCCGCAGTTCGGGCCGCTCCCTGGCCCAGCAACTGGAGTACTGGGCGCGCCTGGGTGCAAGGGTCGACCTGGGATCGACTGCTTCACAAGCCCTTGCCTTGCTGGACGACGGCAGGCAAGCGACGGCGCTGGTGGCTCGCTTCCTCCGCAACGACGTCGCGGCCCATACGCCCGGTGATGCGGTGGCGGCGCGGCATGCAAGGCATGAGGGCGAGGTGGCCAGCGGCCAGCGCGATGCGGCCAGCCTGGTGGTGATTCCCAGGGCCGTGGCCAAGTCGGCCAAGCTCACCTATCCGAAAGGCGCCTTCGGCGGCGCGCAGTCCTGGTGACCAGGCGCAAGACGGAGGCGGTCACGCCGCCTCAAGTGGTCGAGAAGCTGTTGCGCTGTGCCGGAGAAGACGTGGTTCTTGTGGGAGGCCAGGCCCTGGGCTTCTGGGTGCAGCGCTACGAACTGGTCATGCCTGCGGACTTCACGTCCATCTCGGCGGATACCGATTTCCTGACCCGTTCGGCGGCGGATCGCCGGACGGTCGAACGATTGGCTGCAGCCATTCAGGGTGCGACCTTCTTCCCCAATGAGCGCGCGCTGACAGCACTGGTGGGCCAAGCCTATTTCGACATCTCGGACGACGAGTTCATCAACGTCGACGTCGTCTTCGATCTGATCGGGCTCGAACCTGACGATGTTCGCGCCCACGCCGTGCGAGCGACCCTGGGCAGCGGCACCTTCCTCGTCATGCACCCGCTGGACGTGCTGCGCAGCCGCCTGGCCAACCTTTACAAGTTGGCCGAGAAGCAAACGCCCAAGGGCATCATGCAGCTTGCATTGGCCATCGATGCGGCACGTGAATTCCTGCGGGAACAGGCGGCAGGCCTGGCGCCGGCCGCCATTGCGAAGCGCAGTCCGCTTCAGGGTTTCGTCTCCGGCATCGAGCAGATGGCAGTCGAGGACGCAGGCCGAAAGGTCGCGAAGCGCTACGGCCTTCACGTGGCCGACGCGATCGATCCGACGCTCATTCCTGCAGGGCCGTTCTGGGAAAAGCGCTGGCCTGCGCTCAGGAAGCTGATGTCGCCTGCCTATGCCGAGCGCTTCGCCCCGCCCGACCCCTCGCGGAAATGAGCGCTCTTACGCGGGCTGGTCCACCGGGTTGCCCAGCGAGCGCAACACGTCGCGCACGAACTGCGCGCGGTCCTTGGCTTCGGGCGTGGACTTGTCGATGCGCAGCTTGTCGTTGCCGGCCAGCTTGATGTGGCGGTTCTTCTGCACCAGCTCGATGATGCGCATCGGATCCACCGGCGCCTTGGGCCGGAAGGTGATGTTGATGATGTGCGGTGCCGCGTCGATCTTCACCACGCCGTAGGGCCGGGCCAGCACGCGCAGGCGGTGGGTGTCGAACAGGGTCTGCGCCTGAGGTGGCAGCTTGCCGAAACGGTCGACGATCTCTTCGAGCATCGCGTCGATCTTGTCGAGCTTGTCGGTGGTGGCCAGGCGCTTGTAGAGCGACAGGCGCGTGTGCACGTCGCCGCAGTAGCTGTCGGGCAGCAGCGCGGGGGCATGCAGGTTGATCTCGGTGGCGCTGTTCACGGGGTTCAGCAGGTCGGGCTCGCGGCCGGCCTTCAGGTCGCGCACCGCCTGGGACAGCATCTCGTTGTAGAGCTGGAAGCCCACTTCCATCATGTTGCCGCTCTGGTTCTCGCCCAGCACCTCGCCGGCGCCGCGGATCTCCAGGTCGTGCATGGCAAGGTAGAAGCCCGAGCCCAGCTCTTCCATGTTCTGGATCGCTTCCAGCCGCTGGGCGGCCTGCTTGGTGAGCCCTTCGACGTCGGGCACCAGCAGGTAGGCATAGGCCTGGTGGTGCGAACGTCCGACACGCCCGCGCAGCTGGTGCAGCTGCGCGAGGCCGAACTTGTCGGCCCGGCTCATGACGATGGTGTTGGCCGTGGGCACGTCGATGCCGGTCTCGATGATGGTGGAGCACAAGAGCAGGTTGTGCTTCTGGCCCACGAATTCGCGCATCACCCGCTCCAGCTCGCGCTCGGGCATCTGCCCGTGGGCCACCGCGATGCGCGCCTCGGGCAGCAGCTCCTCCAGCTTCTGCCGCCGGTTCTCGATGGTCTCGACCTCGTTGTGCAGGAAGTAGACCTGGCCGCCGCGCTTGAGCTCGCGCAGCACCGCCTCGCGGATGGTGCCGCTGGTCTCGCTGCGCACGAAGGTCTTGATCGCCAGGCGCCGCTGCGGCGCGGTGGCGATGACGCTCAGGTCGCGCAGGCCCTCCAGCGCCATGCCCAGCGTGCGCGGGATCGGCGTGGCGGTGAGCGTCAGCACGTCCACCTCGGCGCGCAGCGCCTTCATCGCTTCCTTGTGGCGCACGCCGAAGCGGTGTTCCTCGTCGATGATGAGCAGGCCCAGGTTCTTGAACTTCGTGTCGGGGCTGAGCAGCTTGTGGGTGCCGACCACGATGTCGATGCTGCCGTCGGCAATGCCGTCCTGCGCGGCCTTCACTTCCTTGGCGGAGCGGAAGCGGCTCATCTCGGCGACCTTCACCGGCCATTGCGCGAACCGGTCGGCGATGTTCTGGTAGTGCTGCTCGGCCAGCAGCGTGGTGGGGGCGAGCAGCGCGACCTGCTTGCCGCCGGTCACGGCCACGAAGGCCGCGCGCAGCGCCACCTCGGTCTTGCCGAAGCCCACGTCGCCGCACACCAGGCGGTCCATCGGCTTGGGGCTGATCATGTCTTGGATCACCGCGTGGATCGCCGCGTTCTGGTCGGGCGTTTCCTCGAAGCCGAAGCTCGCGGCGAAGGCCTCGTAGTCCTGCGCAGAAAAGCGGAAGGCAAAGCCTTCGCGCGCCGCACGGCGGGCATAGAGGTTCAGCAGCTCGGCGGCGGTGTCGCGCACCTGCTCGGCCGCCTTGCGCCTGGCCTTGTCCCACTGGTTGGAGCCGAGCTTGTGCAGCGGCGCTTCTTCGGCGCTCACGCCGGTGTAGCGGCTGATCAGGTGCAGTTGCGCCACCGGCACGTACAGCGTGGCCTTGTCGCCGTATTCGAGGTGCAGGAACTCGCTGGGCCCGTCGCCGATGTCGATGTTGATGAGGCCCACGTAGCGGCCGATGCCGTGGTTGGCATGCACCACCGGGTCGCCCACCTTCAGCTCCGACAGGTCCTTGATGAGCGCATCGACGTCGCTGGTCGCTTCCTGCTTGCGGCGCCGGCGCGTGGTGGGCGCGGCATCGAACAGCTCGGTCTCGGTGACCAGCTGCACGCCTTCCTCGGTCCAGAAGAAGCCGCCGGCGAACGGCGCCACCGTGATGGCGTAGCGGTGGTCGCTCTTCAGGAAGGCGTCGAGGCTCTCGACGGTGGGCGGCTCGATCTTGTGGTCGCGCAGGAGCTCGAGCAGGCTCTCGCGCCGGCCCGCGCTTTCCGCCACCAGCAGCACGCGGTGTTCAGTGGCCTGCAGGTGCCGGTCGAGCTTGCGCAGCGGCTCCTGCGCGCCGCGCTCGACGGCGAGGTCGGGCAGGGGCCGTGCCCATTCGACGGCTTCGCTGCCGCGAACGGCCAGCTGCGCATGCGCATTGCACAGGGTGAAGAAGTCTTCGGGGCGCAGGTAGATGTCTTCCGGTGCCAGCACCGGCCGCTCGGGGTCGTGCTGCAGGAACTTGTGGCGCTCGCGCGTGTCGGCCCAGAAGCGCCTGAGCGCCTCGTCGATCTCGCCGTGCAGCGCAATGACGGCGCGCTCCCCGAAGTAGCTGAAGATGGTGGCCGTCTCGTCGAAGAACAGCGGCAGGTAGTACTCGATGCCGGCGGTGGCGATGCCGGTGCCGATGTCCTTGTAGAGGCGCGCCTTGGTCGGGTCGCCTTCCATTTTTTCGCGCCATCGGGCACGGAAGGCCGCGCGTGCCGCCTCGTCCATCGGGAACTCGCGCCCGGGCAGCAGGCGCACCTCGGGCACCGGGTAGAGGCTGCGTTGGGAGTCGGGGTCGAAGGTGCGGATGGAATCTACCTCGTCGCCGAACAGGTCCACCCGGTAGGGCACCGGCGAGCCCATCGGAAAGAGGTCGATGAGGCCGCCGCGCACCGCGTATTCGCCCGGCGAGACCACCTGGCTCACATGCTGGTAGCCGGCCAGCGTGAGCTGGGCCTTGAGCGCTGCTTCGTCGAGCTTCTGCTTCTGCTTGAAGTTGAAGGTGTAGGCCGCCAGGAACGACGGCGGCGCGAGGCGGGTGAGGGCGGTGGTGGCCGGCAGCAGCACGACATCGACTTCGCCCTGGCGGATGCGCCACAGCGTGGCCAGCCGCTCCGAGATCAGGTCCTGGTGGGGCGAGAAGGTGTCGTAGGGCAGCGTCTCCCAGTCGGGGAACACGGCCACCCGCAGTTTCGGCCCGAAAAACGCCAGCTCGTCCTGCAACCGCTGTGTGTCGGCCGGCTCCGCGGTCACGATGGCGGTGAGCTGCTGCTCGGCAGCACGTGCCTGCGCGAAGCGCGCCAGCAAGAGAGCATCGGCCGAGCCGATCGGGCGGGGCAGCGTGAAGCGCTTGCCGGGGGCGATGTGGGGCAACTGCATGGAGTGATGAAGCGGCGGCACAAATACAGAGCGCCCCGCGGCGCATGCCGAGGGGCGTGTGAGTGGGGCCAATTCTAGAATCGCGGCGATGACCCCTCATGACACTGCGCCGAGCTTCACCATCGGCACCCCGCCGCGCTGCTTTGCCCTCGTGCCCTGTGCCGGCGTGGGCCAGCGTGCCGGCACGAACGGACCCAAGCAGTACCACCCGGTGGCCGGCCGCGCCGTCGTGGCACACACGCTGGCGGCCTTGGCGAAGGTGGCGAGGCTCGAAGCCACCCTGGTGGTGCTGTCGCCCGACGATGCGCAGTTCGAGCGGCACGTGAGCGGCTTTGCCGGCGAATGGGTGGCACGCTCGGGCGGCGGCACCCGCGCCGAGACGGTCGCCAACGGCCTGGACGAACTGCTCGCCCGCGGCGCGCAGCCGCACGACTGGGTGCTGGTGCACGACGCCGCGCGTTGCCTCGTCCGGCCCGAATGGGTCGACCGCCTGATCGATGCATGCATCGACGACGAGGTGGGCGGCCTGCTGGCGCTGCCGCTGCCCGACACCCTGAAGCATGAAAGCGCCGGCCGGGTGGACCACACGGTGGACCGCACCGGCAAGTGGGCCGCCCAGACGCCGCAGATGTTCCGCATCGGCCTGCTCAAGCCGGCGCTGGCGCATGCGGGCGAGTCGGTCACCGACGAAGCCAGCGCCGTCGAAGCCCTGGGCCACCGCCCGAAGCTGGTGGTCGGCTCCTACGAAAACTTCAAGCTCACCTGGCCGGCGGACTTCGAGCTGGCGCAGCGGCTGCTGCGAGACAATCGCGGCATTGTCTCGTTCGGAGGTTGCGCATGACGATCACCATTGCCGAACTGAAGAAGCTCTCCATCGCGGAACGGATCCAGCTGGCGGAAGACCTGTGGGACAGCGTGGCCGTTGATCAGGCGTCGGAAGCCTATCGACTGACACCAGAGCAGGAAGCCGAACTGCAACGGCGCCTTGCCGCGCATGACGTCGCCCCTGAGGCCGTGCCTTGGTCCGAAGTTCGCGACGCGCTGTTTCAGCGCCCAGGCATGGTATGAGCAGCGTTCGCCGGGCCTGGGGTTCGAGTTTGCGAGAGCGCTCGAAACAGCAGTGGATTCGGCTGCTCGATCTCCGGAGTCCTTCAAGGCCGTCCCGTTCAACTGTCGCAGGGTTCTCCTTCGACGCTTTCCATACGTTCTGATCTACCGCGCGGTGGAAGAGCATCTACTGGTGATCGCGGTGTTTCACCACCGCAGAGCACCGCAAGCCTGGCAGGCCAGAACCCAAAAGACACCATGACGCCCATCCCCCCCATCCGCATCGGCGAAGGCTGGGACACCCATGCCCTCGTCACCGGCCGGCCGCTGATCCTGGGCGGCATCACCATCCCGCACACCCACGGCCTGCTGGGCCACTCCGATGCCGACGCGCTGCTGCATGCGATCACCGACGCACTGCTCGGCGCGGCGAGCCTCGGCGACATCGGCAAGCACTTTCCCGATACCGATCCCCGCTTCAAGGGTGCCGACTCCGCGGTGCTGCTCGCCGAGGCGGCCCGGTCCGTGCGCGAGGCCGGCTGGCAGATCGGCAACGTGGACTCGACCATCGTGGCCCAGGCGCCCAAGATGGCGCCGCACATCGGCGCCATGCGCGAGCGCATCGCAGCCGTGCTGGGGCTCGCGGCCGATCAGGTGAACGTGAAGGCCAAGACGGCCGAGAAGATGGGGCCGGTGGGCGAAGGCCGCGCCATCGAGACGCGGGCCGTGTGCCTGCTGTTCAAGGCCTGAAGGCTCGCACTCAGCGCCGCGGCTTGATGGGTCGCAGCAGCCCGCGGGCACGCTGGGCCTTCACCGGCACCGGCGCCATGGCGGCGCTGCCGCCGCCGTCTTCGACGGTGGACTCCGACACCGCCTCCACCTCCGCCGCCGCGGCCTTGAGGCCCTCGGTGTAGCGCGGCGGCCAGTCCTTCAGCGTGGAACGGCGCAGCAGCGCCAGGCCGGGGCCGGGGTTGAAGGTGCGCTCCAGCACGTGCGTCACCAGGCGCTTGTTGACCCGCTCGGTGATCACGAGCGTGGAGCAGCGGGTGCCGTAGCGCTGGTCGGGCGTGCGGATGAAGGCGGCCGACAGGTACCGCTCGAGTTCGAGCGGGATGCCGGTTCCAGGCAGCTCGGCATCGGCGGCCAGCGTGCGGTCGGCCAATGCGGCGAACAGCCGGTCGGCCAGCGCGTCCACCGAGTCACTGACCTCCACCGCGGCCTGCAGCCGGTTCTTGAGCGCGGTGACCTTGGGCCAGGGCGTGTCGAGCGCGCCATTCGACAGGCCGTACACGCCGCGCTCCAGCCGCACCGGCAGGCCGTGCGCGTTGCTCGCCCAGAAGCACTCGCCGCGCGCGAAATCGGCGGCGATGAGATTGAAGCCGTTGTAGCCGGACAGCGCCGTGCGCATCCAGAACTTGTCCATCGCCACGTCGCCGCGCAGCCACGTCGGCACGATGGCGCCGCGCGAGGGGGCCTTGGGGTCGTTGTTGGCCGGGTTGCGCACGTTGGTCAGCAGCGCGAGCCGGCCGGCCGCGGTGAGGCCCAGCCAGGTGCCGCCGGATTCGAGGTCGCGACCGCTCAGCACCTCGGGCAGGCCGGGCTCCTGCGACCACCAGGCCAGGCGGGCCGCGGGCCGGGCGAAGAATTCGTCGCGATTGGCCGCAATCACCAGCGGGAACCGCCGGTGCTGGTCGATCGCCAGGGCCACTAGGCACATGGAACAAAAACCTCGCAGTGTCGAGGTCCGCTAATGTATGCCGCCCAGGCCGAGGCGGCTTGCGCGATCTCGTGTTCGAGTGCGGAATTCACACCCAGGCCGGGCAGGGCGTAGGTTTCCATCCACGTCTGCAGCCCATCGGCCGCCGCGTCCGGCCGCCGCAGCAGCCGGGCCTGCAGCCCGGCGTGGCGCTCGACCAGCCCATGCTGCATGGCAGCAGCGGCCTGCAGCGCCGCGCCTTCGTCGCCCGGGTTCACGCGGTAGTAGATGTAGAGCTCGCGCAAGGCGCCTCCGGGGCCTCGGGTCGCAAGGGGCGTCAGGCCGCCGCGGTGGTGTCCACCGGCACGCTGTAGGGCAGCCGGCCCACGCTCAGCGCCGGCCCTTCCGCGCCGCGCAGGTGCAGGCTGCCCGCCTCCAGCGCCGTGAGCTTGAGCTCGACGATGGCGCTGTAGCCGCCCAGCGGATGAGGGGCCGCCTGCGCCACCAGCCCGGCGGGCTGGCCGGGGTCGTTGCTGGCGAAGACCTCCATGCCCGCTGCCAGTTCTTCGGCCGCGTGCACGATGGCCGCACGACGCTTGATGGTGCCGCGGTACTGGCTGCGCGCGACGATCTCCTGGCCGGGGTAGCAGCCCTTCTTGAAATCGACGCCGCCGACCAGTTCGTAGTTGAGCATCTGCGGCACGAACTGCTCGACCGTCGCCGGGTTGATGCCGGCCACTCCGCTCATCACCTCGAGCCATTGCCATCGATCGAGCGGCAGTGGGCCCAGCGCGGACTCCACCGTTGCGGCGGCCGTGGTCGGGCCCACCCAGACGAAGCGCCGCTGCAGGCGCCCGTCCGGCAGCGCTGCGTCGGGCAGGCGAACGATGCTGGCTTCGGCCGCGTCGCTCTTGCCCCACACCGGCAGCTGCGCGGCGTCGCCCAGCCAGGCTTCCGCCTGGGGGCCGGTCAGGCCGACCGCCGCGAGCTCGCCGCGGGCGTCGGTGAGGCGGGCCTTGGCGCGCAGCACGAACATCGAGAGCCGCTTCAACGCGGCGGGCAGCACCTGGGCGTCGCAAGCCATCCAGAGCTCGGACGGGCTGCGCTTGAACGCCACGAAGCTCGCCAGCATGCGCCCCTTGGGTGAGCAGTACGCGGCCAGCCGGGCCTGGGACAGGCCGAGCAGCGCGAAGTCGTTGCTGAGCTGGCCGTGCAGGAAGGCCGCCGCGTCATCGCCCTGGGCGCGCACCATGCCCCAGTGCGAAAGGCGCACTGCGCCGTCGAGGATCAGGGGGGGATTCATGGGGCTCATTATCATCAGGCCCCATCCGTCCCGTTCAAGAAGAGGGCAATGCGCAAAGCATTCATGTCGTTGGTGATCCTGCTGCTGGCGGCCTTCGTGGCCGCGGGCAGCGCCGCATGGTGGTGGCTCAACCGGCCGCTGCCGCTGGCCACGCCGACCGTCGAGCTGTCCATCGAGCCAGGCGACCTGCCGCGCGACATCGCCCGGGGCTGGGTGGCCGCCGGCGTGCAGACGCCGGCCCCGCTGCTGTACCACTGGTTCCGGTGGTCCGGCCAGGCCCGCAAGATCCGCGCGGGCAGCTACGAAATCGCCGCGGGCACCACGCCGCGCATGCTGCTGTTGAAGATGGTGCAAGGCGACGAATCGCTGGCCACGGTGAGGCTGCTCGAGGGCTGGACGTTCCGCCAGTTCCGCGTCGAGCTCGCGCGCGCCGACGCGCTGAAGCCCACGACCGCCGCCATGAGCGACGCCGAGATCATGGCGGCCCTCGGCCTGCCCGACGTGCACCCCGAAGGGCGCTTCTATCCCGACACCTACGCCTACAGCAAGGGCAGCACCGACATCGCCGTGCTGCGCCGTGCGATGCATGCGATGCAGCAGCGCCTGGCCGAGGCCTGGGAGCAGCGCATGCCCGACACGCCGCTCAAGGCGGCCGACGACGCACTCACACTGGCGTCCATCGTCGAGAAGGAAACCGGCCGGGAGGCCGACCGGGCGCTCGTGGGGGCGGTGTTCACCAACCGCCTGCGCATCGGCATGCCGCTGCAGACCGACCCGACCGTGATCTACGGGCTGGGCGAACGCTTCGACGGCAACCTGCGCAAGCGCGACCTGCAGGCCGACGGGCCCTACAACACCTACCTGCGGCCCGGCCTGCCGCCCACACCGATCTCGATGCCGGGCAAGGCGTCGCTGCTGGCCGCGGTGCGGCCGGCGCCCAGCAAGGCGCTGTACTTCGTGGCACGCGGCGACGGCAGCAGCGAATTCAGCGAAACGCTCGATGCCCATAATCGCGCGGTGAACAAGTACCAGCGAGGGCAGGGCAAGTGAGCGACGCAACGCACGGTGCACGGGCCCCCCGCTCGCAGCACCCGGCGAGCGGGGTGTCCCGATTCGTCAGCTTCGAGGGCATCGACGGCGCCGGCAAATCGACCCACATCGACGCGGTGGCGCAGCGCTGGCAGCGCGCCGGCCTCGAAGTGGTGCGCACGCGCGAGCCGGGCGGCACGCCGCTGGCCGAGCGTCTGCGCGAGATGGTGCTGCACGAGCCGATGGACCCGCTGACCGAAGCGCTGCTGATCTTCGCGGCCCGCCGCGACCACCTGCAGCAGGTCATCGAGCCGGCGCTGGCTCGGGGCGCGGTGGTGCTGTGCGACCGCTTCACCGACGCCACCTTCGCCTACCAGGGCCATGGCCGCGGCTTCGATCTCGAGGTGCTGGCCGTGCTCGAGCGCTGGGTGCAGCAGGGCCCGTCGGGCCTGCGGCAGCCGGACCTCACGCTGTGGTTCGACCTGCCGGCCTCGGTGGCGGCGCAGCGCCTGGCGCAGGCCCGCACGCCTGATCGTTTCGAGAGCCAGGACGAGGCCTTCTTCCAGCGCGTGATCGAAGGCTACCGGGCCCGCAGCGAGGCCGAACCGGCGCGGTTTGCCCGCATCGACTCCAGCCAGCCGGTCGACGCCGTCGCAGGCCAGATCGACCGCGTGCTCGCGCAGCGGGGATGGTGATGCGGCTGCCCTGGTTGAAGCGGCCGCTGGCCGATGCCCTGCGCACGCAGCGCGGCCACGCCTTGCTGGTGCACGGGCCCGAAGGGGTGGGCCAGTTCGAATTCGCGATGGCGCTGGCCAAGGCATGGCTGTGCGAAACGCCGGCCGGGCAACGCAGCGACGCGGTCGCCTGCGACCACTGCCCGAGCTGCCACCTGGTGGACACCCTCGGCCATCCGGACTTGCTGGTGCTGGTGCCCGAGGCGCTGCGCGATGCGCTCGGGCTCGGAAATGCCGACGAACCCGCCACCGACGGCGAAGGCAAGAAGACCAAGCCCAGCAAGGAAATCAAGGTCGATGCCCTGCGTGCCGCGGTGGCCTTTTCCCAGCAGACCAGCGCCCGCGGCCTGGCCAAGGTGGTGGTGCTGCACCCGGCTGAGCGCATGAACGCCATCTCGGCCAACACGCTGCTCAAGACGCTCGAGGAGCCGCCGGGCATCGCGCGTTTCGTGCTGAGCTGCGGCGACGCCGAAGGCCTGCTGCCCACCATCCGCAGCCGCTGCCAGTCGGTTCGGCTCGGCCTGCCCGACTCGGCGCAGGCGCTGGCTTGGCTGGCGGAGCAGTCCATCGCCGAGCCCGAGCTGATGCTGGCCGCGGCCGGCGGGCAGCCGCTCGCTGTGGTCGACCGGGCTGCGCTCGGCCTCGATGCCGCCATCTGGAAGAAGCTGCCCTCGGTGGTGGCCCGGGGCGAGGCTGCGGCACTGTCGGGCTGGCCGCTGCCGCTGGTGGTGGAGTCGTTGCAGAAGCTCTGCCACGACGCGCTGCTGGTGGCGCACGGGGCGCCGCCGCGCTACTTCCCGGCGGGCAGCGTGGCCGGCGGGCACAGCGTGGCGGAGCTCACGCAATGGGCCGCCGAGCTGCGGCAGGCCGCACGCCATGCGGAACATCCGTGGAATGCAGGACTCAAGCTGGAAGCGTTAATCCTGCGCGGACAACAGGCCCTGTCCAAGACACCGCCAAAGCTACACTCGACCGCATGAGCGAAATCACAGCCCGCACCAGCACTGGCGCTGCCCCCGCCGCTACTGCCTCGCGGCCCAGCGTCATCCAGCTGGTCTTCCGTGAAAAAGGCGCGCTGTACGCCGCCTACATCCCGCTGTTCACCGAAGGCGGCCTGTTCGTGCCGACCACGCGCGACTACAAGCTGGGCGAGGACATCTACCTCCTGCTGTCGCTGCCCGAAGACCCGCAGCGGTATCCGGTCGCCGGCAAGGTGGCCTGGCTCACGCCGCCCAACGCGTCCGGCGGACGCACCCAGGGCGTGGGGGTGAGGTTTCCCACCGACGAGAAAACCCGCCTGCTGCGCGTGCGCATCGAAGAGATCCTGGGCACCTCGATCTCGTCGTCCAAGCCCACCCAGACCATCTGACCTCCCGGCGCCCGGCGGCCGTCCTGCCGCAAGGCTGATAGCGTTGCGGCCATGTTTGTCGATTCCCACTGCCATCTGACCTTTCCCGAGCTGAAGGCCCGGCTCCCCGAGATCCGTGAGGCCATGGCGGCCGCCCGGGTCGACCGTGCCCTGTGCATCAGCACGACGCTCGAAGAGTTTCCGCAGGTGCATGAGCTGGCCATGGCCTACGACAACTTCTGGGCCACCGCCGGCGTGCACCCCGACAACGAAGGCGTGACGGAGCCCACGCTCGAAGGGCTCATCGAGCTGGCGAGCCTGCCGAAGGTGGTGGCCATCGGCGAGACGGGCCTCGACTACTACCGCCTGAACGGCCGCAGCGTGGCCGACATGGAATGGCAGCGCGCGCGCTTTCGCACGCACATCCGCGCGGCACGCGCGACGGGCAAGCCGCTGGTGATCCACACGCGCAGCGCCAGCGAAGACACGGTCGCCATCCTGCGGCAGGAAGGCGAGGGCGGCACGGGCGCTGCGGGCGGCGTCTTCCATTGCTTCACCGAAACCCGCGAGGTGGCGCGTGCGGCGCTGGCGCTGGGCTTCTACATCTCGTTCTCGGGCATCCTGACCTTCAAGAATGCAGTGGAGCTGCGTGAAGTCGCCAGGGAGGTGCCGCTGGAGCGCTGCCTGATCGAGACCGACAGCCCGTACCTGGCCCCCGTGCCCTACCGCGGCAAGACCAACAACCCGTCCTACGTCCCGCATGTGGCGCAACAGCTGGCCGAACTGAAGGGCTGCTCGGTGGAGGCAGTCGCCGAAGCGACCAGCCGCAATTTCGAGCGGCTGTTCAAGGTGGCGCCGGCCGCGATCACCGGCTGAACGCCACCTGAACGAACTTCATGAAGCGCTTGAGGTTCGTGGAGCCCGGTTGAACAACGACTGAACCAATGCAATGAAAAACTTTAGATATCTTCTCTATCTATTTGTCGCCATTGCATTTTCGCCTGCTCACGCAGATGTTTCGGTCGACATGTTCCGGGCCGTCATGCGTGACGATGCCCCCGCGGTGACCAAGCTGCTGGCCGCGGGCGCCGACCCCAACCTCCGCGAAAAAGGCCAGACCGCGCTCTACATCGCCCTCCGGGCCGAGTCCTACGACGTCGCCGATGTGCTGGCCGCCCACCCCCGGCTCGAGGTCGATGCGGCCAACGAGGCCGGCGAGACCGCGCTGATGATGGCTGCCCTGCGCGGGCGGATCGACCTGTGCAAGCGCCTCATGGACCGCGGCGCGGCGATCAACCGCGAAGGCTGGACGCCGCTGCACTACGCGGCCAGCGGCGGTGGCGAGAAGGTCACTGCGCTGCTGCTGGCCAGCGGCGCGCGCATCGATGCGCGCGCGCCCAACGGCGCCACGCCGCTGATGATGGCGGTGCGCTTCGACACCGAGGCCACGGTGGACCTGCTGCTGGCACGCGGCGCCAGCCTGACTGCCCGCAGCAACGTCGGGCTCACCGCGGCCGACCACGCCGAGCAGGTGGGCCGCGCCTACCTGGTGAAGCGCCTGTCGCCGCCGGCTTCCAAGCGCTGAATCCGCGGTCCGCGCAACAGCGCGGCGACCACTCGAGGCTGACCGGCGACCGCTCGTCCGACCGACGTCTTGTCAGGCGAATTCGTACACGCGCTTTGGCGAGGCCCTGACTATCGGGTCTAGAGGCCCGCGCCTACAGTTCTCTCCATCGGCAGGCCCAACCCTTGGAGGACAACATGGACCAGACGCTGGAACAGTCTCAAGTTGTTGTTGCAGATCCCTTTGCGTTGATGATGAATCCGCAAGCAGTCTTCCAGGCCATGGAGCGCTCCGACCGGCTGGGCCGGCTGCAGCGCCGCATCTGCCGGCCGCTGGACAAGCCGATCATCCCGAAGCTGGCGGCTTCGAACGCCGACATCGTGCGCTACGACTCGGCGGTGGATGCCGACCCCGGCATGGATGACGACGCACAGGACAATTTCGCTGAATAAGAGTTGCTTGCCCGGCGGACGAGCGCCGGGTTGATGGGAGGGACGCCCGTGAGGGGGCGAGAGACAAGCGATGGACGTCGTTGGGAACCGCGTCCTTTCAGGCGGCTGCCATGCAAATGGCAGCCGTTTTTCTTTGGGCCTCGCGTACCTCAGCGATACGAGAGCACGAGCCCGTGGACCAGCCGCGTCCAGCCGTCGAGCATCACGAACAGCAGCAGCTTGAACGGCAGCGAGATGGTGGTGGGCGCGATCATCGACATGCCCAGCGCCAGCAGTACCGTGGCCACGATGAGGTCCACCACCACGAACACCAGGTAGATGATGAAGCCGATCTGGAAGGCTCGCGTCAACTCGCTGAGGGTGAAGCTGGGCACCAGGACCATGAAGTCGTCGGGCTGCAGCTTCTCGGCGCGCTCCCTGGGCCAGATGTTCGAGGCTGACTTCAGGAAGAACTGCCGTTCGCGCTCTTGCGTGTGCTTCTGCAGGAACTCCTTCACCGGCGCCTTGGCGGCGTCGATCACCGCCATGATGTCGTTGAGCCCCTCGCCCTTGGCCCCGAACTGGCGGTTGCGCAGCGCGTCGGACACGTCCATGCCCACTGGCGCCATGATGTAGACGGTCAGCACGATGGCGATGCCGTTGAGCACCATGTTCGGCGGCGTCTGCTGCAGGCCCAGCGCGGTGC
>CAMLNA010000053.1 GCA_946481025.1 uncultured Rivibacter sp.
CGAGGGGGCGACCCCTTTGGACCGGCGGAGCCGGATCCTGGGGGTCCGCTCCGATCGGCGCGCAGCATGCCGCGCGCCTCCGGCGCCCTGGACGTTCGGCTGGAGGTGGGGCCCACACCCCCTACGCGCTTCGCGCGCCCCCTCGAGGGGGCGACCCCTTTGGACCGGCGGAGCCGGATCCTGGGGGTCCGCTCCGATTGGCGCGCGGCCCGCCGCCACGCGCCTTCTCCTTCTGCTTACAGGACGCGATGCATCAGGGCTGGGAGCTGGCCGCGGACCTGCGTGATGCGCTGACGCGTCATCTCGCCCATCACCACCCCGGGGCCCTCGGCCTGCACGGCCAGCACTTCGCCCCACGGATCCACCAGCATCGAATGGCCCCAGGTGCGGCGGCCGTTCTCGTGGCGGCCGCCCTGCGCGGGCGCCAGCACGTAGCACTGGTTCTCGACCGCACGGGCGCGCAGCAGCAGCTCCCAGTGCGCCTGGCCGGTGGGGTAGGTGAAGGCGGCGGGCACGACGATGAGATCGCACGGGTCGGGGCGCATCAGCGCGCGGTACAGCTCGGGAAAGCGCAGGTCATAGCAGACCGACAGCCCCACGCGGTAGCGTTCGCCGTCACGCCCGCGAGCGTCGAAGGCTCGCGGCTCACGGCCGGCGCGCAGGGTGGCCGCTTCGTCGTAGCGGCGTTCGCCGTCGTCGAAGCGGAACAGGTGCACCTTGTCGTACCGCCCGGCGCGCGAGCCGTCGGGGCCATGGACGAGCGTGGTGTTGAGCGCGCGGCAGTCGGCCGCCGTGCTGTCGTGCACGACGCCCTCGAGCCGCAGCGGCAGGGTGCCGCCGACGAGCCACACGCCGTGCTCGCGCGCGGCGGCCGCGAGCATGTGTTGAATCGGCCCCTCGCCGTCGGCCTCGGCCACGCCGAGCTTGTCGCGGTCCTTGTGGCCCATGAGGCAGAAGTACTCGGGCAGCGCCACCAGCTCGGCGCCCTGGCCCGCGGCCTGCGCGATGAGCGCACGGGCGGCGTCGAGGTTCTCGTCCACCCGTGGCGTGGCGACCATCTGCACGGCGGCAATCTTCATGGCTCTGACTCCTGCATCAGCGCGCCGGCCCGGAGGCAGCCGGCGGTGGCTCCAGCGACGGTACCGCATCGCCCGCCTTGCGTTCGACACGATCGACCTTGGGATCGGTCCAGGAACCGGTGACCTTGAATTCACGCGTGCCCGCCTCGATGAGCGGGCGGCGCAGGAACAGCTGGCCCAGGAAGGTGCCCAGCCCGATGGCCGGGTTGATGACGGCATAGGCCAGCGACGCGGCGCCTGCGTTGATCTCGGGCACCACCCACACCCGCAGGTCCTGGGTCTCGCGGCCGATGTCGGCCTGGCCTTCCATCAGCACCACGGCCTGCACGCCGCGCATGCGCAGGTTGTTGGTGTGGGCCACCCCATTGGCGATGTTCACGTGGCCGGAGATGTTGTCGAAGCTGAAGCCTTCCTGGAAGACGTCGCGGAAGTCCAGCAGGAAGCGCCGCGGCAGCGACTGCAGGCTGAGCACCGACAGCAGCTTGGCCGCCCCGGCCTCGGCCTTGAGGAACTGGCCTTCGTCGATGGCGATCTGGACGTTGCCCGCGAGGCTGGCGTAGTCGGGCGACAGTGGCGAGCCCAGCCACGCCACCTGGCCCGAAAGCTTGCCCTTGCCGCCGCGCAGCGTGCCCGGCAGCTGCAACCGCGTGAGGAAGGCGCCGCTGTCGGCCAGGTCGAGCTTGAAGTCCATCACCGCGCGGCGGCGCGGCGGCGCGCCCCCCCCGCGCGCCGCACCGGCCTCGGACGACATGCCCCACTGGCCGGTGGCTGTGAGCCGGGCCTCGGGCGCGATGAGGTTGAGCTTGGTCAGGCGCCATTCGCGCGCACCGTCGGTGCCGCCGACGGCGGCCGCGCGGTTCGACGCTTCGACCTCGACACGCCCCAGGTGCTTGCCGCGCAGCTCGAAGTCGTCGACCACGATGTCGAGCGCCGGCATGCTGCTGGGCGACGGGTCGAGCATCGACTCCACCGCTTCGACCTCGCTGCGCGGCAGCGACAGCCGCGCCAGCCGCGCATACACGCGCCCGGCCTCGCCGCCCACCCGCCCCGGCGGCGTGTATTCGGCGTGGCCGCTGAGCTGGTCGGCCTCCACGTTGGCACGCCACACGCCGTCCTGCTCCGACAGCCCGGCCACCACCCGGGTGAGCCGGCGGCCGCTGGCCTTGAGCTCCTGCGTGCGCACCGCGATCTGCGCCGGCAGGTAGGCGTTGTGCGGGCCGGCTGCGCCTGCATCGCCGCTGGCCGCGGAGGCGCTGCCCTGCACGCGATCGAGCACGGCCTGCCAGGCATCGAGGTCGAGACTCGCCAGCTGCACCACCGCCGACACGCCGGCCGGCGGCGCCGGGGCCGCCTCGCCGATGCCCACGCCGCCGCGCAGCACGGTGGGCGTGCTGCCGGAGACGTCGCGCAGGTAGTTCGCCTGCACGACCTGGCCCAGGCTGAATCGAAGCTGGTCGCGGCCGCCGCCTTGCTGGGCGTCGGCCAGCGGCGCGACATGCAGCTCCAGCGGCAGCGCCTGCTCGGCCGGCTTGCGCAGCGGCGCCGGCAGATCGAGCGCCAGGCCGGACAGCGAGCTGCTGAGGTCCACCTGCGGTCGCCCCTGCGGAAACGCGATGCCGAGGCGGTAGCTCGTCTGGCCGCTCATCTGCCCCGCCAGCCGTGCCAGCGGCCCCAGTTCGGTGGCACGGCGCAAGCCTTCGGCCGACACGCCACCCTGGCCCGACAGCCGCAGCACGCCGCCTGCCGGCTGGCCGCCTTCGAACTGCAGGTCGCCGCCCAGCACCCGGGCGGCGCCGCCGGTGACGGCGAAGCTCTCGTGGGTGAAGTCGATGCGCGCGCGTGCCGCCGCGAGCAGCGGTACGTCGGGCCGCAGGCGCACGTCGTTGCCGGCCAGCTGCAGCCGGCCGGCCACCGTGGTGTCGTTGCCGCGTGAAAGCGGGATGTTGAGCGAAAGCTGCAGCTCGGTGGAGCCGCTGCCGGTGGCGGTGTCGAGCGCGCCGCCGATCCAGTGGGCCACGGGAGTGTGCTGGACGTAGCGCAGCGCATCGGCCAGCGGACCCCGGCCCTGGCCGCTGATGGACAAGGTCGCGTCGTGGTCGAGTTGCCGGATGCCGCCGTTCACCTTGTGCAGTTCGAAGCCCCCGCTGCCGACGTCGCCCAGGCGGGCCGAGGCATTGCGGATCTCCATCGAGCGGCGATCGAAGACCAGCTCACCCCGCAGCTGGTCGAACGCCGGCCAGGCTCCGTGCTCGCCGCCGGGCGGCTGGTTCGGCTCGCCGGGCATGTAGGCGAGGCGGGCGTTTTCGATGCGCGCGGCGATGCGGAACTCCCCCGGCAGCGGTGGAGGCGGCGCGGCGCCGGCCACCGCAGGCGCCGGCTGGCCGAAGGGGAAGTCCGCCAGATCGCCCTTGACCCGGAACTGCACCGCGCTGGCCGTGCCGCCCTGCACCGCGCGCGCCACGTAGTGGCGTGTCGACTCGGGAATGCCCAGCGGCAGGTAGCGGGCAATGGCGGTGGCGCGGGCGCGCATCAGCTTGCCGCCGAGGTCGAGGATGCCGGGCAGGCGCTGCCCGCGGCCGTGGCCGCTGCCCGCGCCGGTGCGCCAGGCGGCATCGAACTCGCCCTCCGCGTCGGCGTTGGCGAACCGCAGGCCCTTCACGTTCACGTCCAGTTGCCGCGTCGCCTCGCGCCGGGTCTGGCTCAAGCGCCAGTTCACCGTCGCCGAGAGCCGGTCGAGCGCCACAACGGGCTCTTCGAACACGCCCGGGAACTCGAGCGCACCGTCGACCAGGCTCAGGCGGGCGTCGCCGCCCTGCTCGGTGGCGGTGAGCTCGATGTCGGCATTGCGCAGACCGGGGCGCCCGGCCCAGTGACCGGGCCGCGGCGCGCTGGCCGGCAGGTCGACAGGCGCCATGCTGCCGCCCCATTCGGGCGGCAGCGGCTGCGCGGCCATGCTCATGCCCGCCAGCCGACCCTGCACGCGATAGCGTTGCGGCGCGTCGAGCGGTCCATCCCAGCGGGCCGACAACGGCCCGGCCACGCCGCTCGGCTGAAGTTCCTGCAGGCTGCGGCGCAGCGGCTCGCCCAGCGGCACGCGCGAGGCGATCTGCGCCAGCACGGCGAGGTCCAGCCGTTGCGCCGACAGCTCGCCGCCCAGCATGGCGCCTGCATCGTCGTGGCGCCAGCGCAGGCTGAAGTCGCCCGACGGCCAGACGACGCCGTCACCGGTGGTGAACCCGAGGCCGCGCCCGGCCACGGCCAGCGTGTCGTTGAGGCGCTCGCCGCTCAGGCGGCCATCGATCCGTTCGAAACGCAGCGGCTGCAGGTCGGCCCCCAGCGTGGCCTCCACGTCGCGCAAGGCCACGTCCGCGACGACCGAACGCGGCTCGCCGCTGCGCACCTCGACCCAGGCGCGCAGCGCACCATGGCCGCTGGCCAGCTGGAACGGCAGGTCCACGTGGCGCTTGAGCGACTGCACGTCTGCCGCGGGCAGCTCGGCGTACACCGTGCCGCGCCAGGTGCGCCACTGCCCGTGCGGCACCAGGCCGTGGCGGCTCACCAGCGGTTGCGTGAACCGCCCGCGCAGCGACAGGCGCTCGCCCCATTCGGCCGGCGGCGTGGCATCGAGCCGCAGCTCGTGGTGGCGCCTGCCGAGGCCCGGGCGGTTGCGCACCACCAGGTCGACCTGCTGCAGCTCCATGGGCGGCAGGCCACGCTTGTCGTCGATCCAGCGCAGCGAGCCGCCGCGGATCACGAACTCGGGCTGGGCGAAGAACCAGTCGGCCACCGCGCCGTCATCGGCCTCGTCGCGCACCGGCGAGCCGAAGCGCAGCCCTGCCACGAAGAGCCGGCCTTCCGCGTCGCGCCGCACCTCGAGGCGCGGGCCGTCGATGTGCAGCTGCTCGAAGTGGGGGCGCCAGTGCAGCATCGTGCGGGCCGACAGCACCGCCACCACGCGCGGCAGGCGCAGAGCCTCGCGACCTTGCGGATCCTGCGGGTCGAGCAGCACCACGTCGCGCAGCTCGATGGTGGGCATCCAGCCCCCCGACTGCACGCGCACCTGGCCGACCCGCACCGTGAGCCCCAAGACCTGCGAGGCGCGGGCCTCGAGCTCGGGTCGCCACGTTTCGATCCGGGGCAAAATCCCCCACTGGAGGATCAGCCAGGCCGCGAGAAGCACACTCCACGCGGCCAGAAGCAGACCGAGGGTCCAGCGCAGCACCACCGTCAATCGGCGCGTGCGGCGTTCGCAGGGCTCTGCCGGCGCCGTGGCGTCTTGGGATGGGATGGATGGCATGAAACGACTGGGATGCCAGCAGGCTGCGGGTTCTGCAAGAGCCGGCTGCGTGTTTTTTGGCACAGACGCCGCCGGGCTGGCGACCCTAGCATAGACCCGGAGCAGTTTGATGGGTTTCACGCCAACCACCGCATCCGCGGCCCCGGCCGCCACCTCGAACAACGCAGCAGGCCCGGCTCGCGCCGACCATTCCCGCTTCGTGCAGCGAGTACGCCGGCGCTACGCCGGTGAACTTTTGTTGCTGCCGCCCGGCGTGCCGACCCGCGAGCACATCGACGCCCTCATCGGCGAGCTGCAGCGCGGCGGCCGCGCCCTGCCGGCCGCCTTGCGAGTGACCCGGCAGCTCGTGCTCGAGCGGCTGGCCGTGCTCGACGTGGAGCACAACGCCTCGCTCGACGACGTGACCCAGACCATGACGCTGCTGGCCGAGTGCACGCTCGACCATGCGCTCACCCACGCGTTCGCCGAGCAGGATGCAAGGCACGGCGCGCCGTTGTCAGTGCAGGGGCGGCGCATCGGCTTCTGGGTCGTGGGCATGGGCAAGCTGGGGGCGCGCGAGCTCAACGTCTCGTCCGACATCGACCTCATCTACGTCTATGAGGAAGACGGCCAGACGGCAGGCAGCGCCGACGGCACCGGCGTGATCAGCGCGCACGAATACTTCAGCCAGGTGGCGCGCAGCCTGTATGCGCTGATCGGCGACGTGACCGAGGACGGCTTCGTGTTCCGCGTGGACCTCGCGCTGCGTCCGAACGGCAACTCGGGACCGCCGGTGGTGAGCCTCGCGATGCTCGAGGAGTATTTCCTCGTGCAGGGCCGCGAATGGGAACGCTTTGCCTGGCTCAAGAGCCGCGTGGTGGCACCGCGTGCCGAACTCGAGTCGGGCAATGCCCGCCAGCTGCGCGACGTGGTGGTGCCGTTCGTGTTCCGCCGCTATCTCGACTACGGCGTGTTCGAAGGGCTGCGCCAGCTTCATTCCAAGATTCGCGACGAAGCCAGCCGCCGCGCGGCCGGCCGTCCCGAACGCGCCAACGACGTGAAGCTTTCGCGCGGCGGCATCCGCGAGATCGAGTTCACCGTGCAGCTGCTGCAGGTGGTGCGGGGCGGGCACTTCCCCGAGATCCGCACGCGCCCCACGCTCACGGCACTGCAGCGCCTGGTGGCCGTCGGCGTGATGAAGCCCGACACCGCGCAGCAGCTGGCCGAGGCCTACGTGTTCCTGCGGCGCGTCGAGCACCGCATCCAGTACCTCGATGACCAGCAGACCCACGTGCTGCCCACCGGCGACGGCGACCTCACCTGGATCGCCCAGTCGCTGGGGCTTTCATGCAGCAGCGACGCCTGCGAGCTGCTCGACCGGCTGTGCACGTATCGCGAGTTCGTCGCCACCGAGTTCGACGCGCTGCTGCATGACGGCCGCGCCCCGGGTCCGGGCCATGGCTGCAAGGGCAAGGTGTGCTCGGGCGCCCCGCTGCAGATGGACAGCGAAGCCTTTCTCGAGCGCCTGCCCGCGCAGCTGGCCGAACGCGTGAAGGCCTTTGCCGCGCGGCCGCGGGTGGCGATGCTGCGCGACGAAACCCGCCGGCGCCTGGCCAAGCTGATCGGCCGCGCGGCGAGCGCGATCGACGACGTGCACATCCGCGAGGACGCGGTGCTGCGCTTCATCGACTGGATCGAGCCGCTGCTGCGGCGCGAAAGCTATCTCGCGCTGCTGATCGAACGGCAGGAAGTGCTGACGCGGCTGCTGCGCCTGCTGGGCCTGGCGCGTTGGCCGATGCGCTACCTGATGCGCCACCCGGGCGTGATCGACGAGCTGGCCGACCCGCGCCTGATGCACGGCCGCTTCGAGCGCGAGGCCTTCCTGAAGGACCTGGGCGAGCGCCACGGCGCCTGGACGCGCGGCGGCCAGGCCGACGAGGAGTCGCTGCTCGACACGCTGCGCCGCGCGCATCATGCCGAGATGTTCCGCACGCTGGTGCGCGACGTCGAAGGCCAGCTCACCGTCGAGCAGGTGGCCGACGACCTGTCGGCGCTCGCCGATGCCACGCTCGACTGCACCCTCCGCTGGGCCTGGCAGCACCTGCGCAACCGCCACCGCGACGTGCCGAACTTCGCGGTCATCGCCTACGGCAAGCTGGGCGGCAAGGAACTCGGCTACGGCAGCGACCTCGACGTGGTGTTCGTGTTCGACGACGACGACGAGCGCGCTCCGGAGGCGTATGCCGCGTTCGCGCGCAAGCTGATCACGTGGCTCACGCTGCGCACCGCGGCCGGCGAGCTGTTCGAGATCGACACCGCGCTGCGGCCCAACGGCAACTCGGGGCTGCTGGTCACCTCGCTGGCCGCCTTCGAGCGCTACCAGCAGCAGCGCGGCAGCAACACCGCCTGGACCTGGGAGCACCAGGCCATCACGCGGGCCCGCTGGTGTGCCGGCGACACGGCGATGGCGCCGCGCATCGAGGCCGTGCGCCGCGCCGTGCTCACCGCGCAGCGCGACGCCCAGGCGCTGCGCGGCGAGATCCAGGCCATGCGTGAACGCGTGCGCCAGGCGCATGCGGTGAAGGACGGCTGCTTCGACGTGAAGCACAGCCGCGGCGGCATGATGGACGTGGAGTTCGCGGTGCAGTACCTGGTGCTCGCACACAGCGCGCGGCACGTCGAGCTTCAAGACGATGCCGGCAACATCGCGCTGCTGCAGCGCGCCGAAGGTGCCGGGCTGCTGCCCGCCGGCGTGGGCCACGCCGCGGCCGACGCCTATCGCGAGCTGCGCCGTGCCCAGCACCGTGCCCGGCTCGACGAGGCCGCCACCCAGATCGCCGAGAACGAGCTCGGTGCACTGGCGTCGCAGCGCGATGCCGTGCTGAGCCTGTGGCGCACGGTGTTCGGCTGAACCGACGGCCGCCGCCGGCGGCCGCCCCCTGGCGCTGGGCTGCGTTGGGCCTGCTGCTGGCGCTGCCGGCCGTGGTCGTCTGGTGGCAGAGCCGCGGACACGCGCCGATGCTCGACTGGCAGCCGCGCCTGGCCCTCGCCGAACCCTGGCGATGGTGGAGTGCGGCCTGGGTGCACCTGAGCCGCATGCACCTGCTGGCCAACCTGGGCGGCACCGCACTCGTGCTGGCCCTGGGCTGGGCGGCACAGGTACCGGCCCGGGCCATGCTGGCCTGGGCCCTGGCCTGGCCGCTGACCCACCTCGCGCTACTGCTCCAGCCGCAGCTTGCCAGCTACGGGGGGCTGTCGGGCGTGCTGCATGCCGGCGTGGCGGTGGTGGCCGTGCACCTCGGGCTGCATGGCAGCCGCGCGCAGCGCGCGCTGGCCCTGGCCATCGGCATCGGGCTCCTGGGCAAGGTGCTCAGTGAAACGCCGTGGCGCGGCCCGCTCGTCTTTCCGGAAGGTTGGGACATCGCGGTGGCACCGCTCGCGCATGCCGCGGGGGCGCTCAGCGGGGCGGCCATGGCCTGCCTGCTGCTGGCCCGGCGTGCGCCGCGCACCCCTCCGGGATAATCACCCGCCATGGACCAGCTACGAGCCATGCGGGTGTTCGCCCGCGTCATCGACGAAGGCAGTTTCGCGCAGGCCGCCCGCGCCATGGACATGGCGCCCGCCGTGGTGACGCGGCTGGTCGCCGAACTCGAGGACCACCTGGGCGCGCGGCTCATCAACCGCACCACGCGCCGGCTGGCGCTCACCGACGTCGGCGAGGCCTACCTCGAGCGGGTGCGCCAGATCCTCACCGAGGTGGACGAGGCGGAGGCGCTGGCCGGCGCCGCCACGCGCGAGCCGCGCGGGCATCTGCGGCTGCTCATGCCGCCGGCCTTTGCCGTGCACCAGCTGGCCAAGCACCTGCCGACCTTTCGCGAGCGGTACCCCAAGGTCACGATCGACCTGGAAGTGCGCGGACCGATCGACACGGCCGACGAGGGCGTGGACGTCTCCGTCATCATCACCCGCGAGCTCGAACGCGGCGACTTCGTGGCGCGCCAGCTGGCCCGCACGGAAGTGGTGACCTGCGCCGCGCCCAACTACCTCGACCGGTGCGGCCGCCCGAACCACCCGAGCGAGCTGATCGAGCACCAGGCGCTGGTGCCGGTGCTGCCCAACGTGCCGCGCGAATGGCTGTTCCACAGCGGCGGCGAGAGCGCCGTGGTGCAACCGCAGGCCGCGCTCAGCACCCATCACATCGACACGCTCTACGCCGCGGCGCTGGCGGGGCTGGGCATCGTGGGCCTGCCTTCGTTCATGGTGGAAGACGCCCTGCTCGAAGGCGCGCTCGAGCGCGTGCTGCCGCACTGGTCGCTGATGGACTACCGCATCTACGCAGCCATGCCCACCCGCAAGCACCTGCCGGCGCGCACCCGGGTGTTCATCGACTTCCTGGTGGAAGTGTTCGGCGGCCAGGACAGCGACCCGTGGCTGGCCGCCGCCGGATGCGAAACAACCCCCGTGCGGGCGGCAGCCTAGGGATGACAACACCCCGACCGGCGGGTACGCCGGCCACCCCTCCGAGAGGGGGCGGGCCTTGCTTGGGGCGGCCCGGCGCAGCGGCCCGGCGAGGGGCTCCGGCTAGAAGGTATATCCGGCCTGCCGCTCGGTGCCCTCGATGTCTTCGAGCAGCCGCGCCAGCGGGCCGAGGCCGTTGTAGCGGGTGCAGACACGGTGCGCGTAGCGCCACACCAGCGGCAGGTCCTTGAGGTAGCCGCTCTTGCCGTCGCGGTAGCACAGCCGGCAGAAGATGCCCAGCACCTTGATGTGGCGCTGCAGGCCCATCCATTCGAAGTCGCGCCAGAAGTTGCCGAAGTCGGCATCGACCGGCAGGCCGGCCTTGCGGGCGCGTTCCCAGTAGCGCACGCCGTAGTCGAGCTGCACGTCTTCGTCCCACTCGATGTAGGCGTCGCGCAGGAGCGAGACGAGGTCGTAGGTCACGGGGCCCCACACGGCGTCCTGGAAGTCGAGGATGCCGGGGTTGGGGCCGCCTTCGCCGAGAGGCGGGCAGACCATCAGGTTGCGCGAGTGGTAGTCGCGGTGCACCAGCACCTTCGGCTGCGCGAGGTTGTTGGCCAGGATGAGTTCGAAACTCTGCTGCAAGACGTTTTGCTGGTCGTTGTCGAGCGTGACGTTGCGATAGCGCGCGATGTACCAGTCGGGCAGCAGCGTCAGCTCGCGGGTGAGCAGTTCGCGGTCATAGGGCGGCACCTGGCCTTCGGCAGCGATGCCCTGCAGCCGCACGAGCGCATCGGCGGCGTCGATGTAAAGCTGGCGGCTGTTGGCGTCGTGCGGTTTCTGCGGATCGAGCTGCGACAGGTAGGTGGTGCTGCCCAGGTCGCCCAGCAGCATGAAGCCCTGGGGCTCGTCCCATGCCAGCACCTCGGGCGCGTTGAGTCCCGCGCCCCGCAGCATTTGCGCCACCTGGACAAAGGGGCGGCAGTCCTCGTGCGAGGGCGGGGCGTCCATCACGATGCAGGAGTGCGGCTGGCCGTCCACGCGGAAGTAGCGGCGGAAGCTCGCGTCGGCGCTGGCCGGGCGCACGCTGGTGGTGTCGAGTCCGTGGCGGCCGGCCAGCGAAGCGAGCCAGCGCTCGAAGGCTTCGCGCCGGGCGGGTTCGGCCCAATGGATCGTGTCGAGAGCGTTGGCGGGCATCGTCATCGCGCAGCAGGACGCGCGCGGGGTGCGTGAAATAATCGCCCGATTCTACAAACCGCCCCCCGCGGCAGCGCCGCGGCCAGCGCACTTGCCTGCTCGCTCGCCCTCCCTGCCGCCGCCTCGCGCGCCGGCCTTGTTTCGCAAGGTCCTGCCTTTGGCCGTGGCAGCGGCACTGGCCGAATGGCCGGGCGTTGCGCTCGCGCAGCCCGCAGCCGCCCTCACCCCGGCGGGCGCTGCCTCTGCACCGCAGGACGAACGCGACCTGCCGGTGCAGTTCGAGGCCGACAAGCTGAGCGGCCGGCCCGACCTGGAGACCGTGCTCGAAGGCAAGGTGAAGATCCAGCGCGGCGGCTTGCAGATCAACGCCGACCGGGTCGAGTACGTCGTTCCGCAGGACCTCGCGCGCGCCACCGGCAACGTGCGCATCTCGCGCGACGGCAACGTCTACAGCGGCCCCGAACTGCAGCTCAAGCTGCAGCGCTACGAGGGCTACTTCCAGAACCCGAGCTACTACTTCGTCGCCACGCAGGCCGGCGGCGAGGCGCAGCGCATCGACTTCCTCGACAGCCACCGCTCGATCGCCTATGGCGCCAGCTACAGCAGCTGCCCGGTCGATGACGACGGCACACCGGCCTGGGTGCTCACCACCGGCCGGGTGAAGCTGGACCTCGAGGCCAACGAAGGCATTGCCGAAGGGGCGGTGATCCGCTTCTACGGCGTGCCCATCCTCGGCGCGCCGGTGCTGAGCTTTCCGCTCACCGAGGAGCGCAAGTCCGGCTGGCTGCCGCCCATCATCAGCCTCGACAGCAAGAGCGGCCTCGAGTTCGGCGTGCCGTACTACTGGAACATCGCGCCCAACCGCGATGCCACGCTGACACCGGTGGTCTTCAGCCGCCGCGGCGTGGGGCTGGACAGCGAGTTTCGCTACCTGCAGCCGCGCTGGAAGGGCCAGCTCGACCTGAGCCTGCTGCCCGACGACCGCGTGGCCGACCGCAACCGCTGGGCCGGCCTGTGGCAGCAGGACGGGGAGCTGCCGAACGACGCGCACTACGACTGGCAGTGGCGCCGGGTGTCCGACGACAGCTACTGGAAGGACTTCGCCGGCCGCATGCCCAGCCTGATGCCGCGCCTGCTGTCGTCGAACGCGCAGGTGCAGCGCCACTGGCACCACGACTTCGGCGACACCACCGCCTATGCCGCCGTGCGCCACTGGCAGGTGCTGCAGGACGCAGACCCCGCCAGCCTGATCGATCCGCCCTACCGCCGCGAGCCGCAGATCGGCCTGCGCCAGCGCGGCGAGGCCGCCGGCTGGCAATGGAACTGGCAGACCGAGTTCAACCGGTTCACCCACGAAGACCCGACCCGCCAGCACGGCGACCGCATGCACCTGCTCGCCTCGGTGGCGCGCCCGCTGGGCGAACGCGGCTGGACACTGACCCCCAAGCTGAGCCTCAACGCGGCCAGCTACCAGGTGGCGCAGCCGCTGCGGCTGAGTCCTGGCGACACCGAGGGGCGGCGCCAGGCGTCGCGGGTGATCCCCACGGCCAGCCTCGACAGCGGCTGGGTGTTCGAGCGGCCGGCCCGCCTGTTCGACCGCGACGTGACGCAGACGCTGGAGCCGCGGCTGCTGTACGTCAACACGCCGTTCCGGCGGCAGGACCACCTGCCCAACTTCGACAGCGCCGCCAACGACTTCAACATCACGAGCGTCTACACCGAGAACGCCTTCTCGGGCATCGACCGCGTGTCCGACGCGCACCAGCTCGCCGCCGGCCTCACCACGCGCTTCCTCGACACCGCCACCGGGGCCGAAACGCTGCGGCTGGGCCTCGTGCAGCGCTACCTGTTCCGCGACCAGCGCGTCACGCCCGGTGACGGCGAACCCTTCACCCGGCGCTTCTCCGACGTCCTGCTGCTGGGCTCGACCTCGCTGGTGCCCAACTGGAACTTCGATGCCACCGTGCAGTACAGCCCCGAGATCGACCGGGCGGTGCGCTCGATCATCAGCGCGCGCTATTCGCCGGGGCCGTTTCGCACGGTCAGCGCCACCTACCGTTACGCGCGCGACCTGAGCGAGCAGGTCGAACTCGGCTGGCAGTGGCCGATCTACGGGCCGGGTCCGTCGGCACGGCCGCCGCTGCGTTCACCGCCGCCGAGCGGCGACGATGCGCCCACGCTGCTGCAGCGGGCGGCCGCTGCCGGCGGTAACACCTGCCAAGGAACCTGGTACAGCGTCGGACGTGTCAACTACAGCATGAAAGACAGCCGCGTCACCGACTCGCTGGTCGGCTTCGAGTACGACGCCGGATGCTGGATCGGCCGCGTGGTCGCCACGCGCCTGTCCACCGGCCGCGCGGAAGCCACCACGCGGCTGTCGTTCCAGCTCGAACTGGTCGGCCTGTCACGGCTGAACCTCGGCTCCAACCCCTTGCAGGTGTTGAAGGACAATGTTCCCGGCTACCAGCTGCTGCGCGAATAGCCCGCAAGCCAGCACCGCGCACTGCACTGAGCACTCCGCCCCATGACCCAGACCACCGCTTTCGTATTCCGACACTCCCGCCTGTTGCTGCAGCGCCTGCTGCTGGCCGGCCTGGTCGCCGCGAGCGCTGCGCCCGCAGTGGCGCAGCAGGCGTCCGGCAATGCGCCCCGCACGGTCGACTACATCGTGGCCATCGTCAACCGGGAGCTGGTCACCAATGCCGAGGTGCAGCAGCGGCTGGCCCGCATCCAGCAGGAAGCGACTCGTGCCGGGCAGCGATTGCCCCCGCGCGACGAACTGCGCCGCCAGGTGGTCGACGCGCTGATCGACGAGCGGGCTCAGCTCACCTATGCGCGCGACAACGGCGTGCGGGTGGACGAGGCCGAACTGGACCGTGCGGTGGCCAGCGTGGCGGCCAACAACAAGGTGTCGCTGACCGAACTGGCCGAGCGCCTGCGCAAGGACGGCATCGACATCACCCGCTTTCGCCAGACCCTGCGCGACCAGCTGATGCTCGAGCGCATCCGCGACCGGGAGGTGCAGGGGCGCATCAAGGCCAGCGATGCCGAGATCGATGCCTGGCTCGACAAGCAGCGTACGAGCGCGGCGTCGGCCGCCGAATACAACATCGCCCAGATCCTGATCGCCGTGCCCGAGGGCGCCAGCGACTCGCAAGCCGCGCAGGCGAAGGAGCGGGCCGAACAGGCGCTCAAGCGTGCACAGGCCGGCGAGGCCTTCGACGCGCTGGTGCGCGAGCTGTCGAACGGCTCCAAGGAGCAGGGCGGCCAGCTCGGCCTGCGCCCGGCCGACCGCCTGCCCGACCTGTTCGTGAGCGCGGTGCGCTCGCTCAACGCCGGCGACCTGGCACCGCAGGTGCTGCGCTCCGGCGCCGGCTTCCACGTCCTCAAGCTGGTGGAAAAGCGCGCCAACGACGGCCTGACCATCGTCCAGACCCGCACCCGCCACATCCTGCTGCGACCCTCGCCGCAAGTCAGCCAGCAGCAGGCCATCCAGCGCCTGGCCGAGTTCAAGCGGCAGATCATCGAAGGCCGGGCGAGCTTCCCGCAACTGGCGCGGGAGAACTCGGACGACGGCAGCGCCGCGCAGGGCGGCGACCTGGGCTGGGTGTCGCCGGGGCAGTTCGTGCCCGAGTACGAAGAGGCGATGAACCGCCTGCAGCCCGGGCAGATCGCCGATCCGGTGGTGTCGCGGTTCGGCGTGCACCTGATCCAGCTGATGGACCGCCGTTCGGTCACCCTCGATCCGAAGCAGCAGCGCGAGGCGGCGCGCAACGCGATCCGCGAGCAGAAGTCCGAAGAGGCCTACAACGAATGGGCCCGTGACATCCGTGCGCGCGCCTACGTCGAGATGCGGGAGCCGCCGCAGTGACCGTGCGGAAGGCAGAGCACTCGTGAAGCACCAGGCCCGCAAGCGGTTCGGCCAGCACTTCCTGTCCGACAGCGCGGTGATCGACGCGATCGTGCGGGCGATCGACCCGCGGCCGGCGCAGGCGCTGGTCGAGATCGGCCCAGGCCTCGGCGCGATGACCGATCCGCTGGTGGCCCGCTGCGAACGCCTCACCGTGGTGGAGCTCGACCGCGACCTCGCTGCGCGGCTGCGCAAGCGGCCCGAGCTCAACGTCGTCGAGGCCGACGTGCTGACGGTGGACTTTTCGGCACTCGCGCAGCAGGCCGGCCAGAAGCTGCGCGTGGTGGGCAACCTGCCCTACAACATTTCCACGCCCATCCTGTTCCACCTGCTCGAACATGTGGAGCAGGTGATCGACCAGCACTTCATGCTCCAGAAGGAAGTGGTGGACCGCATGGCCGCCGCACCCGGCAGCAAGGACTTCGGGCGCCTGTCGGTGATGCTGCAGTGGCGCTACGACATCGAGTCGCTGATCGACGTGCCGCCCGAAGCCTTCGACCCCCCGCCCAGGGTCGACTCGGCCGTGGTGCGGATGCTGCCGCTTCCGGCGGTGGCCGCCGTCGACCCCGCCTTGCTGGGCGAACTGGTGACGAGCGCCTTCTCGCAGCGTCGCAAGCTGCTGCGCCACAGCCTCGGCCGCTGGCTCGAGGCGCGCGGCTATGGCGGGCGCTTCGACCTGCAGCGCCGCGCCGAGGAAGTGCCGGTGGCCGAGTTCGTGGCGCTTGCCGCCGAACTCGCCGCCGCGTGAAAGCGAAACGGGCGGCCTGCCGGCCGCCCGTTGGGGGGTGTGTGTCGCCTCGATGAACCGCCGTCAGGCAGCGGCGAGCCACATCGCGGTGTCGAACGCGCTGCTCATGAGCGGCATGTTGGCGCCGAAGCTGGGGGCTTGCGGCTTGGCGTTCTTGGAGGTCTTTGCCGGAGCCACCGGTTCTTCGTTCTGGGCCGTTTCCGTCGCCCGTTCCCACTGGCCATTGTCCTGGGAACGGGCTACTGAAAAGAATAGAAACACCTGAAGGGTATTCGTCTCTCGGCCCAGAAGTCGGCCGCGTCGCGGAACACGTCGAGCAGCTGCTCGCGTGCTTCACGGTCGAACTTGGCGTTGTCGGGCAGCTGCTCGAGCACGACCACGAAGCCTGGCTGGCTGCCGGCCTTGTTGACGAGGTCGGTCATGCAGTCGTACAGCGCGTCGAGGTTCTTGCCGAAGTGCTGCGGAAACAGGAAGGCGTCGGCGATGGACTCCATCACCTCCTGCTTGGACTGGGCGTTCCCCAGGTTGGCATAGAGGAAGTGTTGGCCGGTGTCCTGGGCGGCCTGTGCCAGGTCTTCCACGCGAAAAGCGCGGATGGCCTGGACGATGTTCGGACGGACTGTCTGCAACAGCATGATGGTCACGATCCTCCTGGTTCAAAGCTCCGACCACTCAGGGCGCGATGCGGAGGAAACTCGCGTAGTGGTCCTGGGTGTAGTAACAAGCTTCAGGGGCTCGGGGTTGCTCCCCACCACAGACGATGCGCCGGGCACCCCGGTTCCGGCCCCCCGGCGTCTTGACCGTGTACTCACGGTAGTAGCCGCGATGGCTCCGTGGGAGCAGGCGTTCACGGTTGCCGAACACGGAGCCGTCCTTCGCGTAAGGGAAAGGACCGCCGGCAAGGATCAACCGATGTGTCGCCTGCGCTTCGGGGGGCAGTGTCTGCAGCGAAACCGTCGTGTCCGTTGCCTTGGCGGCCTCCTTGGCCGAAGCGCCGACCGGCACCAGTGCCAGGCTCCCCGCCAGGGCGACGAGTCCTCCGAACGACCGGAGCGACTGCCACGACGGTGGCCGACCAAAGAACAGCACGGGGTTTTCCCTGAATCCTGAAGCCCGCCATGGTATCGAAATGGGGCGTGAAGCTCAAGGGTTTGCCACAATTTGCGGCAGTCATGTCGGGCTTTTATGCCAAGTTTGCGATCGCACACTTTCTCCGAACCGCAAGATCGGCAAGGGTTTGCGGCCATCTGTCACGGCACCGCCGCGATCGTGCAATGCAAAACGGGCCGGCGGTCGCCCCGCCGGCCCGTTTTTGGCGCACCGCTGTGCCTGTTACAGCCGGTTGTCAGCGCGCCGCGTTGGCATCGGCCACCGTCAGGGCCGTCATGTTGACGATGCGGCGCACGGTGGCCGACGGGGTGAGGATGTGCACCGGCTTGGCGGCGCCCAGCAGCACCGGCCCGATGGCAATGCCGCCGCCGGCAGCCTGCTTCAGCAGGTTGTAGCTGATGTTGGCGGCGTCGATGTTCGGCAGCACCAGCAGGTTGGCTTCGCCGGACAGCGTGCTGTTGGGCATCAGTTCGCTGCGGTAGGAGGGGTCGATCGCCGCGTCGCCATGCATTTCGCCGTCCACCTCGAGCCAGGGTGCCAGGCGCTGGACCAGCGCCAGCGCCTCGCGCATCTTCACCGCCGACGGCTGGTTGCTGGAGCCGAAGTTCGAATGCGACAGCAGGGCCGCCTTCGGGCGCAGGCCGAAGCGCTTCATCTCCTCGGCCGCCATCACGGTGATCTCGGCGATCTGCTCGGCGCTCGGGTCGTAGTTGACGTGCGTATCGACCAGCATGACCTGGCGGCCGGGCAGGATCAGCCCGTTCATGCAGGCGTAGGTGTTGACGCCTGCCCGGCGGCCGATGACCTGGTCGATGTAGGGCAGGTGCATCGCCGTGGTGCCCCAGGTGCCGCACAGCATGCCGTCCACCTCGCCCTTGTGGAGCAGCATCGCGCCGATGAGCGTGAGGCGGCGACGCATCTCGATCTTGGCAAGCTGGGCCGTGACGCCCTTGCGCGCAGTCATGCGGTGGTAGGTCTGCCAGTAGTCGCGATAGCGCTCGTCGTACTCGGTGTTGACGACTTCGTAGTCGCGCCCGGCCTGCAGGCGCAAGCCGAACCGCTCACAGCGCTGGGCGATCACGGCCGGCCGGCCGATGAGCGTCGGGCGGGCCAGGTTCTCGTCGACCACCACCTGCACGGCACGCAGCACGCGCTCTTCTTCGCCTTCGCAGTACACGACGCGCTTGTTGGCGGCGCGCTTGGCGACGGCAAAGATGGGCTTCATCGTCGTGCCGGAGGCATAGACGAAGGTCTGCAGCTTGTCGCGGTAGGCGTCGAGATCGGCGATCGGGCGCAATGCCACGCCCGAGTCGGCAGCCGCCTTGGCCACCGCCGGGGCGATCTTGATCATCAGCCGCGGATCGAACGGCTTCGGGATCAGGTACTCGGGCCCGAAGCTCAGCGTGGCGCCGGCATAGGCGGCAGCCACCACCTCGCTCTGCTCGGCCTGCGCCAGCTCGGCGATCGCGTGCACCGCGGCGATCTCCATCTCGTCGGTGATCGTGGTGGCGCCCGAGTCGAGCGCGCCGCGGAAGATGTACGGGAAGCACAGGACGTTGTTGACCTGGTTCGGGTAGTCGGTGCGACCGGTCGCCATGATGGCGTCGTCGCGCACCGTCTTCACCTCTTCCGGCGTGATCTCCGGGTTGGGGTTGGCCAGCGCCAGGATCAGCGGGCTCTTGGCCATCTTCGCGACCATGTCCTTCTTGAGCACGCCGGCGGCGGACAGGCCCAGGAAGATGTCCGCGCCGTCGATCACCTCGGCCAGCGTGCGCAGCGAGGTCTCCTGCGCGAACTCGGCCTTGTCCGGGTCCATCAGCTCCGTGCGGCCCTTGTAGACCACCCCGGCCAGGTCGGTCGCCCAGATGTTCTCGCGCGGGATGCCGAGCTTCACCAGCAGGTTCAGGCAGGCCAGCGCGGCCGCACCCGCGCCGGAGGTGACGAGCTTGACCTTCTTCAGGTCCTTGCCCACCACCTTGAGGCCGTTGATGATGGCCGAGCCCACGACGATGGCCGTGCCGTGCTGGTCGTCGTGGAAGACCGGGATCTTCATGCGCTCGCGCAGCTTGCGCTCCACGTAGAAGCAGTCCGGCGCCTTGATGTCCTCGAGGTTGATGCCGCCGAAGGTGGGCTCGAGCGCGGCGATGATGTCCACCAGCTTGTCGAGGTTGTCCTTCTCGTTGACCTCGATGTCGAACACGTCGATGCCGGCGAACTTCTTGAACAGCACCCCCTTGCCTTCCATCACCGGCTTCGAGGCCAGCGGGCCGATGTCGCCCAGGCCGAGCACCGCCGTGCCGTTGGTCACCACCGCGACGAGGTTGCCTCGCGAGGTGTAGCGGAAGGCATTGGCCGGGTCGGCCACGATCTCTTCGCAGGCCGCCGCCACGCCGGGCGAATACGCCAGCGCGAGGTCGCGCTGGTTGATCAGCTGCTTGGTGGGCGCAATGGCCACCTTGCCGGGCGTCGGGAACTCGTGATATTCGAGGGCGGCACGGCGCAGTTCTGCGCGTTTTTCTTCAGGAGTTGGCATCGCAAATGTCTCGTGTCTGTTGTGGGCCGCGCTCTACTTGGCGCCGGCAGGAGCCGCCCCGTCAAGCGGGGAGAACCATTGTAGGAAGGCGCCCGGGCGCCAGGACAGCTCATTGACAGCCGTTTCGGCATCACGCCATGCATGGCCGGCACACCCGGTCGGCGCGCTCCCCCTGCTGGGCCGGACCGCAGTGTTTCGCAAGCCGGCCGGGCCAGCCATGCGCGAAATTGCGTATCTGTTTTGTGCAGCGGTCCGCAATACTGGCCCCCGGGCGTGACGCACGCCGCCCGAGCACCGCCTTGTCCACCGAGCCCCTGTTGCCCTCTCCACCGACCGCTGATCCGCCGGCGGAGCCGCGGCCGGCCGCCGTGCGCTGGCGCCGCTGGCGCCGCACCTGGCCGTGGGTGCTGCTGGTGGCGCTGCTGCTGGTCGCCCAGGTGCTGCTGCTGTGGCTCACCGCCAACTACGAGCAGACCCGCGCCCAGGAAGAGGTCGAGCTCGTGGCGGCCAATGCGGCCGGCGACGTGCGCCAGGCACTCGCCAGCGACGTGCAGAGCCTGCAGGCCCTGCTGTGGAACGACCCCTCGCTGCCCCAGTGGCGCGAGGACGCCTCCACGCTGATGCGCAACCGCCGCGAACTCATGCGCCTGGAGCGGCGCGACACGCGCTTCGCGATCCAGGAAGCGGTGGACTCGCCCTACCACCCCCCGCTGTTCTCGATGATCGCGCGCGAGGACCTCGACCTCGAAGCCGAGGTCGCCTGCACCGGCGCGCGGCGCCTGGCCGGCCCCACGTTCTCGCGCAGCTACTTCGTGCCGCTGCAGGGCGGGCTGGGCATGGAGGTCACCGACGTGTGCCTGCCGGTGCTGCAGAACGGCGCCCCGGGCGGCACCATGATCGCGACCATCTCGCTCGGCGTGGCACTCGAGCACATGACCAACCCCAACTTCACCCGCACGCACGAGGTCTCGTTCGTCGAAGGCGACGGCACCCGGCTCGCGCGCGCCGGCCTGCCGCGCGGGGCAGGCGTGTACGTGGCCGAGCGCCTGGTCGACCTGCCCGGCCTCACGCTGGCGCTGCGGGTCGACAGCGCCACCGGCGGCCCCCGCCTCATCCCCAACCTCGCGACCGCGCTGGTGCTCGGCCTGTCGCTGGCGTTGTCGGGCCTGGTGTGGCTGCTGGTGCGCGACGTGCGCAAGCGCGCTGCCGCAGAACGCCGGCTCGCCGAGGCGCTGGCCCTGCGCCGCGCGATGGAAGACTCCCTGGTGGCCGGCCTGCGCGCGCGCGACCTGCAGGGCCGCATCACCTATGTGAACCCGGCGTTCTGCGACATGGTGGGTTTTTCGTCGAAGGAGCTGCTGGGCAGCACCATCCCGCCCTACTGGCCGCCCGAGATGGTGGAGGAGTACACCCGCCGCCAGCGGGTGCGCCTGTCGGGCAACGCGCCGCCGCGCGAAGGTTTCGAGACCGTCTTCATGCACCGCAACGGCGAACGGTTCCCGGTGATGATCTACGAGGCGCCGCTGGTGGACGCCGACGGCCGGCAGACCGGCTGGATGAGCGCTGCGCTCGACATCCGCGCGCAGCGCCGCGCCGAAGAGCTGTCGCGCCAGCAGCAGGAAAAGCTGCAGGCCACGGCGAGGCTGGCCACCGTGGGCGAAATGGCTTCGCTGCTGAGCCACGAGCTGAACCAGCCGCTCGCGGCCATCGCCAGCTATGCCACCGGCACGCTGAACCTCATTCCCAGCAGCCCCGCGGACGAAACCCTCGCGCTGATCCGGCAGGCCACCGGCCGCATCGCCGAGCAGGCCGAGCGCGCCGGGCGCGTCATCAAGAGCGTGCACAACTTCGTGCGGCGGCGCGAGCAGCTGCGCGAGTCGCTGCGGGCCGACCACCTGATCGACGCGGTGCTGCCGCTGGTGCGGCTGCAGGCGCGCAAGAGCGGCACCCGCATCGAGCTCGACCTGCCCCAGCCCATACCGCGCGTGACCTGCGACCGCACGATGGTCGAGCAGGTGCTGCTCAACCTCACCCGCAACGCCATCCAGGCCATGGAAGTGGCCACGCCGCTCGAAGACCGCGTGCTCACGCTCCAGGTGCGGGCGGTGGCCGCCTCGGGGCACGAGTCGCGCTGGGTCAGCATCGCAGTGCGCGACCGCGGGCCGGGCATTCCGGAGGAGGTGGCGCAACGGCTGTTCACGCCGTTCTTCACCACCAAGTCGGAAGGCATGGGCCTGGGCCTGAGCCTGTGCCGCACGGTGATCGAGCAGCACGGCGGCGCGCTGGTGTTCGAGAGCATCAACGGCGCGGGCGGGCAGGTCGTGGGCACCGAGTTTCGGTTTACCCTACCGGCGGCCCTGTCACCGGCCGACGAACCGGCCGCCGCCGCCCCAGGCGCCGTGACCGAAGCTCCACCACCACCTTAGGCCCTGATGCGATGAGCACCTCCGCTTCCCTCGGTCTGCCCACCGTCTACCTCGTCGATGACGAGGACGTCGTGCGCGATGCGCTGGCCTGGCTGCTGCGCTCGCGCCGCCTGCTGTCCGAGGGCTATGCGTCGGCCGAGGCGTTCGAGGGCATGCTCGAGTCGCGCAGCACCGGCCCGGCGGGCGCGCGCCTGTTCAAGCCCAACGCCCCGTGCTGCCTGCTGCTCGACGTGCGCATGCCCGGCATGAGCGGCATCCAGTTCTTCGAACGGCTCATCGAGCGCAAGCTGGTCGACCTGATGCCGGTGATCTTCCTCACCGGCCACGGCGACGTGCCCACCGCGGTGGCCGCGGTCAAGCGCGGAGCGTTCGACTTCTTCGAGAAGCCGTTCTCCGACAACGCGCTGGTCGACCGGGTCGAGCAGGCCCTGGCGCGCAGCACCGAGGTGCTGCTGATGCAGCGCCAGCAGGATGCCGTGCGCCAGCGCCTGTCCGAACTCACCGACCGCGAGCGCGACGTGATGCGGCTGGTCATCGAGGGCCGGCCCAACAAGCTGATCGCCGACGAACTGAACATCAGCGTGCGCACGGTCGAGGTCCACCGCGCCCGCGTGTTCGAAAAGATGGACGTGCGCTCCGCGGTCGAGCTGGCCAACCTGCTGCGCGGGCTGGCTTAGGGTTTCGCGCCTGACGAACCCCAGAAGCTGCGGCTCACGCCGAAGCCGAAGGCGGTGTTGTGGCGCTGCTTCACGAGCGGGCTGTCCTCGAAGCTCGCGCCCGACAGGCTGTCCGCACGCACGAAACCGAACACGCTCCACGGGCCGAAGCTGCGCGAGGCCGACAGCGTGGCCTGCAGCCCGGCATAGCCGCCGTGCGCCTCGTAGGCCGGCCGGTCGGTGCGGGCGTATTGCGGCACCACCTCGTAGAAGTAGGCATGCCAGCGCCGCGACCCCCACAGCGGCCCACCCGACACGCCGACGCGCCAGCCCTCGAGCCCGGGCATCGAACGCGTGCGCCATTGCAGCCGTGGGCCGAACTGCCAGCCGCGCATGTGCAGGCCGTCGCGGTCGACGTTCATCGCCGCGCGCAGCGGCAAACGCAGGCTCAGCTCGCTGTCGCCCGCTTCGCTGCGCCACAGCCAGGCGTTGAGCGACGGCCCGACCTCCACCGTCGGGTCGAGGTCGGGCATGCCCGAGCGTGCGCGGTTGCCCTCGCTGCGCACCGGCAGGCTGCCGGCCAGGCTCAAGTCGAGCTCGAAGCGGCTGCCCTCGAACAGTTCGGCGCGGATGCCCTCGCGCGTGGCCTGCACCCGCGGACCGCGGTAGAAGAACGCCGGGAACGGCAGCACGCGGTTGCGGCTCTCGTCGGAGCCGCGATAGTCGGGCAGGCGCATCGCCACCACGCCCAGCCCCAGCGACCAGATGGGCTTGCCGTCGTCGTCGCGGCTGTCGGCGATCGAGTCTGCGTCCTGCGCGCGGGCCGGGGTGGTGGCCGTTGCGGCGGCCAGCAGGCTCGAGGCCAGCCACAAGGCGGTTCGTGGGTGTCGGTGCATGTGCAGGGCCAGGAACGGAAGCCCGCCATGGTAGCCGCAGCGCAACGCGCCACCGCGACCGATCGCGCCACAATGGCCGCCATGACTGCTGCATCCCTCGGCGAATTCGAACTGATCGAGCGGTACTTCCGCCGCGCCACCCCCAACGCGGTGATGGGGCCGGGCGACGACTGCGCGCTGCTGGCGCCGCGACCCGGCATGCAGCTGGCCATCTCGTGCGACATGCTGGTCGAAGGCCGGCACTTCCTGTCCACGGTGGCGCCCGAGCGCCTGGGCCACAAGGCCCTGGCCGTCAACCTGAGCGACCTCGCCGCCTGCGGCGCACGGCCGGTGGCCTACACGCTGGCCCTGTCGATGCCGCGCGCCGATGCCGACTGGCTGGAAGGTTTCTCGCGGGGCCTGCATGCGCTGGCCGACGCACACGGCTGTGAGCTCGTCGGCGGAGACACGACCGCCGGACCGCTCAACGTCTGCATCACCGTGTTCGGCGAAACGCCGGCCGGCGGCGCCCTCCTGCGCAGCGGCGCACGGCCGGGCGACGAGGTGTGGGTGAGCCATCCGCTCGACGGCGGCGTGGGCGATGCCCGGCTGGCGCTCGAGGTGTTCCGCGGTCGCATCGCCCTCGAGGGCACGGCCTTCGACCAGGTGCGCCGCGCGATGGAGCTGCCGCAGCCGCGCGTGGCGCTGGGCCTCGCGCTGCGCGGCCTGGCCAGCGCGGCGATCGACGTGTCCGACGGGCTGCTGGGCGACCTGTCGCACCTGCTGCGGCGCTCGGGTGTGGGCGCGGCGATCGACGTGGATGCGGTGCCGCGCAGCGCCGTGCTGGCGGTCCAGCCGCAGGCGGTGCAGCGCGAATGCACGCTGGCCGGCGGCGACGACTACGAGCTCGTGTTCACCGCGCCGGCGGCCGCGCACCAGCAGGTGCTCGAAGCGGGCCGGCAGGCCGGCACCGGCGTGGCCTGCATCGGCCGCATCGACGCGCGCCGCGACCTGCAGCTGCTTTCCCATCGCGGCCAGCCGGTGGACAACATCTGGAGCTCGTTTGACCACTTCAGGACCTGAGGGACGCGACGTGAGCGCCACCGCGGTGCCTGCGGCACCGATCTACAAACCGACCGTGCGCTTCCTGCTGTCGCACCCCGCGCACCTGCTGGCCCTCGGCTTCGGCAGCGGCCTGAGCCCCAAGGCGCCCGGCACGATCGGCACGCTGTGGGCCTGGCTGAGCTTCGTGGTGCTCGACGTGGCGCTCGGCAACCTGCAGTGGGCCCTGCTGCTGGCCGCGAGCCTGCCGCTGGGCTGGTGGGCGTGCACCCGCACCGCGCAGCACATGGCGGTGGCAGATCCCGGCTCCATCGTCTGGGACGAGATCCTCGCGTTCTGGGCCGTGCTGCTGCTGGTCACGCCCGCCGGGGCGGAGCTCGACGCGGGCTGGAGCGTGGTGCTGCACGAGATGCTGCTGCCGCAGGCGGCGGCGTTCGTGCTGTTCCGCTTCTTCGACGCCGCCAAGCCCGGGCCGGTGGCCTGGGCCGACCGCCTGTTCAAGCGCTCGCGCCACCCCGGCATCGGCTGGAGCCAGGGCTTCGGCATCCTGTTCGACGACCTGGTCGCGGCCCTGTGCGCGCTGCTGGTCATCGCGCTGTGGCAGCGCCTCGCGTGACAACGGCCGAGAAGGAGCGCCCGCATGCACGACGGCATGAGTGAACTCGAAGCGGAGGTGCTGTCGCTGGCCGACGCCCTGCGCGCGCGCGGCTGGAAGCTCGCTGCCGCCGAGAGCTGCACCGGCGGCCTCATCGCCGCAGCCTGCACGGCCGTGTCCGGCTCGAGCGACTGGTTCGAGCGCGGCTTCGTGACATACAGCAACGAGGCCAAGACCGAGCTGCTGGGCGTGCCGGCAACCGAGATCGCCGCGCACGGGGCGGTGAGCCGCGAGGTCGTGCTGGCCATGGTTCACGGCGCGCTGACGCGCTCGCATGCCGATCTCGCGGTGGCCGTGACCGGCATCGCGGGGCCCACCGGCGGCTCCCCCGACAAGCCGGTGGGCACGGTGTGGCTGGCCGTTGCCGCCAAGGGACAACCCGCCGAAGCCCGGCGGCTGCAACTGCACGGCGATCGCGCCGCGGTGCGCCGGCAGACGGTCGAGCGGGCCCTGCAGCGCCTGCTCGAGGCAGCCCGGCCATGACGATCCTGCTCGCTGCGCGCTTCGACGAACACGAGCGTGATGCATGGGTCACCGCGCTGCAGGCCGAACTGCCCGGCGAGCGCTTCGTCACCGCCGCCGACGGCCCGGCGCAAGACATCGACATCGCCATCGTGGCCAACCCGCCGGCCGGTGCGCTGCAAGGCCTGCCCGGGCTCAGGCTGATCCAGTCGCTGTGGGCGGGCGTCGACCGGCTGCTGGCCGACGCCACCGTGCCGCAAGGCGTGCCGATCGCGCGCATGGTCGATCCGGCCATGAACACAGCCATGGCCGAGACCGCCCAGTGGGCGGTGCTCTCGCTGCACCGCGGCTACTTCCGGTATGCAGCGCTGCAGCGCGAGGCGCGCTGGTCGCCCCACGGGCAGCAGCGCGCCGACGAAGTGGCCGTGGCCGTGCTCGGCCTGGGCGAGATGGGCCGCGCGACGGCGCTGCGGCTGGCCGCGTCGGGCTACCGGGTGCTCGGATGGAGCGCGCGGCCGGCGCAGCTCGACGGCGTGTCCACGCATGCCGGCGAAGCGTCGCTGGACGGCGTGCTCGCCGCGGCCGACATCGTGGTCAACCTGCTGCCGCTCACGCCGCTGACCCGCGACCTGTTCCGCGCCGCCACCTTCGAGCGCATGAAGCCCGGAAGCCGCCTCGTCAACCTCGCGCGCGGCGCCCATGTGGTCGAAGCCGACCTGCTGGCCGCGCTCGACAGCGGCCGGCTGGAGCATGCCGTGCTCGACGTGTTCCGCACCGAGCCCCTGCCGGCGGAGCACCCGTTCTGGCGGCACCCGCGGGTCACCGTGCTGCCGCATGCCGCGGCGCAGACCGACCCCCGCAGCGCTGCGCG
>CAMLNA010000054.1 GCA_946481025.1 uncultured Rivibacter sp.
AGGAGGGCTTGGTGATGGTGGCCACCATCGCCTTCGGCATGGGCATCGACAAGCCCGACGTGCGCTTCGTCGCGCACCTCGACCTGCCCAAGAACATCGAGAGCTACTACCAGGAGACCGGCCGCGCCGGGCGCGACGGCGACCCGGCGGAGGCCTGGATGACCTACGGCCTGGCCGACGTGGTGAACCAGCGCCGCATGATCGACGACAGCCCGGCCGGCGACGAGTTCAAGCGGGTGCAGCGCACCAAGCTCGACGCGCTGCTGGCGCTGGCCGAGGCGCACGACTGCCGGCGCGTGCGGCTGCTCGACTACTTCGGCGAGCACTCGGAACCCTGCGGCAACTGCGACAACTGCCTGAATCCGCCGGCCACGTGGGACGCGACCGAGGCCGCACGCAAGGCGCTGTCGTGCATCTACCGCTTCCAGCAGGCCGGCCGCGAATGGGGGCCCCGCAGCTTCGGCGCGGTGCACCTGATCGACGTGCTGCGCGGCAAGCGCACCGACAAGGTGGCTCAGTACCAGCACGACAAGCTGTCCACCTTCGGCATCGGCGCCGACCTTTCCGAGCAGCAATGGCGCTCGGTGCTGCGCCAGCTCATCGCGCTGGGGCACGTGGTGGCAGAGGGCGAGTTCAGCACGCTGGCGCTCACCGAGAGCGCGCGCAGCGTGCTCAAGGGCGGCGAGACGATGCTGCTGCGCGTGCCGGCCGAGGCGCCCAGGCGGGGCAGGCTGTCGCGCGGCGGCGCGAAGGGCAAGACGGCGCCGGCCGACCTCGACGCCGCAGCCCAGCAGCGGTTCGCGGCACTCAAGGCCTGGCGGGCCGAGGTGGCCCGCGAGCACAACCTGCCGGCCTACGTGGTGTTCCACGACGCGACCCTGGCCGAAATGGCGCGCCAGCAGCCCGGCTCGCTGGCCGCGCTGGGCGAGGTGAGCGGCGTGGGCGCCAAGAAGCTCGAGGCCTACGGGCAGGAGATCCTGCGGGTGCTGGCGGCCGAGCCGGCTTGAGCCTGATGCAGCTGCGGCCCTACGCACCCGCCGACGCCGCCGCGCTGGACGAGGTGTGCATCCGCACCGGCCAGCACGGCGGCGACGCCAGCCGCCTCTATGAACAGCCGGAGTTGCTGTGCGACCTGTACCTGCGCCCCTACCTGGCGCTCGAGCCGGCACTGGCCTTCGTGGCGGTGCAAGGCGGCGACCCGCTCGGCTACGCCGTCGGCACCGCCGACACGCTGGCCTTCGCCGCCCGCTGCGAAAGCCACTGGTGGCCGGCCCTGCGCGCGCGGCACGCGGCGCCGGCCGACGACGACAACAGCCCCGACGCCCAGCTGCGGCGTCGCCTGCATCAGGGGCTCGGGTTGGAAACCCTGCCGTTCCTGCGCGACCACCCCGCGCATCTGCACATCGACCTGCTGCCCCAGGCTCAAGGCCACGGCATGGGCCGCCTGCTCATGGAGCGCCTGCTCGCCGCCTTGCGCGAGCGCGGCACGGCCGGTGTGCACCTGGGCGTGTCAGGCCTCAACGAGCGCGCCAAGGCCTTCTATCGACGCCTGGGCTTCGATACCCTGCTGCCGCAACCCTGGGGCGAATGGATGGGACTGCGGCTGTAGTCGCCGGCCGACGTGCCTTGCCGTGCTGCACTGACCTCCCGCGGCCGGCCCGGCTCCTAGCATGGCCAGTGTCGCGGCACGTCAGCCAGGAGTCCCTATGGAAGTCGAATCCCAACGCAGCGAAGCGCTCGGCCGGGTGGCCGAAATGATCGAGGACATCCGGGTGGGCATGGTCACCACGGTGGACGAGCACCTGCGGCTCGTGAGCCGGCCGATGAGCGTGCTGCGCATCGACGCCAGCGCCGACCTCTGGTTCTTCACCAACGCCGCATCGGCCAAGGCGCACCAGCTGTCCCAGGTGAACGTGAGCTTCGCCGATGCCGGCAAGTCCAGTTTCGTGTCGGTGTTCGGCCGCGGCGAGCTGGTCTACGACCGCGAGCTGGTGCACGAGCTCTGGAGCCCGATGGCCAAGCCCTGGTTCCCGCTGGGCCCGGACGATCCGGACCTCGTGCTGCTGCACGTCATCACCGAAGGCGCCGAGTACTGGGACGCCGCGTCCAGCAAGATCGTGCGAGCGCTGGCCACCGCCGCCTCCATCGTGAGCGGCCGCCCGGTGGGCATGGGCGACCACGGCAAGCTCAACGCCTGAGCCGGGCGCCTCAGGGCAACACCGTCACCGCGACCGGCGCGCTGTCGGCTGCATTGCCGGCGAAGTCGAAAGCCCGCGCGAAATAGCGCACGCTGCCGGTCGCGCTGGCGGGCACGGTGGTGATCCATTCGTAGGGCGAACAGCAGTCGGTGGCCAGCCGGGTGATGCCGCCGCTGCTTTCGACGCGGAAGAACATGACGACGTCCACGCCGCTGTCGGCGTCGCTGGCGGCCGCCACCAATGCCACCTGCTGCCCGGGCGCGGCGCTGCCGGGGTTCACCGCGATGGAGACGTCGGGAGGCCAGTCGTCGTCGTCCCAGTAGCCGCCGACGTAGATGCCGCCGCCGCAGGCGGTCACGGACATCGCGAATGCCGCGAGGCCGATACGCCAGGAACCCGGTCGCCAAGGCTGCCACATGGTGGCGTGATGCTAGGCCCGCGACCGCCGCCCGCGCAAGCGGGACGGGCCCTCGATGGAGGCTCCTGCCGCCACGGTGTCAGGGGGTGCTGGCTCCTGAAAGCGCTCGCTGGTTATCATGGCCGGTTGCCTTCTTGGCGCCTCCTGGCACCTCTTCCGGTCGATCTTTCCCATGGCCCGCCGCCCCTCCAAGCCCCAGGCACCCGCCGATGCCGCCCTGGCCGCCGCCGCGCCGCAACGGCTCGAAAAGTCCGTCGACGCGCCGGTGATCCGCGTGCGCGGCGCGCGCACCCACAACCTCAAGAACATCGACCTCGACATCCCGCGGCACCAGCTGGTGGTGATCACCGGGCTGTCGGGCTCGGGCAAGTCCAGCCTGGCCTTCGACACGCTGTATGCCGAAGGCCAGCGCCGCTACGTCGAGAGCCTGTCGGCCTATGCGCGGCAGTTCCTGCAGCTCATGGACAAGCCCGACGTCGACGTGATCGAGGGCCTCTCGCCGGCCATCTCCATCGAGCAGAAGGCCACCAGCCACAACCCGCGGTCCACCGTGGGCACGGTGACCGAGATCCACGACTACCTGCGCCTGCTGTACGCCCGCGCCGGCACGCCGTTCTGCCCCGACCACCAGCAGCCGCTGGAGGCCAGCAGCGTGAGCCAGATGGTCGATGCCGTGCTGGCGCTGCCCGAGGACACGCGCCTCATGGTGCTGGCCCCGGTGCTGCGCGACCGCAAGGGCGAGCACGAGGAGCTGTTCGCCGACATGCAGGCGCGCGGCTATGTGCGCTTTCGCATCGACAGCACGATCTATGAGGTGGCCGAGCTGCCCAAGCTCAAGAAGAGCGAGAAGCACGACATCGACGTGGTGGTCGACCGCCTGAAGGTGCGCCCCGACATGAAGCAGCGCCTGGCCGAAAGCTTCGAGGCGGCGCTGCGCATCGCCGACGGCCGCGCCATCGCGCTCGAGATGGACTCGGGCAGGGAGCACCTGTTTTCCAGCAAGTTCGCCTGCCCCATCTGCAACTACTCGCTGGCCGAGCTCGAGCCGCGCCTGTTCTCGTTCAACTCGCCGGTGGGCGCCTGCCCGAGCTGCGACGGCCTGGGCGAGGTGGTGGTGTTCGACCCGTTGCGGGTGGTGGCCTTCCCGTCGCTGAGCCTCGCCAGCGGCGCGGTGAAGGGGTGGGACAAGCGCAACGCCTACACCTTCTCGTTGCTCGAGAGCGTGGCCAAGCACTACGGCTTCAAGATCGACACGCCGTTCGAGCAGTTGCCGCCCGAGCACCAGAAGACGCTGCTGTACGGCTCGGGCACCGACGAGATCCCGTTCGTCTACGAGGCCGAAGGCGCCGGCGGCAAGAAGCGCTCGGTGAAGCGCTGGCACCCCTTCGAAGGGATCATCCCGAACTTCGAGCGGCGCTTCCGCGAAACCGATTCGGTGGCGGTGCGCGAGGAGCTGGCGCGCTACCAGAACCACAAGGCCTGCCCGGACTGCGAAGGCACCCGCCTGCGCCGCGAGGCCCGCCACGTGAAGCTCGTCGACGCGAGCGACGGCAGCGCCCGGCCGATCTACGAGATCTCGCACGCCACCCTGCGCGAAGCCCACGGCATCTTCTCCCGCCTGCAGCTCAAGGGCGCCAAGGCCGAGATCGCCGACAAGGTGGTGCGCGAGATCGCCTCGCGCCTGACGTTCCTGAATGACGTGGGCCTGAACTACCTGAGCCTGGACCGCAGCGCCGACACGCTCTCCGGCGGCGAGGCACAGCGCATCCGCCTGGCCAGCCAGATCGGCTCGGGCCTCACCGGCGTGATGTACGTGCTCGACGAGCCCAGCATCGGACTGCACCAGCGCGACAACGACCGGCTCATCGGCACGCTCAAGCACCTGCGCGACCTGGGCAACAGCGTGCTGGTCGTGGAGCACGACGAGGACATGATCCGCGCCGCCGACCACGTGATCGACATGGGCCCCGGTGCCGGCGTGCACGGCGGCCGGGTGCTGGTGCAGGGCACCTGCGACGAGGTGGCCGCCAGCGACGACTCGCTCACCGGCCAGTACCTCGCGCGCGCGCTGCGCATCGCGGTGCCCGACAGGCGCCACTCGCTGGCCGACACCCCCGAGCGGCTCGCGCTCAAGATCGTGAACGCCCGCGGCAACAACCTGAAGGGCGTGACCGCCGAGATCCCGGTGGGGCTGTTCACCTGCGTGACGGGCGTGTCGGGCTCCGGCAAGAGCACGCTCGTCAACGACACGCTCTATGCCGCGGTGGCGCGCAAGCTCTACCAGAGCCACCTCGACCCGGCCCCGCACGACGACATCGAGGGCCTGGACGCGTTCGACAAGGTGATCAACGTGGACCAGTCGCCCATCGGGCGCACGCCGCGTTCGAACCCGGCCACCTACACCGGCCTGTTCACGCCGATCCGCGAGCTGTTCGCCGAGGTGCCCACCGCCCGCGAACGCGGCTACGGCCCGGGCCGCTTCAGCTTCAACGTGGCCGGCGGGCGCTGCGAGGCCTGCCAGGGCGACGGGGTGCTGAAGGTGGAGATGCACTTCCTGCCCGACGTCTACGTGCCCTGCGACGTCTGCCACGGCAAGCGCTACAACCGCGAGACCCTGGAGATCCTCTACAAGGGCAGGAACATCAGCGAGGTGCTCGAGCTCACGGTGGAGGACGCACACGAGTTCTTCAGCGCGGTGCCGTCCATCGCGCGCAAGCTGCAGACCCTGCTCGACGTGGGCCTGGGCTACATCCGCCTGGGCCAGAGCGCCACCACGCTGTCGGGCGGCGAGGCGCAGCGGGTCAAGCTGGCGCTGGAGCTCTCGAAGCGCGACACCGGCCGCACGCTCTACATCCTCGACGAACCCACCACCGGCCTGCATTTCCACGACATCGCGCTGCTGCTGCAGGTGCTGCACCAGCTGCGCGACCACGGCAACACCATCGTCGTGATCGAGCACAACCTCGACGTCATCAAGACGGCCGACTGGCTGATCGACATGGGCCCCGAAGGCGGCGCCGGCGGCGGCACGGTGGTGGCGGTGGGCACCCCGGAAGACGTGGCCGCCAACCCGGCGAGCCACACCGGGCGCTACCTGAAGCCCCTGCTCTGAAGAGGCGGCGGTGAGTGCATAGACTGCGGCCCCAATCGTCACACCCGAGGGGCCGCCGTTGACCACCACCACCATCGACTACTACTTCGCGCCGCAGTCGCCCTGGAGCTGCCTGGGCCACCAGCGCCTGAGCGACATCGCCTCTGCGCATGGCGCGAGCGTGCGGCTGCATGTCATGGACCTGGGCCAGGTCTTCCCCGTCTCCGGCGGGCTGCCCCTGGCGAAGCGGGCGCCGCAGCGCCAGGCCTATCGCCTGGTGGAGCTCGAGCGCTTCAGCCGCTGGCTCGGCGTGCCGCTGAATCCTCAGCCGAAGTTCTTCCCGGTGCCGCCCGACGACGCTGCGCGGCTCGTCCTGGCGGTCGACATGGCCGACGGCACCGGGGCGGCCATGAAGCTGGCCGGCGCGGTGATGCGCGCCGTGTGGACCGAGGAACGCAACATTGCGGACCCGGTGACGCTGGGCGCGCTGCTTGCCGAACAGGGCCTGGCCGCGGCAAGGCTCGACGACGCGCAATCGCCTGCAGTGCAGGCCCGCTACGAAGCCGACACCCGGCGCGCCATCGAGGCCGGCGTGTTCGGTGCCCCGAGCTACCTGATCGACGGCGAGATGTTCTGGGGCCAGGACCGGCTCGACTTCGTCGAGCGCCGGCTGAAGCAACTGCAGCAGCAAAGGGAGCAATGACCATGGGCACGATGATCGAACTCGAAGCCGCCGACGGCCACCGCTTCGGCGCCTACCTGGCAGCGCCCGAGGGCGCACCCCGAGGCGGGCTGGTGGTGGTGCAGGAGATCTTCGGCGTCAACTCGCACATCCGCTCGGTGGCCGACGGCTATGCCCGTGACGGCTACCTCGTCATCGCGCCGGCGCTGTTCGACCGCGCCGAGCGCGGCGTGGAGCTCGGCTACGGCGGGGCCGACATGGAACGCGGCCGCGCACTGAAGGCCGCCGCGGCCGGCCAGGAGACGACGGAGCCGCTGCTCGACATCACCGCGGCCATCGAACAGATCGAGCCCGCCGGTCGGGTGGGCATCGTCGGCTACTGCTGGGGCGGCTATGTGGCCTGGCTGGCCGCGGCCCGGCTGCCAGGGCTCGCCGCCGCGGTGAGCTACTACGGCGGCGGCATGCAGGAGGCGGCCCAACTGCAGCCCCTGTGCCCGGTGCTGGCGCACTTCGGCGAAAGCGATGCGCACATCCCGGCCGCGCGCGTGCGCCAGTTCTCCGCCGCGCGGCCCGAGGTGGAGGTGCACCTGTACGACGCCGGCCACGGCTTCAACTGCGACCAGCGAGGCTCCTACGACGAAGCGGCAGCCCGGCTGGCGCGCGAACGCACGCTGGCCTTCCTGCACGCGCACGTGGGGTGAAGCCGATGCGCCGCCTGATCGCCGGGGTGCTGGCCGCTTTGCTCGGCGCAGCTGCCGCCGAGCCCTACCGCGGCCCGCTGTTCGACGCGCACCTGCACTACAACGACGAGGCCTGGAGCCAGCACGGCCTGCCCGACGCGCTGGGCCGCATGCAGCGCAGCGGCGTGCGCGCCGTCGTGGCCAACAGCCGGCCCAACGACGGCACCCGCACGCTGGCCACGGCCCGCGCCGAAACGGCGGCCGCCGGCGTCGCCGTGGTGCCCTTCGTGCGGCTGTACCGCAACCGCGCCGACTACACCGGCTGGTTCGCCGACCCGAGCATCGTGACCATGGTCGAGACCGAGCTCGCGCGCGGCACGCCGGCGGGGCCCTATCGCGGGCTGGGCGAGTTCCACCTCTACGACAGCGCCAACGCCGACGGGCCCACCGCGCGCCGGCTGATGCAGCTGGCGCAGCAGCGCGGGCTCGCCGTGCTGGCGCACGTGGACGACGTGGCCATCGACAAGCTGATGGCGCACGCGCCCAGGGCGCGCCTCATCTGGGCCCACACCGGCATCGGCGGCGTGCCGGTCGCGCGCGTACGCGAGCTGCTGGCGAGGTATCCGCTGCTGCTGGGCGAGCTGTCCTATCGCCCCGGGCTCACCGAAGGCGGCCGGCTGAGCGATGAATGGCGCACCCTCTTCACCGAGCAGCCGCAGCGTTTCCTGATCGGTTCGGACACCTGGATCAACGGGCGCTGGCAGGGCTACGAGGGGCTGATGCAGGACGCGCGCGAATGGCTCGGCGAGCTGCCGCCGGAGGTGGCCCGACGCATCGCATGGGACAACGGCGCCGAACTCTTCGGGCTGCCCGCGCCGCGCTGAACCGCGCGGTATTGCGGGGCGGTAGCGGTTTGCCCTGCTGCGGCAAGCCGGGGCCTCGCTGAGAATGCCCGGTCCTGTCTCTGCCACCGAAGCGATGCACCCGCCCGTCCCGGTCCCCGCCAACGAGTCCTCGCGACTGGACGTCCTGCACAGCCTCGACATCCTGGACTCGGAGCCTGAGCAGAGCTTCGACGGGCTCGCCGAATGCGCCGCGCGGCTGCTCGGCTGCAGCGCCGCCTTCGTGACGCTCATCGACGTCGACAGACAGTGGATCAAGGCCGGCTTCGGCGGCCCCGACCGCGTGGACTACCCGCGCGAGATCACCTTCTGCGCCCATGCGGTGGCGCAAGGCGCGCTGCTCGAGGTGCCCGACGCGCGCGACGACGGGCGTTTTGCGAACAACCCGCTGGTCGCCGGCGAGCCGTTCGTGCGCTTCTATGCCGGCGAGCCGCTCCTGGTGGACGGCAGTGCCGTCGGCACGCTGTGCGTCATCGACCCGAAGCCCCGCCGGCTGAGCGAGGCGGACCGGCGCTCGCTGCAGCTGCTCGCGCGCGCCGCCGCAGAACTGCTGGTGAACCGCCGGCTGCTGCGGCGCCACCAGGCCGAGCAGCAGCGCCTGCTCGACTTTGCGCGCGCATCGGGCGACTGGATGTGGGAAACCGATGCGCACGGCCGCTACCAGTGGATCTCCGGCGCCTTCGAACCCATCACCGGCCTGCCGCCGACCTCGCTGATCGGCGAGCCGATCGCCGACGCGCCGCTGCTCAACGCCGAAGGCCTGCCGGCCGGCGGCAGCCTGCACGAGCTGCTCGCTCGCGCGCAGCCGTTTTCGAGGGCGCTCACCGAAAAGCCCACGCCCCGCGGGCGGCTGGTGGTGTCGCGCAGCGCCGTGCCGGTGCTGGACGCGCGCGGCCGGCTGGCAGGCTGGCGCGGCACCGCGCGCGACATGACCGCGCGCATCGCCGCGGCGGCCGGCCACCGCGCACGCGACGAGCTGCTGCATCGGCTGATGGCGCAGGCGCCAGGCGTGATGTTCCAGTACCAGCGCCAACCGGACGGTCGTGCCAGCTTCCCGTTCGTCAGCGAGCGCATCCAGGAGCTGGTGGGTGTCGCGGCGGCCGAGGTGCTGGCCGACCCGGGGCGGGCCTTCGGCATGATCCACGAGGCCGACCTGCCCGCCGTGCTGGACGCCATCGCCGCGTCCGAACGCGACCTGCGCCCGGCACGCTACGAGCAGCGCGTCTGCCTGGCCGCAGGGCAGCAGCGCTGGCTGGAGACACGGGCCACGCCCGAACGGCTGGCCGACGGCAGCACGCTGTGGCACGGCTTCATCACCGACGTGACCGAGCGCAAGGAGACCGAAGAGGCGCTGCGCCAGTCGGAACAGCGCTGGAACCTGGCGGCTGCGGCGGCCGGCATCGGCATCGGGCTGCTGGACCTGGCCACGCAGGCGGTGCAGTTCGACGCACAGGCCAACGCCAACCATGGACTGCCGCACCCGCAGCCGCACTTCACCTTCAACGACTGGCTCGCCCACATCCACCCCGAGGATCGCGGCGCCGCCGAGGCTGCGGTGCTGCGCGCGGTGCAGCAGTGCAGCACGCTGGAGGCGCGCTACCGCATCCGGCGCGCCGATGGCACGCCCCGCTGGCTCGAGTTCCTGGCGCAGGTGCAGTGCGACGACGACGGCGAGCCGACCCACCTGATCGGCACCTGCCGCGACGTGACGGAGCAGCTGCAGGCCGAGCAGCTGCGTCGCGACAAGCTCGAGGCCGAACGGGCAAGCCGCGCCAAGACCGCCTTCCTTTCGCGGGTGAGCCACGAGCTGCGTACGCCGCTCAACGGCATCCTCGGCTTTGCACAGCTGATGGAGCTCGACGCCGAGCACCCGCTCGCGCCGGTGCAGCGCCAGCGCCTTTCGAGTGTGCAGCGGGCCGGCCGCCACCTGCTCGAGCTCATCAACGACGTGCTCGACCTGACGCGCATCGAACGCGAGGACTTCAGCCTGCAAGCCGAGCCGGTGGCGTTGGGAACGTCGCTGCAGGGCTGCCTCACGCTGGTGGCGCCGCTGGCCGCCACGCGCGGCATCGTGCTGGCGCCGGCGCCACCCACCACGCTGTGGGTGCAAGCCGATACGCGGGCGCTCGAGCAGGTGCTGATGAACCTGCTGTCCAACGCCATCAAGTACAACCGCGACGGCGGCCGCGTGTGGGTCACGGTCGACTCCACCGCGCGCAAGGTGACCATCGCGGTGCATGACACCGGCCCCGGCCTCACTGCCGAGCAGCGCGGCCGCCTGTTCCAGCCGTTCGCCCGCCTGGGCGCCGAGGCGCGCCGCATCGAAGGCAGCGGGCTGGGCCTCGTGATCGCGCGCCAGCTGGTGCAGGCCCAGGGCGGCACGCTCGACGTGGAAGGTGAACCGGGGCAGGGCTGCGTGTTCCGCGTGGTGCTGCCGCGCTGCGCACCGGCGACCGCCAGCGCCGGTCCGCTGGACGAGGCACCGCCGCAGGGCCGACGCGAAGCGGCGGCGCGGCAGCTGGTCTACATCGAGGACGAACCGCTCAACGTGGTGCTGATGCAGGAGCTGTTCCGCGCCCGGCCGCACTGGCAGCTGCGGGTGGCGTGCGATGGCCGGCAGGGCCTTGCCATGGCACGGCAGCACGCAGTGGACTTGGTGCTGGTCGACATGAACCTGCCCGACATGAACGGACTGCAGGTGCTGCAGCGGCTGCGCGCCGACCCCGCCACGGCGGGGCTGCGCTGCATCGCGCTGTCGGCCGACGCGATGCCGGAGCAGGTGTCGCGCGCCCTCGCCGCCGGCTTCGACGGCTACTGGACCAAGCCGATCGACGTGCAGCGGCTGCTGCAGGAACTCGACCAGCTGCTCGCCTGAAAAACAAAGGCCCGCCGAAGCGGGCCTTTGCAACCTTGGCAGGTTCAGCTCACCGGATCACTTCAGGTGGCCGTTCACCAGCTTGGTCATCTCGAACATCGAGGCCTGGGCCTTCTTGAAGATCTCCTTCAGCTTCGCGTCGGCATTGATCATGCGCTTGTTGACGGCGTCCTGAAGCTTGTTCTTCTTGATGTATTCCCACACCTTCTTGGTGACCTCGGTGCGAGGCAGCGGCTTGTCACCCACGATGGCGGCCAGCGCGGCGCTGGGCGTCAGGGCCTTCATGAAGGCCGCGTTGGGGGTGCGCTTCTTCGCCGGAGCGGCCTTCTTGGCGGCGGCCTTCTTGGCCGGTGCCGCCTTCTTGGCAGGAGCCGCCTTCTTCGCCGGGGCTGCCTTCTTCGCAGGGGCCTTCTTGGCCGGTGCCGCCTTCTTGGCGGGGGCCTTCTTCGCCGCCGCTTTTTTCGCGGGGGCCTTCTTCGCAGTTGCCATGTTGAAACTCTCCATCAAATGGTTGGTTGATGTGCCGGGCCCGGGCGAAGCCACATGAGCTTTCGTTCTCTCAGCAACCCTGCGGGGCGAATGGTACTGCCTGAGTGCTGCATTGAGAAGCAGTTTTCACTCTGAAAGCACGTATTCACGCGGGTTTGCGGGCCGTTTTGTCGTGGCGTCACATCACTCTTCGCCATCGAAGACGCGACGAGCCGTCGCTTCACGCGGAGTGCGAGCGTCGATGGCGTGCGCGCCGGTGGCCGAGACCGCGGCGCCGCGGTATCCTGCGCGCGCCATGAAGACCCTCATCCGATGGCTGCTGCTGGCAGCCGCCCTGCTGCTGGTGGCTCACGTTTACCCGGGCGTCGAGATCAAGAGCTTCGGCTCCGCAATGATCGCCGCGCTGGTGCTGGGCCTGTTCAACGCCGTGCTGCGTCCCCTGCTGGTGGTGCTGACGCTGCCGGTGACGGTGGTGACGCTCGGGCTGTTCCTGTTCGTCATCAACGCGCTGATGTTCTACAGCGCGGCCTATGTGCTCGACGGCTTTGCGGTGCGCAGCTTCGTTGCGGCGCTGATCGGCTCGCTGCTGTACAGCGCGTGCGGCCTGGTGATCGACGCCGCGCTGGAGCGGCTGTTCACCCGCGAGTGAGGCGCATCGCTACTGCTGCTGGTCCGGCGGCGGCTCGCGTTCGCCGCGCTCGTCAGCCAGCTCGCGGCGCCGCTGCCCCTGCACGTCGCGCAGCCGCGCCTCGATGACCGATGCCTCCACCGAGTCGCGAGCAGGGCTCTGGCGCGCCAGCCGCTGGCCCGAGCGCAGCCGGTCCACGGCGCCTTCGAGGTCGCCGATCGCCACGCGCGCCTCGGCCTGCGCCCGCACTGCGCGCAGCGGCTGGCCCAGGCGGTCCCAGCTCTGCGCGGCGTAGTCCCAGGCCAGCGCGTCCTGCGGATACAGCGCCACCCAGGTCTGCAATTCGTCGGCGCTGCGCTGCAACTCGGCGCGCGGCACGCCGCCCATCAAGGTCTGGCGCGCCCGCAGCAACCGCACCGGCCGCGAGCTGTCGCCGGCAAAGGCCGCAAGCGCTTCGCCGGCGCGCTGCGCATCGCCTCGTTCGATGAGCGACTCGGCGCGCAGCAGGTTCACCTGGCGCGCTGCGCCCGGCTCCGCCTGAGCGAGGCCTGCCGCGGTCTTGATCGCGGCATCGGCGCGTGTCCAGTCGCGCTGGCGCACGGCGGCCAGCGCGACCGCGTACTGAGCGGCCAGGTGCTCGGCCGTGCTGTCCGGCGTCGGTTCGGCATCGCTGGCGCCGATGCGGCCGAGCGCCTCGGCACGCAGGTCCATCAGCACCCGTGCGCGCCCGCGCATCACCGCATGCTCCAGCGGGCCCTTGGTGAGCCTGCCTGCGGCCGCGACGGTGCCCACGCCGAGCCTCGAGCGCGCCTCGCCGATCCGTTCGGTGGTAAGCGGGTGGCTGCGCAGGTAGGGGAAGTTGTTGCTGTCATTCAAGCGCGAGGCGCTGGCCATCTTCTCGAACATGCCCGCCATGCCGGCCGACTGGAAACCGGCGCCCACCAGCACGCCGTAGCCCACCCGGTCGGCCTCGCGCTCCATGTCGCGCGAGAAGTTGAGCTGCCCCTGCGCCGTGACGGCCTGCCCGCCGGTGATGAGCGCATTGGCCGCCTCGGGGCTGCGGCTGGCCGCGAGGATGCCGAGGATGGCCGCCGCGATGCCGATCATCGAGGTGCGCTGGCTGTTGCCGATCATGCGCGCGATGTGGCGCTGCGTGACGTGCGACATCTCGTGGGCCAGCACCGAGGCCAGCTCGTCGCGCGTGCTGGTCATGGCGATCAGCCCCATGTGCACGCCGACGAAACCGCCGGGCAGCGCGAAGGCGTTGATCGAGCGGTCGCGCACGAGGAAGGTCTCCCACGCGAAGTGGTCGGCCAGCTCGGCGGGCAGGTCGCCGCGCGAACGCGAGGCACCCAGGAGCGGCTCCCACAGCGACTGGACGTAGGCGAGCAGCACCGGGTCATCGACATAGGCCGGGTCGCGCCGGATGTCTCGCATGATGCGGTCGCCCAGCCGTCTTTCGGTGACCACCGACAGCTCGGCCGCGGTGGCATCGCCCAGTGCGGGCAGGCGGTTCTGGGCCATGGCCTGCGGCAGGCCAGGAGAGCCGGCCAACGGGCTCAGTGCGACCAGACAGGCCACCAGTGCCGAAGTGCGGCGCCAGCGAAAGCGAGGAGGCAGGGGCATGCGGGAGATCCGATGTTGCGAACGGTGGCGATAGGACCGCAGACACGACCCGCGGTTCGCACCACGCGGGACTATCATGACCCTCATTTGTAAACCACTGCAAAGCCCGCCTGCGATGTCTTCGCCGCTCACCCACTTCGATGCACAAGGCCAGGCCCACATGGTCGACGTGGCGAACAAGGACGTCACGCACCGCGTGGCCCGTGCAGCCGGGCAGATCCGCATGCAGGCGGCCACGCTCGCGCTCATCGCATCGGGCAGCGCCGCGAAGGGCGACGTGCTCGGCGTGGCACGCATCGCGGCGATCCAGGCGGCCAAGCGCACGGCCGACCTCATCCCGCTGTGCCACCCGCTGCCGCTCACGCGCGTGGCGGTGGAGTTCGAGATCGACGCGGCCTTGCCCGGCGTGCGCTGTGCCGCGCAGGTCGAGACGCTGGGGCGCACCGGCGTCGAGATGGAAGCACTGACCGCCGTGCAGGTGGGCCTGCTCACCATCTACGACATGTGCAAGGCCGCCGACCGCGGCATGGTGATGGGCGAGGTACGCGTGCTCGAGAAGCGCGGCGGCAAGTCGGGCGAGTGGGTCGCCGCGTCCTAGTTCCTGCTCGGCCGGCGGAAGTCCTCGAAGGTCAGGTGGGTCGGGTCGGGGCCGCACTGGAAGTGCTCCTCCACCGACTGCCTGGAACCGTCGCACACGGCGAACAGCTGGTCTCCCAGCGGATGGCGGAATTCACGCAGGCGATGCGCCAGATAGCGCGCGCGGTCGAGGTGCCCGAGCTGGGCCTCCGCTTCGGCCCAGCCGCGCAGCAGTCGCGCATCGATGAGGTTGTGCGCGGCACGCTCGAAGGCTTCGATCGCCTCGCCCGGTGAGCCGGCGGTGGTGGCGGCCGCGTAGTCGCCCTGGTGCGAGAAGAAGGTGCTGTGCTGCCCGCGTGCGATGCGCTCGGCGAGCGGGGCGGGGCTCGCGGGCGGTGCGTAGATGGCCACGACGCGTTGGTAGTCCCAGACGGCATACAGCGCGCCGAGTGCCAGGGCGACGCCGCATGCCCCCATCAGGCCGAACCGGTGTGGGGCCGATGCCGGGCCCTCCTGCGGCACGGGGGCAGGCGCGAGCGCCAGCCCCCACGCAAACATCACCGGCAGCAGGAAGTAGGCGTACCAAAGCGGGTACTCGAGCATGCTGTGCACGCCGGCCAGCAGCACCATGAACAGGGCCGCACGTTCGGTGGCCGGGTGCCCCGCGCCACCTTTGCGCACGCGCTCCACGAGCCCCCACAGGGCCCAGCCGAGCAGGCCCATCACCAGCAGCGACAGTGGAATGCCGAACTCCACGACGAACTGCAGCGGCAGGTTGTGCGTGTGGTCGAAGAAGGCGACAGGGCGACCGGGAAAGGGCGTCAGGGTCCAGGCGAAGTTGAACTCGCCGAAGCCCACGCCGGCCCACGGATGCATGCGGATCAAGGCCAGCGTGTTGGCCCAGATGCCGAAGCGGGAGCTGGAGATGTCGCCGCCGCCGTTTTCCATGCGGCCGAAGCTGTGTGCGCTTTCGCGGGCCCACAGCTCCATCACCCCCCACCAGGCGAAATAGATCAGCGGAGCTGCCACCAGGGCGATGCGCAGCGGGCGTGACAGGCGCCGGTCGATCAGGCCCCAGACGGAAAGCATGAATACACCGACGATCCCGGTGCGGCTGCCGGTGAGCACGACGCCCCACACCAGGGCCACCAGGATCGCCAAGCAGCTCTTGCTGCGCCACGGGCCTGCGCGAGACGCGCTGGCGAGCCACACGACGGCGGCACACGCCAGCAGCAGCAGCGTGCTCAGGTGATTGGGCTGGCGCAGGTTGCCGACTGCCCGGCCGGGCAGGCCGGACTTGGCGAGCCAGGTGCCATCGGTCCAATCGGGCGCAAAGACCTGCACGAGCGCGATGGCGGTGCTCAGGACGCCCGCGGCGGCCAGAGACAGGCAGAACACACCGAAGGCCTCGTCCGCACGCCCACCGGCAGCCACGCGCCAGGCCACCGAGCACACCAGCGCGGCCGCCATCGCAACGACCGCCGAGCCCAGGGCCAGGCTGGCGGGCAGCCGCGTCCACAGCGGCGAAGCCAACGCCATCAGCGCAAGCATGCCCATCGCACCCACCAGCATGCGCAGGGGGATGCTGCCCCTGGCTGGAGCGGCTGCCGGCAGCGGCACGGCGAGCCAGGCGCACAACGCGCCCCATGCGGCCAATGCGATCGCCTGGTTGTAGAAGGTGGAAGACGGCGGTGCGTTGTAGGCCAGCAGCGTGGGCAACACGATCGCCACGAACGCGAGTGGCATGTTCAGCGCACCCTCGCGCGCGCGGCGCTCGAAGGGCGGGAGGTCATTCGTCGGCATGCCGCGATTGTCGTGGCGAAGCGCGAAGCTCAGAAGAAGCCGTCGTAGGGGACGAAGCCGGCAATGTCGCCATCGGGCTCCAGCAGCACGCTCCAGCCTTGCGCGCGGGCCATCACGGGCAGGAAGCGGGCGCTGTCAGCCACGAGGCCGAGGGCCGAGAGGCGCTGCTGCAGATCGGACTGCGCCTGCGGATACTGCTTGAGCAGCAGGGATACCGGACGGGCCCGTTCAAGCGCGGTCGCCTTCGACTGTTCATACGGCTGCCAGTAGCTGGGACGCTGGCCGACGTCATAGCCTTGCAGCGCCAGATCGATGGCCTGCAAGCGCTCGTCTCCTGCCCTGGACGTGCGCGTTCCGAGCAGCCACCGGGTCGCCACAGGCAACTCGCGGTAGGCCGGTAGCGCCTGCGGCAGCTCCTGGACTTGCACATCGAATGCCGTGACGACACGGAAGCGGTCGGTCTCGAACACCAGAGCGACCGGCCGCACCGAGTAGACCGTGTGCAACCCATAGGCCAGCGCGCCCAGCTGCATGGCGCCGATGATCGTGAGGTCGCGCATCAGCTCCTTGCGCGGCTTCTTCTCGTTGAAGACCACGAAGGTCAGCAACGGACCCATCACGACGTCGACCGACACCACCAGCCAGAACAGGCCGCGGCCGCCGGCGAGCACGTCGTAGGGCGAGGGGTACCACAGCCACAGCACCAGCAAGGCGGTGAGCAGGGCCACGAGCAGGGACAGCAGGAAATGGACACCCGCCGCGAGGGCGCGGCGCCCAAGGGTCGTCGCATTCATTCGAGAAATCGCTCAGTCAGGTCGACCGACGATTGTCGTCGCGCCGCGTTCAGCGGCAGTCCGCAGGCGCCAGCCGCGACCTGCACAAGGCCTTCGCTGGTGCGCCCGCGGGTCATGTAGTCGCGGTAAGCCACGAGCGCAAAGGCCGCCACAATGCCACCACTGCCACCGTGATCAGCAGCTCCACCAGTGTGAAGCTGCGGACATTCGACCGGAAAGGGACGACTGAAGCAGTTACAACGATCTCGCCCGCCCATGCGGATTCGATGCCTCAAAGGAGAAAAGGGCTGCGGTATGCAGCCCCTCTCTTGTCACTCTGATGAGTGTCAAGTCTTGCTTAGCGGCACTCACTCGGAGCGAAGCGGGCGGGCAGCGTGCCTGCCGTGGCGGGGGGCAGCTCACGACCGGAGGACACGGTGCTGGTTGCGGAAGCGCAGCCCCAATCGATCGGGCCTTGCTGGCCGGCGCTTTGGGCGTCGGAGATCAGGGCCACGGCCGTGGCGGCGGCGCCGTGACGGACGTAAGGCGTCAGCACCAGCGTGTTGGTCGTGTTGGTCAGGCCACCGATGTTGGTGGTGTTGTAGGTCACGGTAACCACGGCGTTGCCGTCGGTGCTCAGTAGGATGCTGTCGACATACTTGCTGGCAGCACCCCGGCTGCCGACCTGCAGGTTCCAAGCGGTAACGGCAGCGGTCGTTTCAGCAGCCGTCGAAGCAGACGTGTTGATCATGGCCTTGGCGTCACCCGCCAGAGCCAGACCTTCCGTCACGCGGGCACGGGTCTGGTAGTCGTTGTAGGCCGGCAGGGCGACGGCGGCCAGGATACCGATGATCGCGACCACGATCATCAGTTCGATCAGGGTGAAACCTTGTTGAACGCGCTTCATGTAACTACTCCGGGTAGTGAGTGGTGGATTGCGATCCCTCTGTTGCAGAGGCCGTGCCAGCCGCCGGACGAGGGCATTTGTGATGGATTGCGCGGCAAACAGTGACGGAATGGCTGAACAGGGACACAGACAGTCACGTCCGCCTACATCTGACGGCGCACGCTGACGCTTTTTGTCAGATCGAGGGCTGCCAATTAGCGGCAGCCGTGGGAATTTCGCCCATGATGTCAGAGCGAAAAACGCTCGCCGCTGGCCAGCGGCGCGATGCGATGGCGCGTCTCGATCGCGTGGATCTCGGCCAGCACCGCCTCGCGCTCGCCCGGCTTGGTATGGGTGATGTGCACCGGCACGCTGCCGGCCAGCTGCTCCAGTTCGGCCGCAAGGGAGCTGGGCGCCAAGTGCTTGCTCAGGTCGGCCAGCGGCCGCTCGTCGTCGCCGAAGGCGGTTTCGATGACCAGCTGCGCGATGCGACGACCTTGGAGCGCCGCCCAGAGCTCAGGGTTGGGACCCGTGTCGCCGGTGTAGACCCACCAGCCGGACGCTGTGTCCACCGCGTAGCCGACGGCGGGCACCGTGTGCGCCGCCGGCAGCACCTCGATGCGCTTGCCGCCCAGCTGCAGCGTCTGGCCGACCTCGATCGGGATCAGTTTCAGGATCGGGCGGCTGTCGGTGGGAAGCCGGGTGAAGTCGGGCCAGATCACGCCGTTGAAGACGTGTTGGCGCAGCGCCGCGAGCGTCTGCGGGAGGGCATGCACGTGGATCGGCCGGTAGTCGCCCTCGGTGATCCGCCGCCGCATGACGCTGTCGGCGAGCAGGGGGATCGACAGCACATGGTCCAGATGCGAATGGCTGAGGACGATGTGATCGATCTTCGCCAGTTCGTCGAGGGTGAGGTCCCCCACGCCGGTGCCCGCGTCCACCAGCACGTCGTCATCGAGCAGGAAGGCGGTGGTCTTGCAACCGGCGGCGATGGCGCCGGAGCATCCGAGGACACGAACGATCATTTGGCAGGCTGAAGGTGAAGCCGAAACTTCGGGGCGGGTCGGCAGCCGCCGCCACAGTCGCGGGCAGCGGTCACACGCGCGTCACCAATGCTGCCGACGCCCACCCGGCAGTGCAATAGCGGCCGGGGCGAGTTCATCACGCTATTCGAGTAACGCGGTGATACGCGTCTGGGGCCTGTGAAATGCATCACGGCGCCTCTGGAGCGCCGTGATCACTGCTGACTGAAGCCGGCGCCGCTCAGGGCTGCACGAACTGCATCTGCGTGCCGGCCAGCTCGATGACGTCGCCGTTCTTCAGCTGCACGGGTTCGGCGCTCACCGGGTTGCCGTTGACGGTGGGCCGCGCCGTGCCCTCGACGTGCGCGAACACATAGCCGCCAGGCCGCTTGGTGATCGAAGCCACCTGCACGCCGGGCTTGCCGACGGTGGTGACCACCTTGGACAGCGCCACTTCGCGGCCTGCCGCGGCGCCGTTGAGCACCTTGATCGCCGCATTGGGGATGCCGGGCCCGCCCAGCGGGCCGAAACCGGAGGGCGTGCCCAGCGGCGCGGTGTTGGAGAAGCCGCCCTGACCGATGGCACCCACTGCCGCCTGGCCAGGCTTCATGACCATGGTCTTTTCGTAGTCGGAGGCTTCTTCGAGCAGGTACTTGATCTTGTACTTGCCGATCTCGACCGTGTCGTTGTGCTGCAGCAGCTGCTTCTTGACGGCCTTGCCGTTGATGTAGGTGCCGTTCGTGCTGTTGAGGTCTTCGATGAAGACGTCCTGGCCGACCATCTGCAACACCGCGTGCTCACCGCTGACCGCCAGGTTGTCGATGACGATGTCGTTGTAGGGCCGCCGGCCCAGCGTGGTCTTGTCCTTGGTGATCTGGACTTCCTTGATGACAACGCCGTCGAGCGAAACGACCAGTTTTCCCATGCGTGACCCCTGTATGTCTCCGAAGTGTTGTGATGCGGCCGGTAGCGGGACGAGAACTGACGGCTTGCGAACGAGGCCCTCTGTGGTGTCGGCGATCAACGGTCAGCGCCGAAAAGGCCACCACGAGCGGGTCGGCGACGTGGTACCCAGCGCGCGCGCGAGGACCACGGCAATATTATCCTTTCCGCCCGCGTCATTGGCGGCGGCCACCAGCGCGGCGCCCGCTTCCGGCAATGAGTCGTGCAGACGCAACACGGAAGCGATGCGCTCGTCGTCGAGCATGTCCGACAGCCCGTCGGAGCACATGAGGAACATGTCGCCGGGCAGCACGTCGTGCAGGTGGGTCTCCAGCAGCACGGTGTCCTCGACACCGACCGCCCGCGTCACGAGGTTCTTGTTGGCCGAGAACGCCGCCTGCTCCGGCGTGATGAGCCCGGCATCGATCTGCTCCTGCAGCAGCGAATGGTCGCGCGTGATCTGCTGCAGCTTGCCCTGGCGCCACCGGTAGCCGCGCGAGTCGCCGATGTGCCCCATCAGCAGCCGCCCCTCGCGGAACACGGCGGCCACCAGCGTGGTGCCCATGCCGGCGTATTGCGGGTTGGAGTTGGCTGCGTTGAAGATGGCGCGGTTGGCGTTGTCCACGCAGATGTCCATCGCACGGCGCACGTCGGTGTCGGTGGCATTGATGGATGCTTCGGTGAGCCAGCGGCCGAGTTCCGACTTGATGAAGGCGGTGGCCATGCCGCTGGCCACCTCGCCGGCGTTGTAGCCGCCCATGCCGTCGGCCAGCACCGCCAGCCCGGCCTGCTCGTCCACGGCGACAGAGTCCTCGTTGTTGGTGCGCGCACGACCCGTGTCGGTCACGCTGAAGAACTCGAAACTCATGGATGGCGACAAGGTAAGCAGACGTTAGCGTGGGGCATTTTGCACTGGATCGGCCGAGGCCCCCCCCTCCAAATCAGTGCGCGTGGGCAGTTTCAATGTGGGCTCCATTCCGCTAGGCGCGACCGGTTGCGTGAGTTCTTCCGCAGGCCTGGGCAGCGGCGCGGTGCGTTGCGAGTCGAGCGTCGTCGCCACGGCCCGCAGGTCGGCGGCGAACTGCCTGCCGTCGCCGTAGCGCATCTCGGGCCGCTTCTCGAGCGCCAGCGCCACCACGTTCGCCAGCGCCTCGGGCAGCTCGGGCTTGATGGTGCGGATGTCCGGTGCCGGCTCGTTGGCGATGGCGTACATCAGGGCAGCCATCGAGTCACCCCGGAAGGGCAGGCGGCCGCACAGCAACTGGAACAGCGTGACGCCCAGCGAATACAGATCGCTGCGGCCGTCGATGCGCCGCCCGGACATCTGCTCGGGCGACATGAACGACGGCGTGCCGAGCACGACGCCGGTCTTGGTCTTGCTCGAGTCGGTGATGCGCGCAATGCCGAAGTCGGTGACCTTCACCGTGTCGGCGCCGATATCGACCATGATGTTCGACGGCTTGATGTCGCGGTGCGCCACGCCCTGGCTGTGCGCGTAGGCCAGCGCGTCGGCCACGCGCGCGATGATGCGCAGCGCCACCGGCACGGGCAGCAGCCGTGCGGGGTTGCTGTAGGCGGACAGGTCGTGCCCCTTCAGGAACTCCATCGCGATGTAGGCGAGGTCGTGCTCCTCGCCGGCGTCGAAGATGGTGACGATGTCCGGGTGCTGCAGCCGGCCGGCGGTTTCGGCCTCGCGGAAGAAGCGCGCCCGCGCGTCCTTCAGTTCGGCGCCTTCGAACTCCTGGCCGAGCGCCATGGTCTTGATGGCCACCAGCCGGCCGATCTTGGGATCGCGTCCGAGGTACACCGCCCCCATGGCTCCACGGCCGATTTCCTTCTCGACGCGGTAGCGTCCCAACATTGGTTTTTCCACTTCGCCATCCGCCTTGAGCGTGGGGGGGACGGCCGGGCCGCCCGCCCCCGAGCCGATGATCATGCTGTCCGACAGATTTTTGGCCCGCTTGAGCTTGGTCTTCAAGTCCTTGTAGCCCTCGTCGAACCCGGCCATGTGTTCGTAGATGGCCTGCGCCTTGTTGAACTGGCGCTTGCGCTCGAAATCGAGCGCCAGGTTGTAGAGGTTGTCCATCAGCTCCGGGCCGTGGCGCGCATCCATCGGGACGCGGCGGAACTTGTCCCAGGCCATGTCGAGCTGGCCTTGGCCCTGCAGCGCCAAGCCCAGCATGCGAAAGGACTCGGCGGAGCGTGCATCGGCCTCTTCCTTGCCGGCTTCGGTGATGAGGAAGCGCCGCGTCGTGAGGGCCAGGTGGCCCATCACCAGCACCACCACCGGCAGCACCGCCTGCACCCAGACCGAAGTCTGCGTCAGCAGCCCGTAGCCGAGGACGAGCAGGGTGGCGGCCACCAGCAGCGACACGGCAGCCCCCACCGGTGCCGACAGGCGCGGCAGCACCAGCAGCAGGTAGGCGGCCACCGCCACCACGGCGCCCACAGAAAAGGCCAGCGCCCAGGCCGGCTGGGTGACGAAATGCTGCGCGAGCAGGCTGGAGCTCACGTGGGCCAGCGCCTCGACACTCGGCATGGCCGGAGACACCGGCGTGGGCAGCAGCGAGCCGACCCCTGCCGCCGTGGCGCCGATGAGCACCAGCTTGCCTGCGTACTTGGCCGCCGGCACCGTGCCCGCCAGCACGTCGTGAAAGGAGTCGCCGGCAAACGGCGGGCGGCCTTCGCGGCTGGCGTAGAAATGCGGCCGCATCACCGCCGCACCATCGGTGGTGACGTGCAGGCGGCCGAGCTGCACCGAATCGTCGTCCGTGTTCAGGCGGATTTCGGGCACCCTGAGATTGATCTGCCGCGTCACTGCGGCCAGCGGCAGCGAGGGCAGCGCACGGCCATCGTGGCTGAGCAGCAAGGCCTGGCTGCGCACCGTGCCGTCGGCGTCGGGAATGAAATTCGAATGACCGATCGCGGCGGCGCCGCGGGCGAGCGCCGGCAGCGGCCAGGCCGCCGCGGACGTGGCCGGCAGCACGCCGCCCGGGTCCTCGAGCGTGGAGGGCAGCACTTCGGCGGGCACGCTGCCGTCGGGGCGGCCCAGCGGCAGGCCCGGCACCAGCTGCGCTGCCAGCACCGTGCGGCCGCTGGCAGCGACGCTGCGCGCCAGCTGGCCGTCGGTGTCGAGTGCGGCCTCGGCCTCCCTGAAGGCCTGCGCCAGCGTCGCATTGGGCGCGAGCTCCGGATCGGCGGCCACCGCCTGCGCGATGCGCCGCAGCTGATCGAGGCCGCGATCGGTCTGCGGTTCGAAGAAGAAGGCCGTATGGACGATGGTCTTGGCGCCGCCGGCCGCGAGCTGGTCGATCAGGCGGGCATGCACGTCGCGCGGCCAGGGCCAGCGGCCGATCCTGGCGATGCTGGCGTCGTCGATCGCGATGATGGCCACGTCGGCCGACGGCACGCGGGTGCTCGACGCCACGCCGAAGTCGTAGAAGCGGCGCTCCAGCCCGGAGATGGCATCGGTAAGGGCATGCAACACCAACACGAACGCCACGACGGCGAGGCCGAGGAACCAGTCGCTTTTCCAGACCGCGGCGCGCATCCGTCCCATGTGCGATTCGTGCGTTGAGTGAGCGTGGGACGTTATCACAGGGCTTGCGCCTGCATGTCCCAAAGACACAGGGGCTGCCGAAGCAGCCCCTGTGTGTGCGCATGCGGCCGTGCCGCGCCGCTCAGGCCTCGGCTTCGGCCGCCTTCTTGCCGCGAGCCGCGAGCTTGCCGATGGCCAGCACCAGCAGCGCCCCGGCGATGCCCGCGCCGTAGCGCACGCTGGCGATCACCTCGGGCGCCGCACCGGCCTTCTCGGCCGGCACCGTGGGCAGGTAGGGCAGCACGGCCGGGTCGCTCACGGCCATGGTGCCGGCGATCCAGCCCAGCAGCATGCCGCCCAGCGTGATGATGAAGGGGTAGCGGTCCATCAGCTTGATCACCAGCTGGCTGCCCCACACGATGATCGGGATGGACACCAGCAGGCCGAAGATCACCAGCGGCATCTGGTGGTCGCCGCCCGCGCCCTCGGCCGCGCCGGCGATGGCGATCACGTTGTCCAGGCTCATCACGAAGTCGGCCACGATGACCGTCTTGACCGCAGCCCACAGCTTGTCGCTGGCCTGGATGTTGGCGTGTTCGTCTTCGTCCTCGGGCAGCAGCAGCTTGATGCCGATCCAGATGAGCAGCGCCGCGCCCACCAGCTTGAGGAAGGAGATCTTCAGCAGCGTGAGCGCGAAGAAGATCAGGATCACCCGCAGGATGATGGCGCCGGCGGTGCCCCACAGGATGCCCTGGGTGCGCTGCCTGGCCGGCAGCTTGCGGCAGGCCAGCGCGATGACCACCGCGTTGTCGCCGCCCAGCAGGATGTCGATCATGATGATCTGGCCGACCGCGAGCCAGAACTCGGGCGTCATGAACTGCTCCATGGCAGGTCCTCGCTTGAATGAAAAGCCGGCGTGGCGCCGGCAGGGTTGTATCTCGGATCCCGCTGGAGTTTAGGCGGGCTTTGCGACGGGGTCGGTGCGTAGGACTACGCACGCCGGACAAGCACAAAGCCGCCCGGCGGGCGGCTTTGTCGTCGGGCTGGCGGGCGGGCCGCTCAGGCGCCGATGGCCTTCTTGAGCAGGCGGCCCATCTCGGACGGATTGCGCGTCACGGTGAAGCCGCACTCTTCCATGATGGCGAGCTTGGCATCGGCCGTGTCGGCGCCGCCGGAGATCAGCGCGCCGGCGTGGCCCATGCGCTTGCCCGGAGGGGCGGTGACGCCGGCGATGAAGCCGACGATGGGCTTCTTCATGTTGGCCTTGCACCAGCGGGCGGCTTCGGCTTCATCGGGCCCGCCGATCTCGCCGATCATGATGACCGCGTCGGTCTCCGGGTCGTCGTTGAACATCTGCATCACGTCGATGTGCTTCAACCCGTTGATCGGGTCGCCGCCGATGCCCACGGCGCTCGACTGGCCCAGGCCCAGCTCGGTGAGCTGCGCCACGGCTTCATAGGTGAGCGTGCCGGAGCGCGAGACGACGCCGATGCGGCCCTTGCGATGGATGTGGCCCGGCATGATGCCGATCTTGATTTCGTCGGGCGTGATGAGGCCGGGGCAGTTGGGGCCCAGCAGCAGCGTCTTCTTGCCGCCCTTGGCTTCCTTGACCTTCATCTTGTTGCGCACTTCGAGCATGTCGCGGATGGGGATGCCTTCGGTGATGCACACCACCAGGTCGAGGTCGGCCTCGACCGCCTCCCAGATGGCGGCCGCGGCGCCCGCGGGCGGCACGTAGATCACCGAGACGCCGGCGCCGGTCTGGGCCTTGGCTTCCTGCACCGTCGCGTAGATGGGAATGTCGGAGAACTTCTCGCCGGCCTTCTTGGGGTTCACGCCGGCGACGAAGGCGGCCTTGCCGTTGGCGTAGGCCTGGCAGCCCAGGGTGTGGAACTGGCCGGTCTTGCCGGTGATGCCCTGGGTGATGACCTTGGTGTCCTTGTTGATCAGGATGCTCATGTTCGTTCTTCCTTCAGGGCATTACTTGGCAGCAGCGACGACCTTCTGGGCCGCTTCTGCCATGGTGTCGGCGGAGATGATGGGCAGGCCGGACTCGGCGAGCATCTTCTTGCCCAGGTCTTCGTTGGTGCCCTTCATGCGCACCACGAGCGGCACCTTCAGGTTCACCGCCTTGCAGGCGGTGATCACGCCCTCGGCGATGGTGTCGCAGCGCATGATGCCGCCGAAGATGTTGACCAGGATCGCCTTGACGTTGTGGCTCTTCAGCATGATCTTGAAGGCTTCGGTGACCTTCTCGGCCGTAGCGCCGCCGCCCACGTCCAGGAAGTTGGCCGGCTCGCCGCCGAACAGCTTGATGGTGTCCATGGTGGCCATCGCGAGGCCGGCGCCGTTGACCAGGCAGCCGATGTTGCCGTCGAGCTGGATGTAGGCGAGGTCGAACTTGGAGGCTTCGATTTCAGCCGGGTCTTCCTCGTCGAGGTCGCGGTAGGCCACGATCTCGGGGTGGCGGAACAGCGCGTTGGAATCGAAGTTGAACTTCGCGTCCAGCGCCTTGATGTTGCCGTTGCCTTCGAGGATCAGCGGGTTGATCTCGGCCAGCGAGGCGTCGGTGTCCATGTAGCACTGGTAGAGCTTCTTGAACACGTCGATGGCCTGCGCCTGCGAAGCGGCCGGCACGCCGATGCCGTCGGCCAGCTGCTTGCCCTGCGCGTCGGTCAGGCCGGCGGCCGGGTCGACGAACACCTTGATGATCTTCTCGGGCGTGGCGTGGGCCACTTCCTCGATGTCCATGCCGCCTTCGGAGCTGGCCATGATGGCCACCTTCTGCGTGCCGCGGTCGGTGACGGCAGCGACGTAGTACTCCTTCTTGATGTCGGCGCCTTCCTCGATCAGCAGGCGACGCACCTTCTGGCCTTCGGGGCCGGTCTGGTGGGTCTTGAGCTGCATGCCGAGGA
>CAMLNA010000055.1 GCA_946481025.1 uncultured Rivibacter sp.
CCGCCGCGGTCGAGCAGCAGGGCCTGCAGCCCGGCGTTCAGCGCGGCGTCGTAGTCCAGCAGCGGCGAGTCGCCCACCATCAGCGCCTGGCCGCTGTCGACGCCGAAACGCCCCACCACCGAATGGAAGGCCTGCGGCAGCGGCTTGCTGAAGCCCTGCTCCTCGCCGATGGCCACATGGTCCACCCGCTCGGCGAGGCCCGTGGCCTTGAGCTTGCGACGCTGGCCGTCCGACGGGCCGTTGGTGAGGATGGCCGTCCGGATGCCGCGCTCGCGCAGCCGGGCGAGCACCGGCAAGACGTCGTCGTACAGCAGCGGCGTGTCGTTGACCACGTCCATGAACAGCGTGTTGAGCCGGATCACCAGCTCGTCGCTCGCGACCACGCCCAGGGTGTCGAACGGCTCTCTGAAGCGCCGGGCCCGGTATTCGGCGCGGGTGAGCTTGCCCTGCTCGAACAAGGCGAACAAGGCGCGATCGACCGGCGGGCAGGCCTGCAGGTAGGCCTGCGCGTCGATGCCCTCCTGCTCCAGCAGCTTGCCCATCTGCGCATAGGCGGTCTGGCGCGTGCTCGCGAAGTCGATCAGCGTGTCGTCGAGGTCGAAGATGACGAGCTGCATCTGCATGGTCTTCCGTGTCCTTCGAGAGTCCTGTCAGTCGTCCCACACCGGCCGCAGGCCGATGGTGGTGGTGCCCAGCCGCGCCCACTTGCCGCGCCGCGCGGCGATCCTGAGGTGGCTGGCGTCCTTGCTCCAGGCGCCGCCCTTGACCACCCGTTCCATGGCGGCCGGGCCGCAGCTGTCCTGGCACCACTCGCTCAGGTTGCCGGCCAGGTCGTACAGGCCGAGTTCGCTGGGTGGGAAGCGGCCCACCGGGGTGGTGCCGCCGTAGTGCTCGTCGTAGTTCGCCAGCGTCTCGCCGGGCGGTGCCTCGCCCCACGGATACGACTGCTCCGGCCGGTTGTTCGACGCGAAGAGCTCCCACTCCCGCTCGGTGGGCAGGCGGGCGCCCAGGCCGTCGCACAGCAGCTGCGCACCGGCCCAGCTGAGCCCCCACACCGGGTGCAGGTCCCAGGCGGGTGCGCAGGTCCAGCGCCCGGCTTCGACGTCGAAGGCCAGCGGCTGCCGGGGGTTGTGCACATTCAGGAGGCGGTAGGTCCACGGACCTTCGGCCGGCATGCGCAGCTCGTTGAGCAGCAGCGCTGCGAGGCCGCAGGTGAACAGCGTGGAGGCCACTCGAAGCGGGCGCTGGCGACCGTGCGGCTCGAACCGCACCGCGGCGTCGAGATAGCGTTGCGTGGCGTGCGGCTGCATGGTCGGCCGGCTCAGGCAGCCTGCTCGCCGTGCCGCCAGGCGCCGGCATGGTCGGCCGCGCGAAGCACGTCGTCGATCACCTGCAGCTGCTCGGCGCTCAGGTCGCGACGCCAGCGCTCGTCGACCGCCTCGCGCGTGCGGAATGAAGAGAACGCGCCGCCGCGGCTGACCCGCTGCCGGTCCCGCAGGAACTCCATCTGTCGAGGGTGCGGCGCCATGCCCAGCAGTGTCGACAGCGATTCGAGCCCCCGTGCGGGTTCGCGCATCAGCGCCTCGAGATGCAGCGTCCTGTGCTCGAACAGCCCCAGCGTTCGGCGTGCGATCTCGTAGCGCACGGCGATGCTCTTGGCTGCCGTTTCGGCGGCCCGCAGCTCGGGGCCGCTGGTCGCGCCCAGGCGGCTGCGGTAGTCGGGGAAGTACCGGGCGAAGGTCGCGGGCACGAGTTCGTCGTAGCGCCACAGGCCGGTCAGGCTGCTTCGCAGCACCGACGAGACGATCTCGCGCGCGTCACGCTGCAGGAACACGACCTTGATCGTCGGCATGAAGGCTTTCAGCCATTCGAGCTTGCCGAACAGCACCGTCTCCTTGAACCCGATCACGCGCTGCGCATTCGACTGCAGCAAGTAGTGCCTGAACTCGCAGAGGAAGTCGCGCAGCTCGGGCTTGTCGGCGATCGACGGGTGCAGCGACTGCGGATCGAACGCGCCGGCCGGCCAATGCTCGAGGTCGCAGCCGCGGAAGAAGCCCGTCTGCATGGACAGGGGCTCGTTGAGGCACTCCATGCCCGGGTGGGCCTGCAGCAGGTCGTTCAGGAAGTTCGAGCCCGAGCGGTGATGCGCGAGGACCAGGAATGGAGCGCGGCGATCGTGAGACGGGTCGTTCATCTCATTGGCGAGTCGTGGCATGTAGCGTGCCCGCATGGGCAGGCAGAGTCTGCCGCATGGACGTCGGTAACTATTGCAAATCAAGGGAAAACGAGAACACCCGCGCGGGGGCTGTAAGCCCTTACAGGTTTGCCGCGGCGGTTGGCGCCGCTACGCTAGCTTCGAAATGCTCCAAGCCCATGATGTTGTGGCGATTCCGGACTGCGGCACAAAGTGCGCGTCGTATTGCAGGAGGGAGGTGAAGTGACGGACGTTCCACCCGATGCCGGCAGTGCTCGCGGTACTTCGCTGCGCTGGGTCGCTGGGGTCGCTGCCTTGCTCGTGGTCGTGGCGGCGGCTGCCCTCTGGTTTGCGCGCTCGCCTTCGCGCGCCGGCGCTGCCGGGCCGCCCGAGAAGCTCACCATCGCGCTGTCGACCACGCCCCACGCGGCCCTGCTGCACCTGGCGCATGCCAAGGGATTTCTTGCGCGGCAGGGGCTGGACGTCACCCTCAAGCCGGTGAGCCACGGCAAGGCGGCGATCGACCTGCTGGCCCAGGGCCAGGCCGACCTGGCCGCCGCCGCCGAGGTGCCGTTCGTGATTTCGGTGCTCAACGGCGAGCCGCTGGGCATTGCCGCCACCGTGCTCAGCGTGTCCAGCGAAATGGCCATCGTGGCGCGTCGCGACCGCGCCATCTCGCAGCCGGCCGACCTGCTGGGCAAGCGTGTCGGGGTGACCTTCGGCACCAGCGGGGAGTACTTCCTGTGGGCCTTTCTCACCCACTACAAGCTGGCGCCCGAGCGCGTTTCACTGGTCGACGTGCCGCCCGGGCAGATGACCGAGCGGCTGACCGGGGGCGGCATCGACGCCGCCTCGACGTGGGAGCCGCTGCGTACGCGTGTGCAGGAGGCGCTGGGTGCGCAAGGCCTGTCCTTCAACGAGTCGAATGCCTACACCGTCACCCATGTCGTGGTGGGGCGCAACGAGTTCCTGAAGCAGCGCTCCCGAGCCGTCGAGAAGCTGGTGCGGGCGCTGCTCGAGACCGAGCGGTTCGTCCGGGCGCAGCCGCAGGAGGCGCTGGCGCTGGCCGCCACCCAGCTCAAGCTCGACGTGGCCGCGCTGCGGCCGGCCTGGCAGGAACTGGAGTTCCGCGTCGACCTGCGGCAGTCGCAGCTGGTCACGCTGGAAGACCAGGCCCGCTGGGCCATCGCGCGCGGCTATGCGAGGCAGCAGCCGGTGCCCAACTTCCTCCAGCACCTGTACCTCGGTGCGCTGCTGGCCGTGTCGCCCGAACGGGTGACGGTGGTGCACTAGGCCGCAGATGAAGATCAGCACCAAGGCGAAACTTGCGACCGCGACGGCCTTCGTTTCGATCGGCCTGATCGCCGCGATGATCTGGTGGGCCAATGCCGAGATGCAGCACGCGGCGCAGCAGCGCAGGCAGGCGAGCAGCATCGTCAAGGCACTGGACGACCTGCGGCTGGTGACCTTCGAGTTCGTGCTGCACCGGCACGAGCGGGCCCAGGTGCAGCACCGCGGCGTGTCGCAGCGGCTCGACCGGCTGCTGGCCGAAAGCACCTTCACCGACCCCGAGCCGGCCGCCACGCTCGAGGCCCTGCGCGAGCGCAGCGTGCAGACCCGCCGCATCTTCGACGAGTTCGTCGCGCCGCCGTCGGCCCCGGGCGAAGCGGCGCAGGCCGAGGCGCGCCGCTTCGAGGCCCAGCTCGGCAGCCGGCTGCTGATCCTGCAGCAGGAAAGCCTGGCCGACGCGTTCCGCCTCATCGACTTCTCGACCGAGCGCATCAACGCGGCGCAGACCCGCGTGGTGCTCGTCATCGCCGGCGGGCTTGCGCTGATCGCGCTCACCATGGCCGGTGTCGCCTGGTTCATCCATGGCAGCGTGCTGGTGCCGGTGCGCCGGCTCGAACAGGCCACCCGCGAGGTGGCCTCCGGCAACTGGAACTTCAAGCTCGACAGCGGCAGCCGCGACGAGATCGGCCAGACCTCGCGCCACTTCGACGCGATGACGCAGGCGCTGCGCGAATCGTTCGCGCAGATCGAGCGCAAGAACGAAGAGCTCGCCGCGCTCAACAAGGAGATGGAGGCGTTCAGCTATTCCGTGTCGCACGACCTGCGCAGCCCGCTGCGCAGCATGGACGGCTTTTCCCTCGCGCTGCTCGAGGACTACGGCGACAAGCTCGACGACGAGGCGAAGGATTACCTGCAGCGCATCCGCAACGCCAGCCAGCGCATGGGGCGGCTCATCGACGAACTGCTGGGCCTGTCGCGCGTCACGCGTGCCGAGCTGTCCCTGCGCGCGGTCAACCTGAGCGCGATTGCGCGCGAGATCGCGGAGTCGCTGCAGCAGCAGCAGCCGCAACGCAAGGTGCGCTGGCAGATCGAGGACGGCATCACGGTACAGGCCGACAGCGCGCTGATGCACATCGCGATGCAGAACCTGCTCGAGAACGCGTGGAAGTTCACGGGCAAGACGCAAGACCCCGAGATCCGTGTCGGAACCATCGAACGCAACGGCAAAAAGGACTGCTTCGTCGCGGACAACGGCGTAGGCTTCGACATGGCCTACGCCGACCGCCTGTTCGGCGCCTTCCAGCGGCTGCACCACGAGAACGAGTTCGCAGGCACCGGCATCGGGCTGGCCATCGTGCAGCGCATCTTCCGCCGGCACGAAGGGCAGATCTGGGTGGAGGCGCAGCCCGGGCGGGGCGCCACGTTCTTCTTCACCCTGAAGGATTCACAGGAATCGAACCATGAACGACAAGGACATCCTGCTCGTTGAAGACAACCCCGACGACGCCGCACTGACGCTGCGCGCGTTCAAGCGCAGCCACGTGATGAATTCCATCCATTTGGTGCGCGACGGCATCGAGGCACTGGACTTCCTGTTCGGCCGGGGCGAGTATGCGGCGCGTGATTCCGGTCCTTTGCCGACGCTCGTGATCCTCGACCTGAAGCTGCCCAAGCTCGACGGCCTGGGCGTGCTGCGCGCGATCCGTGCCAACGAACGCACGAAGCTGCTGCCGGTGGTCATCCTCACGTCGTCGAAGGAGGAGCAGGATCTCATCTCCGGCTATTCGCTGGGCGCCAACAGCTACGTGCGCAAGCCGGTGGACTTTGCCGAATTCGTGGAGGCGGTGAAGGTGCTTGGCATCTACTGGCTGATGATGAACCAATCCCCGCCGGAGAGACCGTCGCCGTGAGCAAGCCGATCCGCGTGCTCATCGTCGAGGACTCCGAGGACGACGCGAGGCTGGCCGTTCGCATGCTGCGCGCGGGCGGCTTCGACACTTCCTACAGGCGGGTGCAGGACGTCGGCGCGTTGCGCGACGCCTTCGAGACCGAGCGCTGGGACGCCGTGCTGTCCGACTTCAGGCTGCCCGGCTTCAGCGGCGTCGATGCGCTCGAGATCTTTCGCCAGACCGGCCTGGACATTCCGTTCATCTTCTGCTCGGGCACGATCGGCGAGGAGATCGCGGTCGGCGCCATGAAGGCCGGTGCCAGCGACTACGTGATGAAGAGCAACCTGGCGCGCCTGGCGCCGGTGCTCGAGCGCGAGCTGGCGCAGGCGGCCATACGCGCCGAGCACCGCCAGGGGCAGATCGACCTGGAGGTCTCGCGCGACCGCTACATGGACCTCTACGACTTCGCGCCGGTGGGCTATCTCAGCCTGTCGGCCGAAGGGCTGATCGAGCAGGTCAACCTGACCGGTGCCGACCTGCTGGGCGAGCGTCGCGAGCAGCTCACCGGCAGCCGTTTCGCCACCTTCGTGCGGCCGGCGGACGTGGAGCGCTGGTACCACCACTTCCTGCAGGCGCTGCACCACAGCGGGCGACAGCGGCTGGAGCTGGTGCTGGTGAAAGCCGCAGGGGCGAGCTTCCACGCGCAACTCGACTGCATGCGGGTGGACAGCGGCGTGCCGATGGTGCGCGTGGCCATCATCGACATCAACGATCGCAAGGAGGCCGAAGCGGAGGTCCGCCGCTTCGAAGCGCAACTGCGCGAGGTGCAGAAGATGGAATCGCTCGGCACGCTGGCCGGCGGCATCGCGCATGACTTCAACAACATCCTGGGCGCCGTGCTGGGCAACGTGACCCTGGCGCGCGAGGAGCTGGGCAAGAACCACCCGGCCCAGGCCAGCCTGGGCGAGATCTACAAGGCGAGCCTGCGGGCGCGCAACCTGGTGCGGCAGATCCTCACCTTCAGCCGCCGCGAGCCGCAGCAGCTGGTCACGCAGCCGCTGCATCCGGTGCTCGAGGAGACCCACAAGCTGCTGCGCGCCACCCTGCCCGCAAGCGTGCACCTCGACGTGGTCATTCCCGAGAAGCCGCTGCATGTGCATGCCGATGCCAACCAGATGCAGCAGGTGCTGATGAACCTGTGCACCAACGCCTGGCATGCGTTGGGAGAGGGCCCGAACCGGATCAGCATGGGTCTCGACACGGTGCTGCTCGACGAAGTGGCCGCCCACCGCGTCGGCGGGCTGGCGGGCGGCAGCTATGCGCACGTGTGGGTCCGCGACACCGGCTGCGGCATGGACGAGGCGACCCGCCAGCGCATCTTCGAGCCCTTCTTCACCACCAAGCCGGTGGGCCAGGGAACCGGGCTCGGCCTGTCGGTGGTGCACGGCATCGTGGCCTCCCACCACGGCGGCATCGCCGTCGAGAGCGAGCTGGGCCTGGGCAGCACCTTCCACCTGTACTTTCCGCTGGTGGAGGGGCCACAGGCGGCCGCCCATCCTCACGGCGCGGAGCCTCCTGCGGCCGCCATGGCCACGGCTGCGGCGGGGGCCGAGGCGACGGGTGGCCACGGCGAGCACGTGCTGTATGTCGATGACGACGAAACCATGCTGCTCATGGTGCAGCGCCTGCTCGAGCGGGGCGGCTACCGGGTGAGCAGTTTCCAGAGCGCCAAGGCGGCGCTGGCAGCGGTGCGCAGCCGGCCGAACGACTTCGACTTCGTCGTCACCGACTTCAACATGCCCGAACTCTCGGGCCTCGAGGTGGCCCGCGCCCTGCAGCGCATCCAGCCCCGGCTGCCGGTGGTGCTGAGCTCGGGCTACATCACCGAGGAACTGCGGGCGCAGGCCCAGCTGGCCGGGGTGCGCAGCCTGCTCGAGAAGCAGAACACCTTCCAGGAGCTGTGCGGCATGGTGGACTTCATCCTCTCGAGCAAGAACGCGGGCCCGAACACGTGAGCCGCCACCTGCGCATCGACCGGCACCAGCGCGAAGCGCTGAACGGCCATCGCGGCGGGGTGATCTACCTCACCGGCCTGTCGGGCGCCGGCAAGACCACGCTGGCGGTGCTGCTGGAGCGGCGCCTGCACGAGCTGGGCATGCACACCTACCTGCTCGACGGCGACGAGCTGCGCCGCGGCATCTGCGGCGGGCTGGGCTTTTCGGACGCCGACCGCGTCGAGAACATGCGCCGCGCCGTCGAGATCGCGCGACTGATGGTCGATGCCGGTCTGCTCACCATCGTCGCGCTGATCTCGCCCTTCCGGGCCGAGCGCGAGGCCGGCCGGGCCAGGTTCGCGGCGGGCGAATTCATGGAGGTGTTCGTCGACGCGCCGCTCGACGTGTGCGAGGCGCGCGACCCGAAGGGGCTCTACAAGAAGGCCCGCTCGGGCGAGATTGCCGGCTTCACCGGCATCGATTCGCCCTACGAGGCGCCGCTGGCGCCGGACCTGCGGGTCGATTCCATGCTGCTCACCCCGCAGGAGGCGGCCGGGGCGCTGCTGGCCCGCATGGCGGAACTCGGGTTCATCGAGCCGGCGGGGCAGGCGAGCGGCCTCACCAGTCCATCAGCTCGGCCAGCCGCCGCACCACCCACTGAGCCTCCGCCTCGGTGAGTCCCGAGGAGGGCTCCCGCAGCCCGGCATGCACCCGCTCCAGCACGTCGCGCTCGGCGATGCCCAGCTGCCACTGCAGCGTGCCCGCCTGTTCAGTGAGCGCCGTGGCGAGGTCTTCGCACATCTCGTAGCGCTGCGCGATCTGCTCGCGCGGGGCGTTGGGCTTGATGCGGCCCGGCTCGATGAAGAGCTCGATGAACGAGGGCGGGACGACGATCTGGTTGATTTCTTCGGACATGGCGGGGCATTTTCAACCACGGCCTGCCCGGCCCGCGGTGTCTCGACGCCCGAAACAGACGACCAGCGCGCAGGCCGCCGTGACGAAGGCGATGACGAGCGGGCCGATGGCCTGCCAGCCGAAGGCCGCGGCAAGCTCGCCGGCCGCCGCCGGGCCGACGATGAGCCCCACGCTGTTGCCCTGCATCGCGAATCCGACGGTGGCGCCGATCAGGTCGTCGCGCGGCGCGAAGCGCCGCACGCTGTCGAGGATCACCACGGGGACCGCCCCGCCCGCAAGCGAAAACACGATGGCCGCCGGCACGATGCCCGCATCGGCCGCCGCCGGCTGGAACATGGCGACGCCGCAGGCTGCCATCACGCCGAACGAGGCGAACAGCAGGTGCGCAGGCCGGGCACCGCGCACCAGCAGCCGGCCGCACAGCAGGTTGCCCGCGGCGCTGGCAGCCACCGCCAGCGCGCAGAGCATCGCGGCGGTGTCGGCTGCGACCTGCAGCCGCTCCGCCAGGTAGGTCGGCAGGAAGCTGAAGGCCGCGAAGAAGGCTGCCGAGAAGGCGGCGAACAGCCCGCCGAGGATCCACGGGCCGGATGCACCGGCCGCGGCGGCCACGTCCCGCAGGATGGCCGGCGAGGGCCCGGCATGGGAAGGCCGGACCCCGTGCGTGCCCCACGCCAGCAGGCCGGCATAGGCCGCCAGCAGCGCGGCATTGACAAGCCAGAAGCCGCGCCAGCCGATTTCGCCCAGCAGCGGCGCGGCCAGCATCACCAGCGTCATGCCGACCGGCATGAAGGTGGCCCACAGCGCCATGGCCCGCTCGCGCATCTGTGCGGGTGCGGCCGCGGCGATGAGCGCAGGCGCGGCGACCGTGACACCCACGAACCCGAGGCCCTCGACGACGCGTGTGGCCAGCACGGCGGCAGGTGCGGTGACCACCGCACCCATCGCGGCGCCCGCGGCCAGGACGACCATCGAGGCCACCGCCACGCGGCGCGCGCCGAGGCGGTCGGCCACGAGGCCGACGGGCGCACCTGCGACGGCGCCGACGATGGCGAACGCCGACATCAGCCACGACGCCCCGGAAAGGCCGAGCCCGAGATCACGCTGGATCTCCGCCAGCGCCATGGGCACCTTGCCCACCTGGAAGGCGGCGACGACTCCGGCGCCCACGCACAACAGCACGATGGGCCACGGCCGCGTTGCCACCGCTGCCGGCGCGGCGGTCATCGCGCCGGCCCGCCGTCGTGCGAACGGTGCGCGAGCGCGGCCGCGATGCGGGCCACGTGGCCGCCCTGGAAGCGTGCGCCTTCGAGGTCGGCGGTGCCGGGCTGGCGGTCGCCGCCGCTGCCGTCGTCGGCGATCGTCGAGGCCCCGTAGGGCGAGCCGCCGGTGACCTGGTCCATGCGCAGCTGGCCCTTGAAGCTGTAGGGCAGCCCGACCACCACCATGCCCAGGTGGAGCAGCACCACGTGGGTGGTGAGGAGGGTGGCCTCCTGGCCGCCATGCTGGGTGGCGGTCGAGGTGAAGACGCTGCCGACCTTGCCGACCAGCGCATCCTTCGCCCAGAGCCCGCCGGCCTGGTCGAGGAAGTTCTTCATCTGGCTGGCCATCGTCCCGAAGCGGGTGGGCGTGCCGATGATGATGGCGTCGTAGCCGGGCAGTTCATCCACCGTGGCCACCGGTGCGGCCTGGTCGAGCTTGTAGCCGGCGCGCTGCGCCACCTCGGGCGGCACGAGCTCCGGCACCCGCTTGACGACCACCTCGGCCTGCGCCTCGCGTGCGCCTTGCGCGACAGCCTTGGCCATCTGCTCGATGTGACCGTAGGACGAGTAGTAGAGAACGAGGACCTTTGCCATGGGGAAACGACCGTCGGGTGATTGCGATGGCGCGCAGTGTGAGGAAGGCAACTGATCGGCGGAAGTCTCAAAATCTCGCTTGAACTGATCGATGGAGTAGATCGTGCTGGAGAGCGTGACGCTGGACCAGATGCGGGTGTTCGTGGCGATCGCAGAGGAAGGCAGCTTCCGCAAGGGGGCGGTGCGCGTGCGGCGTGCGCAGTCCGCGGTCAGCCATGCGATCTCGAACCTGGAGCTGCAGCTGGGCGTGCGCCTGTTCGACCGGTCCACGCACCGCCCGACCCTCACCACCGCGGGGCGCGCACTGCTGGAAGATGCGCGGAGCGTGCTGCTCAAGGTGGACGTCTTGCGGGCGAGGGCGCGCGGCTTCGAGCAGGGGCTGGAGACCGAGCTGTCGATGGTGGTGGACACGCTGTTCCCGCTGCCGGTCGTGGCTGCGGCGCTGAAGTCGCTGCGCGAGTCCTATCCGACGGTGCGGCTGCGCCTGTCGGTGGAGCCGCTGGGCGGGCCGCTGGCGGCACTGCGCGACCAGCGTTGCACGCTGGCCGTCATGGCGGGCGAGGACTTCGTCGATCCGCGCATCGAGCGCGAGCGGCTGCTGTCGTTCCCTTTGGTGGCGGTGGCCGCTGCGTCACACCCGCTGGCGCGCCGTGCAGGGCAGGCCAGGGCCGTGAACGCGTCCGAGCTGGCGGAGCAGGTGCAGGTGGTGCTGGAAGACCCGACCGATCTCTCCGAGGGCCGCGACTTCGGTGTGCTGTCGCCGCAGACGATACGCGTCGGTACGCAGGACGCGAAGCGCGCGCTCATCCTGGCGGGGGTGGGCTGGGGGCGGCTGCCGCGCTGGAGCATCGAAACGGAGCTCGATGGCGGCTCGCTGGTGCCTTTGCCGACGGCGAACTGGGGACCGGGGGGAGAGAAGATGACGGACGCCTACCTCGCCTGGCGGCTCGACCAGTCCCTCGGCATCGCGGCACGGCACCTTCGCGAGCTGCTGCGCGGTTCCCGGCCGCAGCCTTGATCAGCGGCCGTCCACCACCAAGCCGCGCTCCAGCGCCAGCGCCTGGTTCTCGAAGATGGCCATCGCGGTGGCCATGCGCTTGAAGCCGAGCTTCAGGTAGAAGGACTCGGTGCCGGGCCTGGCGTACAGGATGATCTTCTTGTGCCCGGCCGACAGCTCGACCAGCCGAGACACGATGGCGCGGCCCAGGCCCCGGCCCTGCTGCGACGGATGCACCGCCACGTCGCAGAGGTAGGAGCAGTCCACGCCGTCGGCGACCGCCCGGCCGGCACCCACCAGCCGGCCCTGTTCATCACGCACGAGGCATCGGAACATGCTGTTGCCGAAGGCGGTCTCGAGGGCTTGAGGCTTCTTGTCGCCCAAAGGTGCCACGCGGTAGAGCGCCGAGAGCTCGTTCCAGTCGAGGTCCTGCAGTGAATCGCTCCAGGCGAGCGCGGGTGAGTCCATCGATCGATCCCTCACTTCGCGACGACTTCGCCGATCTCGACCGCGAGGCCCGAAGCCCCCAGGTCCACCGGGCCCACGCTGCCTTGCAGGTCGCCCGCCTGCGCCATCGCATTGCCGGACCTGGAGATGCGGGCGCCGACGATGACGCGCGGCGTGGACGACAGCCTGGCCGCGGGGGACATCGCGAGGCTGTCGTCGAGCGTGAACTCGAACGGCAGGTCGCGCACCTGCTTGCGCAGGATGGCCAGCGGCATGCGCGGCGCACCTTCACCCGCGGCGCGTGCGAACACGAACACCGTGTCGTCGGGCGAGGCCTTCGCTGCGAGCGCCGGCGCGAGGCTCACCCTGCCGGACACGCGGCCGGCGCCGGCGGCCGGCTTGCCGGCCTGGGCCGTCTGCGGCTGGCTCGCGGAGCCGCCGTCCAGGTTGCCGAGCTGCCGCGCCTGCGCCACGCCGTCGCGCAGCAGCGGCGCGAACGGGTGGTCGGGCGGCGCGGCCTGCAGTGCCTTTTCCCAGGCAACGACGGCCGCGCCGTATTCCTTGCGGTTGAAGGCCGCGGTGCCGGCGAGCGCCAGGGCCTTCAGGTGGTTGGGGTCGGCCTTGAGCGCGCGCATCACCAGGCCTGCCGGCTCGCCTTCGAGGCCGCCGGTCTTGGAGGCGAGCAGGTCGGCGTAGTCGGCCAGCAGGTCGGGGTTGTCGGGCTGGGCGGCCAGCGCCTTCTTGAAGGCGTCTTCGGCTTCGGCATGGCGGCCGAGCGACACGTAGGAGCGCGCCAGCAGGCTCCAGCCGGCCACGTCGTCGGGCTTTTCCTGCAGGTGCCTGGCCAGCTTGGCGAGCATGGCGTCGATCTGCTCGGGCGTGGGCCGCTGCTGCGCTGCGCGTGCCGACTCGGGCGTGAGGCCCACATGCTCGGGCGCGCCGAGCCAGGCGTAGCCGCCCGCGGTAACGGCCAGCATCAGCACGGCCAGCGACGCCAGCAGCGACTTCGAGGGCTTGCCGGTGGCTTCGGTGCCCTCGGCGGCGGCGACACGCCACCACCACACCCGGCGAGTCAGCAGCGCCAGGGCCAGCAAGCCCAGCAGCGCGGCCAGCAAGATGAAGACGGTCATGAACTCGAACCTTGTTGTGCGGGGGTGTCGTTGTCGGCCTTGCCGGCCGCGTTGTCTTCGTCTTCGTCAGGCTCGAACGCGTCGTCGGCCAGGCGGGCGCGCCGGCGCAGCACGACCACGAGCGTGAGCACGCCGCCGGCCAGCAACAGTGCGGGGCCGGCCCACAGCAGGGCGGTCGTTCCCTTGACCGGCGGGCGGTACAGCACGAAGTCGCCGTAGCGGTCGGTCATGTACTTGAGGATCTGCTCGTTGCTGTCGCCGCGCCTGAGCATGGTGCGGATCTCGCGGCGCAGGTCGTTGGCCAGGTCGGCGCTGGAGGCGGCAATGGTTTCGTTCTGGCAGACGAGGCAGCGCAGCTCGCTCGTGATTTCGATCAGCCGCGCCTCGAGCACCGGGTCCTCGGCGGCGGGGGCGGCTTCCTTGGCGGTGGTGCAAAGCGCCGCGCTGGCCAGCAGGACGGCGAGCCACAGTTTGCGCAAGTGCTCAGCCATTCGAGAGCTCCTTGAGCAGCGGCTCGATGCGCCGGGTGATCACCTCGGGCGTGAGCGGCCCGATGTGCTTGAAGCGGATGACCCCCGCCTTGTCGATGACGAAGGTCTCGGGGGCGCCGTACACGCCGAAGTCGATGCCCAGGCGGCCGTCCTGGTCGAACAGCGACGCGTCGTACGGGTTGCCGTGGCGGGTGAGCCAGGCCTGGCCGTTGGGCCGCGTGTCCTTGTAGTTGAGGCCGATCAGCGGCACCTGCTTCATGCGGGCGTACTGCATCAGCAGCGGGTGCTCGATCTGGCAGGCCGCACACCACGAGGCCCACACGTTGAGGATCCACGGCTTGCCCAGCAGGTCGGCGCGGGCGAGGCTGCGGCTCTCGTCGTGCAGCAGCGCGAGCTTGAACTCGGGTGCCGGCTTGCCGATGAGCGGCGAGGGCACCTCGCGCGGGTCGAGCTTGAGGCCCGCCGCCAGGAAGCCCGCCAGCGCGACGAACACCACCAGCGGAATGATGAACTTGAGCTTGCCCTTCATCACGCGCGCGCTCCTGCCATGCCTGCGTTCGTGGCCGTCTCGCGCTGCGGGGCACGCAGGCGCCGGTCGCTGGCGGCCAGCGCGCCGCCCAGGGCCATCAGCACGCAGCCGCCCCAGATCCAGCTGACGAAGGGCTTGTAGTACACCCGCACGATCCAGGCGTCGCCTTCGACCGCTTCGCCCAGCGAGACGTAGAGGTCGCGCGCGATGCCGTTGTCGATGGCGGCCTCGGTCATCGGGTTCTGCTGCACCCGGTAGATGCGCTTCTCGGGGAACATTTGCGTCACCGGCTTGCCGTTCTTCGACACGTCGACGATGCCCTGCGCAGCGGTGTAGTTGGGCCCCTCGACCTGGCGCACGCCGCCGAAGGCGAAGGTGTGGCCGGCCACCGTGGTGGTGTCGCCCACCGCCATCTTCACGTCGCGCTCGACCTGGTAGGTGTTGACCATGCTCACGCCGAAGGCGAACACGGCCACGCCCACGTGCGCGAGCCACATGCCCCACGTCGCGCGCGGCACCAGCTTCAGGCGCGAAGGCGCCAGGCCGGCGCGGCCGCGCAGGTGTTCGAGCAGGTCGACCGCGACGGAGGCGACGATCCAGTAGCTCATCAGGAAGCCCAGCGTGGCCAGCGCCGAGATGCGCCCGGCCAGCCAGCCGGTCAGCAGCGCCGCGACCACCGCCGCCGCTGCGGCCCAGCGCAGGCGGGTGGCCAGGTCGGCGATGGAGGCTTCCTTCCAGCGCGCCAGCTGGCCCACGCCGAGCAGGAACACCACCGGCACCATGAGCGGCAGGAACACCGTGTCGAAGTAGGGCGGCCCGACCGAGATCTTGCCCAGGCCCAGCGCATCGAGCGCCAGCGGGTACAGCGTGCCCAGCAGCACCGAGGCGGTGGCCACCACGAACAGCACGTTGTTGCCCAGCAGCATCGACTCGCGCGACACCATGGCGAAGCGCGCGCCCAGGCCGACCTTGGGGGCGCGCCATGCATACAGCGACAGCGAGCCGCCCACCACCAGCACCAGGAAGGCCAGGATGAACAGGCCGCGCCGCGGGTCGGTGGCGAACGCGTGCACCGAAGACAGCACGCCCGAGCGCACGAGGAAGGTGCCCAGCAGCGACAGCGAAAACGCGAGGATCGCCAGCAGCACCGTCCAGGACTTGAAGGCGCCGCGCTTTTCGGTCACGGCCAGCGAATGGATCAGCGCGGTGCCGCACAGCCAGGGCATGAAGGAGGCGTTCTCGACCGGGTCCCAGAACCACCAGCCGCCCCAGCCCAGCTCGTAGTAGGCCCACCAGCTGCCCAGCGCGATGCCGATGGTGAGGAAACACCAGGCGGCGGTGGTCCAGGGCCGCGCCCAGCGCGCCCATTGCGCGTCGAGCTGGCCGCCCAGCAGCGCGGCAATGGCGAACGCGAATGCCACCGAGAAGCCCACGTAGCCCATGTAGAGCATCGGCGGGTGGAACACCATGCCGGGGTCCTGCAGCAGCGGGTTCAGGTCGTTGCCGTTGGCCGGCACCGGGAACAGCCGGTCGAAGGGGTTGGAGGTGATGAGCATGAAGAGCAGGAAGCCCACGCTCACCAGGCCCATCACGCCGAGCACGCGCGCCACCATGGCGGGGCTCAGGTGCCGGCTGAACTGCCCGGCCGCGAACATCCAGCTCGCCAGCATGAGCAGCCACAGCAGCAGCGAGCCTTCATGGCCGCCCCACACGCCGGCGATGCGGTAGGCCAGCGGCAGCTCGCTGTTGGAGTTGCTCGCCACGTACTGCACCGAGAAGTCGTTCTGCACGAACGAGGTGGTGAGCAGCGCATAGGCCGCCGCGACGAGGACGAAGTGCGCCTGCGCCGCCGGTCGCGCGAGCGCCATCCAGTCGGTGCGGCCGCGCGCGGCTCCGACGATGGGCAGCGTGCCCAGCACCAGCGCCACGGCCAGCGCCAGCAGCAGGGCCACCTGGCCGAGTTCGGGGATCATGGCTTGGCCTCCATCACCACCGTGCCGGCGGCCTTCTTGTTGACGGCTTCGCCGTGCTTGAGCGCCTCGGCCGCTTCGGGCGGCATGTAGTTCTCGTCGTGCTTGGCCAGCACCTCGCGGGCCACGAACACGCCGTCAGGCCCCAGCTGGCCCTGCGCCACCACGCCTTTGCCCTCCTTGAAGAGGTCGGGAAGGATGCCGCTGTACTTCACCGGCACGGTGTTGGCCATGTCGGTGACGACGAAGCTCACGTCCACGCCGGCGCGCTTGACGCTGCCGGCCTCGACCATGCCGCCGATGCGGAAGGTCCGGTTGGTGGGGGCCTCCTTCGCGGCCACCTGCGAGGGCGAATAGAAGAACACCAGGTTGCTCTGGAAGGCGTTGAGCACCAGCGCGGTGGCGGCCCCCACGGCGACCAGGATGCCGCCGATGATGGCCAGGCGTTTGCGGCGCGGCGTCATGAGCGTCCCTCCTCGAATGTGCCGCGTGCGTCGTCGAGGGCCCGGCGGCGGCGCCTGGCGGCCAGCACCGGCTCCGCGAGCATGAGCACCAGCGTGACGGCATACGAGCCCCACACGTACAGGCCGTAGCCGCCCATGTGGAAGAAGTCCGATGCACTACCCCAAATCATGATGTCCTACCTCTTGTCTGTGCGAGTCAGCAGCTCGCGCACCCAGTCGCTGCCGGCTTCGCGCTCGAGCACCTCGGCGCGGGCGCGCGAGAACGCGATCGCGAAGGTGTAGGCCCAGAACGAGAAGGTCATCAGCAGCATGGCGGTCAGCATGGTGCTGGCCATCTTGGGCGCGGCCGTCATGCTGATGGTGGCGCCCTGGTGGAGCGTGTTCCACCAGCGCACCGAGAAATAGATGATGGGGATGTTGACCACGCCCACCAGCGCGAGCAGCGCGCCGGCCTTGTCGCCGCGGCGCAGGTCGTCGATGGAGGCGACCAGCGCGATGAAGCCCAGGTAGAGGAACAGCAGGATCAGCTCGGAGGTGAGCCGCGCGTCCCACACCCACCAGGTGCCCCAGGTGGGCTTGCCCCACAGCGCGCCGGTCCACAGCGCGACGAAAGTGAACATGGCACCGGTGGGCGCGAGCGCACGGGCGAACATCGAGGCCATGCGGGCGTTCAGCAGCCAGCCGATGGCAGCCCAGAAGGCCATCGCGAGGTAGACCACCATCGACATCCAGGCAGCCGGCACGTGGATGAAGATGATGCGGTAGGAGTCGCCCTGGGTCGCGTCGGTGGGCGCCACGAAAAAGCCGATGTACAGGCCGGCCGCCGCCAGTGCCAGGGCCACCGCCCAGCACCAGGGCTCCAGCGCAAGCGCCAGCGCGTAGAAGCGCGACGGCGCGGCAAAGGTGCTCCAGCGCAGGCGCTGCGGCGCGGCGCGTGTGGCGCCGGTCATCGTCGGCCCTTGTTCACGGGTCATCACGTCAGCTCACTCCAGCGAAATTCTCAAGGCCGCCGCGGTGGCCGGCGGCGCCAGCAGCAGGCAGCCGATCAGCAGCGCGCCCAGCAGCGAATAATGCCCCGAAGGCGACAGCCCGCTTTCCACCGCGCCGGGCGCCCCGGTGCCGAAGATCAGCGCCGGGATCGCCAGCGGCAGCACGATCAGCACGATCAGCATGCCCGCGCTGCGCAGGCCCAGCGTGAGCGCCGCGCCCACCCCGCCCAGCAGGCTCAGCACCGGCGTGCCCAGCAGCAGCGTCACGAACAGGGCGGCCAGCGTGTCGGCCTGCATGCCGAACAGCAGGCCGAACAGCGGCGCGGCGGCCAGCAGCGGCGCCCCGCTCACCGTCCAGTGCGCACACGCCTTGGCTGCCGCCACCACCACCGCGGATTCTCCCGACAGCAGCAACTGCTCCAGCGACCCATCGGCATGGTCGGCTGCATACAGCTGATTGACGGACAGCATGGCCGCGAGCAGCGCGCACACCCACACCACCCCGGGGGCGACCTGCCGCAGCATCTCCGGTTCCGGCCCGACGCCCAGCGGGAACAGGCTGGCCGCCACCACGAAAAAAGCCACCGGCAGCAGCGCCTCGACGCGCCGGCGCATCGCCAGGCGCAGGTCGCGCAGATAGATCGCCAGGAAGAAGCGGGTCATTGCCGTTGCGCTTGCGAAACGTGCTGGTCGAGGAGGAATTCAGTCGGCGCGAGGCTGTTTTCGAGCGGCAGGTGGCTGGTGAACAGCACGCTGCCGCCGCGCGATTGGTGGTTCACCAGCAGCTCGGCAAGCCGCCCCGTGCCTTCGACGTCGAGCGCGTCGAAAGGTTCGTCGAGCACCCAGAGGCCCGGGCGGTCCTCGAGCGCCAGCCGTGCCAGCGCCACCCGGCGATGCTGCCCTTGCGACAAGGTGCGCACCGGCGCACGCCGGCGGCTCCTGAGGCCGAAGGTGTCGAGCGCCCGCTCCAGGCGGGCGGCGCCATCGTCGCGGCCGTGGATGCGCGCCAGGAAGGCGAGCGACTCGGTCACGGTGAGGTCTTCCTTCAGCGCATTGGCATGGCCGATGTAGACCAGCTCATTGCGGTAGCGACCGCTCTTGCGGATGGGTTCGCCGCCCCACAGCACCTCGCCCCGCTCCGGCGGCGCCAGGCCGGTCACCAGGCGCAGCAGGCTGGTCTTGCCGCTGCCGTTGCGCCCGCGCAGCCACGCCAGGCGGCCGGGCGGCACTTCGAGCTGCACCCCTTCGAACAGCAGGCGGTCGCCGCGCCGGCAGGTCAGGTCGAGCAGTTGCAGGGTCGGCAGGGCCATCGGGAGGGGGTTTGAACCAGCCCGCGAGTATAGGGACGGCGACATCCCGGCCGACGGGCAGGCAGGCCGCCCCGGCGCGGCGGCCTGCTCCGGCTCCGAAGCGGCGGTCAGTTTTGATCCAGGGTCAAAGATCCCGCGGGCAAACCCCCATGGGGGGCGGCCGGCGGCTTGCCTACATTGCTTGTATGCAAGCTTGTGGGCAAATCGTCCCGAGCTCGGTCCGGTCGTTCCGCTGTCTGGAGAGAACACATGCCCCGCTTCCTGCGTTCCCTGTTCGGCCAGGTGCTGCTGGCCCTGGTGGCCGGCGTGATCGTCGGCTTCGTGTGGCCCGAGGCGGCCACCAAGCTCAAGCCGCTGGGTGACGGCTTCATCAAGCTCATCAAGATGATCATCCCGCTCATCGTGTTCTGCGTGGTGGTGCACGGCATCGCAGGCGCTGGCGACCTGAAGCGGGTGGGGCGCGTGGGCGTCAAGGCCATCGTCTATTTCGAGGTGGTCACCACCATCGCGCTGGCGCTGGGGCTGGTGCTGGCCTTCGTGTTCGAGCCCGGCGTGGGCATGAACGTGGACCCGAAGGCGCTGGACCCCAAGGCGATGGGGGCCTATGCCGAAAACGCGAGCAAGCTCACCGGCGGCGGCACGGTCGATTTCCTGATGAAGCTCATCCCGACCACCGTGGTCAATGCCTTCGCCACCGGCGACGTGCTGCAGGTGCTGCTGTTCTCGGTGCTGTTCGGCTGCGCGCTGGCCATGCTGGGCGAGCGGGGCGCGCCGGTGGCCGGCTTCATCGACACGCTGGGCCACGTGCTGTTCAAGGTGATGGGCCTCATCATCAAGCTCGCGCCGCTGGGGGTGCTGGGCGCCATCGCCTTCACCGTCGGCAAGTACGGCATCGGCTCGCTCAAGCAGCTGGGCACGCTGGTGGTGCTGTTCTATGTCTCGGTGATCTTCTTCGTGTTCGTGGTGCTGGGCACCATCATGCGGTTGTGCGGCCTGAGCCTCTTCAAGCTGCTGAAGTACCTGCGCGAGGAGCTGGCCATCGTGCTGGCCACCACGTCTTCGGACAGCGTGCTGCCGCAGGTCATGGCCAAGCTCAAGCGCCTGGGCATCCGCGACTCGACGGTGGGCCTCGTCATCCCCACCGGCTATTCGTTCAACCTCGACGCCTTCTCGATCTACATCACGCTGGCGGCCGTGTTCATCGCGCAGGCCACCAACACGCCGATCTCGATGGCCGACCTGCTCACCATCCTGGCGATCTCGCTGGTCACGTCCAAGGGCGCGCATGGCGTGCCGGGCTCGGCCATCGTGGTGCTGGCCGCGACCTTGCAGGCCATTCCAGCCATCCCCGCGATCGGGCTGGTGCTGGTGCTGTCGGTCGACTGGTTCATGGGGATCGCCCGCGCCCTGGGCAACCTGATCGGCAACTGCGTGGCCACCGTGGCGGTGGCGCGCTGGGAAGGCGACATCGACATGCCACGTGCCCGGGCCACGCTCGACGGCGAGCCGCATGAGCTGGTCGATGTCGAAGACGGCGAATCACAGGCGGCAGCGGTGCAGCCTGCAACCGCGCCTCTGCGTTGAAGCCATCCGCTAAAGTCCGCGCCCATCATGAGCATCAGCCAAGCCGAAATCGCCCAGCGGGTCGTCGAGTCGATCCTTGCGCAAAAGCTGTCGCCCGGCGAGCGGCTGGGCGAGCAGGAGCTGGCCGACCTCTTCGGCGTGAGCCGCACGCTGGTGCGCGAGGCGCTGATGCAGCTGCAGGCGCGGGGGTTTGTCGAGGTGCGCTCGCGCAAGGGCTGGTTCGTGGTGGAGCCGTCGATCGACGAGGCCCGCGATGCATTCGCCGCGCGGCGCATCATCGAAGCCGGCATGTTGCGCGACGCCGCGCAGAACGAGGAAGGCCGCCCGCTGCAGAACGTGGTGCGCCGCCTGCGTGCCCACATCGCACAGGAAAAGCAGGCCATCCGCAACGCCGACACCGCCACACGGACCTTCCTGCTGGCCGATTTCCACGTGTGCCTGGCCGAATGCCTGGGCCATGGGCTGCTGTGCGACGTGATGCGCGACCTCACTGCCCGCACCACGCTGGTCGCATCGCTGTACCAGTCCACCCACGACGCCAGCCAGTCGTGCGCCGAGCACGAAGAGATCGTCGAAGCCCTGGCTGCCGGCAACGTGGCGCTGGCCGAGCAGCGCATGCTGGCGCACATCGGCAGCGTGGAGAGCGCTTTGGGCCAGTCGGTCAGCAGCGGGGCCGACTCGCGCGAGCGGCTGCGGGCCACGCTGGCGCCGGTGGTGCCGCTGGAGGCAGCAGGGCGGCGCAAGTAGCGCCGGGTTGCGCTACGGCGCGCGCTGCCACCAAGGCCCGTCGAGGGCCTCCTTCAGGTAGTCGATGAAGGTCTTCACCTTGGCCGGCACCAGCTTGGGCGAGGGGAACACCGCGTGCACTTCCTGCGAGGGCAGGGCGTAGTGCTCCAGCAGCGGCTTCACCACGCCGTCGGCCACCGACTCGCGGGCCACGTACCACGGCAGCACCGCCAGACCCATGCCGGCGCGGCAGGCGGCCAGCACGGCCGACAGGTTGTTCGAGCGCAGCGGCCCCTTCACCGAGACCGACAGCGCCTCGCCGTCGGGCGAGGTGAACTGCCAGCGGTCGTCTCCCTGCACGCTGCTGTACACCAGGCAGGCATGCCCGGCCAGGTCTTCGGGTGACTTGGGCGTGCCGGCCTGCCGCAGGTAGTCCGGCGCGGCGGCCAGCACCCACGGGTTCACGCCCAGGTAGCGCGCGCCCAGCGTGGAATCGGCCAGCCGGCCCATGCGTATGGCGAGGTCCACACCCTGCTCGACGAGGTTGACGTAGCGGTCGTCGAAGCTCAGGTCGATGGCGATCTCGGGGTGCTCGCGCATGAAGCGTACCGCCAGGGGCACCAGCACCCGCCGGCCGAAGGCCACCGAGGTGCTGATGCGCAGCTGCCCGCCGAGCTTCGCCTGCAGCAGCGCGGCCAGGTTGTCGGCCTCCTCGAGCTCGCGCTGGATGGTCTTGCACTTGTCGTAGTACACCGCTCCGGCCTCGGTGGGCGTGACGCCGCGGGTGCTGCGGTGAAGCAGGCGGGTGCCCAGCCGCTCCTCGAGCGCGGCCACGTGCTTGGTGGCGGTGGGCTGAGTGATGCCGAGGTCGGCCGAGGCCTTGCTGAAGCTGCCGGTTTCCACCACCCGGATGAAAAGCTGGATGCCGGTGATCCTGTCCATGGGCCGCAACTTTAGGCGTCGCCCGCGCGTCCATTGCTGCTGTTTCGGGTGCAGCTCCTTCCGTGCCGCTACCAGCGCACGCCGCGGCCCGCCTTGCCGCTGCCTTCGCCCGCGCCGAAGCGCCGGGCCAGGAAGTCCACGAACTCCCGCACCCGGGCCGACAGGTGGTGGCGCTGCGGATACAGCGCGTAGATGTCGGCCGGCGGCGTGGCCCAGTCCTCGAGCAGCAGCTCGAGCCGGCCGCTGCGCAGGTAGCGGGCCAGGTCCCATTCGGCCCGCATCGCGATGCCGTGGCCTTCGAGCGCCCAGCTGAGCACCACCTCGCCATCGTTGCTGGCCAGCGGGCCGCGCACCTTCACGCTGTGCTGCTGCCGCCCGCGCTTGAACTGCCACAGGCCGTAGGCCGCGTCGTTCTGGCGCAGCACCAGGCAGCTGTGGCGCGCGAGGTCGGGCGGTGTCTCGGGGCGGCCGTGCTGGCGCAGGTAGGCCGGCGAGGCGCAGATGAGCCGGCGGTTGGCGGCGATCCTGCGCGCCACCAGCCGCGCGTCGGGCGGTTCGCCGAAGCGGATGCTGACGTCGATGCCGTCGTCTGCCAGCCCCAGCGGCCGGTCGGTGAGTTCCAGGCGCACCTCCACCTCGGGAAACCGCTTCGCGAAGGCCGACACCGCCGGTGCGACGTAGCTGCGCCCGAAGCCCAGCGGCGCATTCACCCGCAGCAGCCCGCGGGGCACCGCGGCGCGGCTGGCCACCAGGCGTTCCAGCTCGTCGATGTCGGCCAGGATGCGGTTGGCATGCGCGAGGTAGACCTCGCCCTCGGGCGTGAGGCCCAGGCGCCGGGTCGTGCGGCTGACGAGCGTGACACCCAGTCGCGCCTCGATGGCGGCCAGCCGCTTGCTCACCGCCGGCGGCGTGACGGCCAGCTCGCGCGCCGCGGCCGACAGGCTGCCGCGCTTGACCAGCAGGGCCACGAAGGCCAGTTCGGAAACCTGGTTCATCTTTAACCTCAGTTCACCAATAGCTTGAATTTTGCGAGCGTTGCAAACCGGCGTCCAAGCCCACCATGCCGGCACCGGGTCAGCGGAGCGGGCATCAAGCGAAGGAACATCGACATGCGTGAACACAGGATCGCGGCCATCGGCGGCGACGGCATCGGCCCCGAAGTCATCAACGCCGGCCTCGAAGTGCTGCAGGCCCTGGCTGGGCAGGACGGCGGCTTCCGCCTCGCGGTGGAGCATTTCGACTGGAGCTCCGAGCGCTACCTCGCGCAGGGCCAGTACATCCCCGAAGGCGGGCTCGAGACGCTGAAGGGCTTCGATGCGATCTTCTTCGGCGCGGTGGGCAGCCGGCAGGTGCCCGACCATGTGTCGCTGTGGGGCCTGCGCTTGCCCATCGCGCAGGGCTTCGACCAGTACGCCAACGTGCGGCCCAGCCGCGTGCTCCCCGGGGTGAAGAGCCCGCTGGCCAATGGCGCCGACATCGACTGGGTGATCGTGCGGGAGAACTCGGAAGGCGAATACGCCGGCAACGGCGGCCGCACCCACCGCGGCCTGCCGATCGAGGCGGCCACCGAGGTGGCAGTGTTCACCCGGGCCGGTGTGGAGCGCATCCACCGCTTCGCCTTCGAGCTGGCCCGCAAGCGCCCCCGCAGGCAACTCACGCTGGTCACCAAGTCGAACGCGCAGCGCTTCGGCATGGTGATGTGGGACGAGATCTTCCACGAGGTGGCGAAGGACTACCCGGACGTGAAGACCGACCGCGAGCTGGTGGATGCGGTGACCACCCGCATGGTCCTGAAGCCCGGCACGCTGGACGTGATCGTCGCGACGAACCTGCATGCCGACATCCTGTCGGACCTGGCGGCGGCGCTCTCCGGCAGCCTGGGCATCGCGCCCACCGCCAACCTCAACCCGGAGCGGCAGTTCCCGTCGATGTTCGAGCCCATCCATGGCTCGGCCTTCGACATCACCGGCAAGGGCATCGCCAACCCGACCGCCACCTTCTGGACGGCCGCGATGATGCTGGAGCACCTCGGAGAAACGGCGGCGGCCGCGAAGCTGATGCGCGCCGTCGAAACCGTCACCGCCGCTGGCATCCACACGCCCGACCTGGGCGGCCGCGCCACCACGGCCGACGTGACGCGCGCAGTGTGCGACGCCTTGCGCGATTGAGCCTCCGGAATTCATTCGGGTTCAAACCACCTGCCCGACGAGGAGACATGCCATGAAGAACCGAATCACCCGCCGCTGCGCCATCGCACTGGCCTTCGCAACACTGGCCGGCGGGGCCTTCGCCCAGGCATGGCCCGCCAAGCCCGTCACGCTGGTCGTGCCGTTCCCGCCGGGCGGCACCACCGACGTGCTGGCCCGCGCCATCGGCCAGAAACTCGGTGACGCGCTGGGCCAGCAGGTCATCGTGGAGAACAAGCCCGGTGCCGGCGCCACGCTCGGCGCCGAGCACGTGGCCAAGGCCAGGCCCGACGGCTACACGCTGCTGATGGGGGCGGTGCACCACACCATTGCACCGTCGGTGTTCAGGAGGCTGGGCTACGACTTCCAGAAGGACTTCGCGCCGGTGACGGTGGTGGCGGCCGTGCCCAACGTGCTGGTGGTCAACAACGAGGTGCCGGCCAGAAGCGTGAAGGAGCTCATCGCGCTGGCCAGGGCGCAGCCGGGCAAGCTGGCCTATGGCTCCAACGGCAACGGCACCGCGCAGCACCTGATCGGCACGCAGTTCGAGAACATGGCCGGCGTGGACCTCGTGCACGTGCCCTACAAGGGCAGCGGCCCGCTGACCACCGACCTGATCGGCGGCCAGATCGCGATCTCGTTCGACACCGTGACGCCGGTGCTGCCGCACATCAGGGGCGGCAAGCTGCGCGCGCTGGCGGTGACCACCGCCAGGCGTTCGGCGGCGCTGCCCGACGTGCCCACCGTGGCCGAGGCGGCGCTGCCGGGCTTCGACCTCGGCTCCTGGTTCGGCATCCTGGCCCCCGCGGCCACGCCGAAGGAGGTGCTGGCGCGGCTGCATGCCGAGATCGCCAAGGCGCTCAAGTCCGACGACATCAAGGCCCGCTTCGCCGAGATCGGCGCGGAGCCGGTGGGCAACACGCCCGACGAGATGCGTGCGCAGATCGCGGCCGAGACCGCCAGGTTCGCGAAGCTGGTGAAGGACGCCAAGGTCGCCATCGAGTGACCCCTGCCATTCCGGCACGGAATAGCAGAGATTCGGCGCCTGGGGTTCTCCCGGCGAGGCTCGCTGCGGATCATCGCCGCAACGATCCAAAGGAGAACCTCATGGCCAAGATGAAAGCCGCGATGGCGGCGGTGCTGGTGATGGAGAAGGAAGGCATCTCGCAGGCCTTCGGCGTGCCCGGCGCCGCCATCAACCCCCTGTATGCCGCGCTGCGCGAGCGCGCCAGCATCGCGCACGTGCTGGCGCGTCACGTGGAAGGCGCCTCGCACATGGCCGAGGGGTACACGCGGGCCAAGGCGGGCAACATCGGCGTGTGCATCGGCACCTCCGGGCCGGCCGGCACCGACATGATCACCGGCCTGTACTCGGCCATCGCCGACTCCACCCCGATCCTGTGCATCACCGGCCAGGCGCCGCGCGCCCGGCTCTACAAGGAAGACTTCCAGGCGGTGGACATCGAGTCCATCGCCAAGCCGGTCACCAAGATGGCCGTCACCGTGCGCGAGCCGGCGCTGGTGCCGCGCGTGTTCCAGCAGGCCTTCCACCTGATGCGCTCGGGCCGCCCGGGCCCGGTGCTGATCGACCTGCCGTTCGACGTGCAGATGGCCGAGATCGAGTTCGACATCGAGACCTACGAGCCGCTGCCGGTCTACAAGCCCGCCGCCACGCGCGCGCAGGTCGAGAAGGCGCTCTCGATGCTCAACGAGTCCGGGCGCCCGCTCATCGTGGCCGGCGGCGGCATCGTCAATGCCGACGCGTCCGACCTGCTGGTCGAGTTTGCCGAGCTCACCGGCGTGCCGGTGATTCCCACGCTCATGGGCTGGGGCACCATCCCCGACGACCACCCGCTGATGGCCGGCATGTGCGGCCTGCAGACCAGCCACCGCTACGGCAACGCCACCCTGCTGGCCGCCGACCACGTGCTGGGCATCGGCAACCGCTGGGCCAACCGCCACA
>CAMLNA010000056.1 GCA_946481025.1 uncultured Rivibacter sp.
CTCCCCCGAGGGGAGGCGGGCCTTGCTTGGGGCGGCCCGGCGCGGCGGCCCGAAGTGACGCCCGGCGTCACCTCTGTAACCCGGGTGCGCGAGCAGGTGTAAACAGCGTGGCGTTTGCACCTTTCCTGGAGCCCTTACACGCGGCGTACTTGTAGTCTCATCAGCGGTCTCTACATTGGACCGCGATGAAGTACCTCTCCAACTGGCCCCGCTGGGCCCTCTACCTGGCCGGTTCGCTGGCCTCCCTCCTGGTTCTGGCTGCCGCGGTGGCGTTCGAATACCGCGGCACGCTCCCCGCGCATGAAGGCAAGACGGCGCTGGCCCGGCAGTTCGAAGCCGATCCGCGCGCCTGGCTCGACCAGCCGCGCGACGTGTCCGAGTTCGAGCGCACGCTGCGCGAAGGGCAGGCGGCCGCCATCGGCGTGGACGGCCAGCATGTGCTGGTCACCACCCGCAATGGCCAGCGCTTCAGCACCGAGCTGCTGTCCAGCACCCGCGAGGGCATGCACGGCCGGCTCGAGGCGCAAAGCCGCGAGCAGGGCTTCGCGCTCACGCAGGTCAAGGTGGACACGCGCACCGCGCGGCAGAAGCTCATGGCGAGCATCGGCACGGTGATGGAGCGGCTGATGGCGGTGCTCACGCTCGCGGCCACGGTGCTCATCGGGGTGTACCTCGTGCGCCAGACGGGCGGCATGGGCGGCGGGGCCAAGGCCAAGCTGGCCGAGAAGCCCGACACCGGCTTCGACGACGTGATCGGCTCCACCGAAGCCAAGGCCGCGCTGCAGCAGGTCACGGCCTTCATGCGCAACCCCGACAAGTACCTCGCGCTCGGCGCCAAGCCGCCGCGCGGCGTGTTGCTCGAAGGCCCTCCCGGCACCGGCAAGACCCTGTTGGCGCGCGCCCTGGCGGGCGAGTGCGGCGCCAACTTCATCGCGGTGGACGGCTCGTACTTCTCGAGCATGTTCTACGGTGCCGGCATCACCAAGGTGCGCGAGCTGTTCGCCACCGCGCGCAAGCACGCGCCGTGCATCGTGTTCATCGACGAGTTCGACGGCATCGGCAAGCGCGCCAGCGGCGCCAAGGTGCAGGGCGGCCAGTCGGAGGAGAACCGCATCATCAACAAGCTGCTGGTCGAAATGGACGGCTTCTCCGCATCGGAGAACGTGGTCGTCATCGGCGCGACCAACCACGTGGGCAACGTGGACGACGCGCTCAAGCGCCCCGGCCGCTTCGACCTCGTGGCTCGCGTGCACCTGCCCACGCTGCCCGACCGGCGCGAGCTGTTCGCGCTGTGCCTGGCGCGGGTGAAGGCCGCGCCCGGCATCGACGCCGATGCGCTGGCGCGTGCCAGCAGCGGGCTGTCGCATGCCGACATCACCAACATCGTGAACCGCGCCGCGGTGCTGGCCGCCGAAGCCGGCGGGGCCCATGTGGAGCAGTCGCACATCGAGCGCGCGCTCGAAAGCCACCAGCTCGGCGGCGAGGTGTCCAACATGAAGGCGCTCATCACGCCGGCCCATCGCGAGCGCATCGCGGTGCACGAGAGCGGCCACGCGCTGGTGGCCCACGTGCTGAAGGCCGGCGTGGTGGAACGCATCAGCATCGAGCCGCGGGGCCAGGCCCTGGGCGTGACCTTCGTGACGCGCCACAACGAGGTGCCGCTGTACGGCGAAGCCGAACTGCAGGGCCGCCTGGGCATGCTGCTGGCGGGCCGCGAGGCCGAGCTCATGGTGTTCGGCAACACCACCTCCGGCGCTCAGGACGACCTCAAGCGCGCCTCCGAACTGGCCATCGAGATGGTGAGTTCGATGGGCTTTTCGAGCGAGTTCGGCCTGCTGAGCCTGAAGGGCGTGCCCGAGTCGCTGGTCGGCCCGCACATCCAGGAGCGCGTGCTGGCAGAGGCCCGGGCCATGCTCGACCGTGCGCAAGCTCTGTGCCGCGAAACCCTCACCCGCCATCGCGCCGTGCTGGAAGCGCTGACCGCCGACCTGCTGCGCGACGAGAACGTGTCGGGCGCGCTCTTGCGCGACCGGCTGCCGCTTCACGTCGACGAGGAAGCCGCCAACGAGCCGTCGCTGCGGGTGGCGATGGCTCGCTCGGAGGTCTGATCGGAGGCTCGCGGAGGGATGCAGGTCTCCTCCGCGGTCCTCCGCGTCATCCGCGCCTCCGCGGTGAATGACTTGGGGGCGTGCTAACCGCCGAACTTGTCGACGGTCTTCAACGCCCACTCGTTGCCGACTTCGTCCTGGATGTCGTGCACGAGTTCGTCGATGACCGGCTCGGGCACGACGCCGTCGAACTGCTCGTGCAGCACGCGGTCGGCGAGGTAGGGCCCGCCGTCGGTGTAGAGGTAGTCGCCGTCGTCGTCATGCGGCGTGGCGAACTTCGGGTCGTCGTAGCGGGTGGCGAACCAGCGCCACATCGCGGTCTGCTGCTGTTCGCGCGGGGCTTCGCGCAGCCACTCGACGTTGGGTTCGAAACGCACGGCGTTCACGTCGCCGGCCGCCGGCGGCAGCACCACGGTGCGGCCCTGGGCGATGCGATCGGGTACAGGCATGGCGTACTCCTTCAGTTCACGAGGGCGCCGTCGCTCCCTTCACGTCTGCCGCCACGCTGCGGGGCGCGGCCGGCAGATGCTGGGGCGACGTGACCCCCATCGACACGTAGATGCTGGTGACGGCCTCCATCCCCAGGCTTGCAGGTGTGACCCAGTGTTCCGGCACGTAGACGAGCCCGCCGCCCACCGGCACCGGCGTGGTCGGCAGCACCACCGCGAGAAATGGCTTGCCTTCCACCAGCACCGGCTCGGGTGACGACAGCAGCGCGAGCACCGCCGCGCCGCCCGGCCCGCCGAAGTGGCACCACACCGCGCTCATCGACTTGAGCCCTTCCTTGTCGCGCTGCGAGACCATGCCGACGAACTTCTCGATCACGTCGTACACGTGGCGCACCAGCGGGATGCGGCTCACCACCGCATTGACCGCGGTGGCGAGTCCGCGTTCCAGCCCGGACTCGACCAGGATGCCCAGCCCGAAGATGGCCGCCGCCAGAAGCCCCAGGCCGATGAGGTAGCCCAGCGCCTGGGTGCCCCCGAGCCCGAAGCCGATGGCCACGAGGCCGCTGCCGATCAGGCTTTCCGGGCCGAACCACTGGAACAGCAGCTGCCCGGTCCATACCAGGATCAGCACCGTGGCCATGAGCGGCAGCGCGGCCAGCAGGCCGGTCAGGAAGATGCGCGCGATGCGACGCAGGTTTCGATTCACCACCTTCTCCTCAGCAAATGCCGCGCCCGGGTCATCGGGGCGCAGGCGGGGATTTCAGCGCATGTCGCTCAGGCGATCGCGGCGGGCCAGCTCGGGGAACAGCTTCATCCAGGCCAGCGCCACCAGCAGCGTGCCGAAGCCGCCCAGCAGCACCGAGCCTACCGGCCCCAGCAGGGCGGCCGTGGCGCCCGACTCGAATTCGCCCAGCTGGTTGCTCGCGCCGATGAAGATCGAGTTGACCGCGCTCACGCGGCCGCGCATCTCGTTGGGCGTGTCCAGTTGCACCAGCGACTGGCGGATGACGACGCTCACCATGTCGGCCGCGCCCGACACGAACAGCGCGGCGAACGACAGCCAGAACAGCGTGGAGAGTGCAAAGCCCAGCGTCGCCACGCCGTACACCGAGACAGCGGCGAACAGCAGCTTGCCGACGCGGCGCTGCAGCGGCCAGCGCGTCATCGCGAGCGACATCAGCAAGGCGCCGGCCGCCGGCGCGCCGCGCAGCAGGCCCAACCCCCACGGCCCGACATGCAGGATGTCCTTCGCGAACATGGGCAGCAGCGCGGTGGCGCCGCCCAGCAGCACGGCAAACAGGTCGAGGGAAATGGCTCCCAGCACCACCGGCCGCTGGCGGATGAAGCGCACGCCGGCCAGCAGCGTGTCGAGGCTCACCGGTGCCTTGGGCGGCGGCGCATGGTGGTGGCGCACGCCCAGCATCAGCAGGCAGGCGGCGCCGAACAGCAGGGCGCACAGGGCATACACCACATCGGCGCCGGCCACGTAGACGAAACCACCCAGCGCCGGCCCGCCGATGATGGCCGCCTGCATGCCGGCCGAGCTGAACGCCAGCGCGCGCGGCAGCACCTCGGCCGGCACCAGCAACGGCGCCAGCGCCTGCTGCGTGGGCATCTGGAAGGCCTTGGTGGTGCCGAGCACCACCGACAGCCCCAGCAACAGCTCGCGGCTGGCCCAGTGCTGGTGGGCAGCCGCGGCGAGCACGAGCCCGATGACGGCCTGCGCGGTGTAGCAAAGCGCCAGCACCCGGGCCCGGTCGTAGCGGTCGGCGACGTGGCCCGTCACGAGCGTGAGCGCAAGGGCCGGCGCGAACTGCAGCAGGCCCACGAGCCCGAGGTCCCAGGCACTGCTGGTGAGGTCGTACATCTGCCAGCCCACCGCCACCATCAGCATCTGGTTGCCCATGGTCGAGGCGAGACGACCGAACCAGAACCGCATGAAGGCGCGGAAGGTGAACAACGAAGGCTGGGAAGCGCTGGCGGGTGGGGGGCTGGCGGGAGGAAGAGGCGGGGGAGTCGGCGGCATGGGCGGCCGTTAGCTTAAGCGATGCCTCCGGCCGGGCCCCTTCCCCTTATGCGCGCTTAACAAACCCCCACTAGGATGCAGCCTCGTCTCACTGCCTCTGCGCCTTCGCGTCTCTCGGCCATGAACTTCCTGTCCCGGGTCCTTTCCTTCCTGCTGCGTGTCGTCGTGCTGCTGGCAGGGCTGGTGTTCGCTGCCAGCATGCTGGTGGCCGGCGTGGTGGTGGCACTGGTGTTCGTGCTGCGCAGCCTGCTCGCCGGCAAGCGGCCCGCCTCGGTGCGGTGGCGCATGGCTTCCGGCTCACGCCACGCGGGCGCCCGCATGGGTGACGTGGTGGACGTGCAGGTGCGCGAGGTGCCTGCCACCGCGCAGCGGCGCCTGCCGCCCGAAGCCTAGGCCGTACGCGCGACCACCCGGTTGCGGCCGGCGTGCTTGGCCTCGTAGAGGCCTTCATCGGCGCGCTTGAGCATGGTGCTGAGCGTGTCCGTCCCAGGTGTCGACACGGTGACGCCCAGGCTCATGGTCAGGGCACGGTCGTTGAACCAGCGTGAGGTGTCGATGGCGGCAATGCCCTCGCGCAGCCGCTCGGCCACTTGTGCGGCGGCTTCCAGCCCGGTGTCGGGCAGCACCACCAGGAACTCCTCGCCGCCCAGGCGGCCCAGGCACACCGGCTCCCGCACCGCGGCCGAGAGCGAGGCTGCCACTTCACGCAGGATCGCGTCGCCGACCGGGTGGCCGTAGCGGTCGTTGATGGGCTTGAAGTGGTCGATGTCGCCGATCAGGACGGCACACGGCCTGGCGCCGGGCGCCGACAGCAGCTGCGACAGCCGCGCCAGCACGTTGCGGCGGTTGGCCAGGCCGGTGAGTTCGTCGGTGAGGGCCAGCGCCCGCATGCGCAGGCTGGTGCGGCGCTGCTGCACCGCCCATGCCGCCAGCAGGAGCGCCAGCACGCTGCCCAGCGAAATGGCCAGCACCTGCAGCTGGTTGGCGCGCCGCTGTTGCTCCAGGGCCTGTTCGTTGGCCAGGTTCTCGCGCATGAGGGCGATGTTCTGGCGTTCCTTGGCCGCCGTGTCGAACTCCACCTTGAGGGTGGCGAAGCGCTGGTCGAGCTGCTGGTGCAGCAGCTTGTCGGAGGCCACCTTGAAGTCCACCTGGTGTGCATAGGCGGTTTTCCAGTCGCCGCTTTCAGCGTGGGCCTGCGCCAGCTCGTCGTGCGTGGCCGCCAGTTCTGCGAGCGAGTCGGCACGGGCGAACACCGCGCGCGCTTCCTCCAGGGCCTGGATGCTTTCGGCATACCGGCGCAGCCCCTGCAGGGCCTTGCCTCGCTCGAGCAGGATCTGCGCCTTCAGTCGGGCCTCGGGCATTTCGCCACCCACCAGCGCCTCGGCCTGCTGCAGCAGGTCCAGGGCCCCGGCGGCGTCGCCCGCGGCGTTGCGCACGCTGGCCAGCCCGCGCAGCGCGTGCGCCTGCCCGCGCGGGTAGGCGATCTCGCGGCTGGCCGCCAGGGCCTTTTCGAAGGCCTGCCGTGCGGCAGGCCAGTCGCCCAGCTTCTCGTGTGCGCGCCCGAGGTTGTGCACGGTCACCACCACCTCGCGCAGGGCGCCCGAGGCCTCCTGGGCCTTCAGTGTCTGCTCGTAGTAGCTGCGCGCCTGGGCGTAGTCGCCCATGCGGTTGTAGAGGATGGCAATGCCGTTGAGCGTGGTGAGCGCCTGTTGCGCGAGGCCGAGCTTCTCGTATTCGGTGCGGGCGCGCTGCAGGTCGGCCAGGCCGGTCGCGTAGTTGCCCAGCACGCCGCGCAGGTAGCCGCGCTGGAACAGCGAGTTCGCCAGCATCTCGACGTCGCGGGCGCCTTCGGCCACGCCGACAGCCTGCTCGTAATAGGCCATGGCCTGCGTGTTGTCGCCGGCGCTTTCGAGCATCTCGCCGCGGCACCCCAGGGCGCCGGCACGCAGTCCGGGGCGCGAGGCGCGCGGCAGTGCGGCGTCGATGGCCTCGATCTGCCGCTGCGCCAGTTCGCTGTCGCGCTCCGAGGCGTGATCGCAAAGCAGCAGGCGGGCCCTGATCTCCAGGTCGGCATCGGGCTGGCGGGCCAGCGCGGCGAGAGCCTTTTCGGCCAGTTGGCGGCCCTCGTCAGGGTGGCTGCGCAACGCGCGCGTGGCTTGCTCGACCAGGGCCTCGGCCGGATGCGGCGCCGCCTGGGCTCGCGGCAGCGCCGCCCCGCAGAGCAGCAGGACCAGGGCGATGGGGCGAAGTTGCAGGCTCACGGTACGGCAGGCGGCACTGGGACGGGCGGCGCATTGTTGCAGAGTGCTACCGCCGGCCCGGGCCGGCCCGCTATTCAGCGCAGTTGCAGCCCTTGTCGAACACGATGCGCCAGACGCCCGGAGCCTCCAGCCGCCAGACCGACGTGAAGGTGGCGAATTTCTTGCCCTGGGGGTCGAACACCGGGCCGGAGCTGATGGCCAGCGCGCCGGAGTCGAGCACCTGCACCTGTTCGGGCGCCCACGAGAAGGGGGCCTGGGCGGGCTCGTAGAAGCGCTTCCATGCGGCCGCCACGGCGGCCTTGCCCCGCAGCGGCTTCGGGCCGGTGAAGAACACCGTTTCCTCGGAGAGGAAGCGGGTGAAGCCCGCATGGTCGCGGTCGGCCATGGTCTTGGCGAATGCGCGTTCCGTGTCGGCCACCTGCCGTTCGAGTTGCAGCCGCTCGGGCTCGCCCAGGGTGACGGCCTGGCCCGGGCGGGTGGGTCCCGGGTGCCCGCAGGCCGCCAGCAACAAGCCCGCACCCAGGAGGGCGGCACGACGCAGCAGCGCCGCGAAGGGCGCAAGGGCAGTGGACATGGCTTTCCTCGCTCCAGGGGGAAGCCGGGGATGTTACGCGCCTGCCCGCAAATGCGAACGGCGCAACGCGCAAGCGTTGCGCCGTCGCAAGGTGGAGGTGGGAAGCGGGCTCAGCGTTCCTTCTTCTTGCCGACCTGGTTGCCGACCACGCCGCCCACGGCGGCACCGCCCACCGTGCCTGCCACGCTGCCGTCGGTGAGCACGGAGCCGGCCACGCCGCCGATGGCGGCACCGGCCGCGGTGGCCTTGTCGCGTTCGCTCATGCCGGCGCAGCCGGCCAGCGCGGCCGACAGCGCCAGGGCAGGCAGCACGCCTGCAAATCTGCGCAGCTTGTTCATGAAGTCTCTCCGTCGAATGGTTCGAGCCAGAGACATTCGTGGCTCAACACAACGGTAGAGGGTGCGCCCGCCGCCCTGTATCGGCCCAGGGGGCGGGGGCCTGTCGGCCCTGGCTGTCGGACGAGTCCGTCAGGCTTCGCGCACGTCGGCCACCGGGTTGCTGCCGAAGTCCGCGCGGGCCAGGTAGGCCAGCACCTTGGCCGCGGCCTGTGCCGGGCTGCTCAGCTGGCCTTGCGCCTGCAGCTGCACGAAACGTTCGCGCTCGGGAAAGCGCGCCGCATCGGCGCTGCGCAGCTGCGTCTGCATGTCGGTGTCGATGACGCCGGGCGCCAGCGACACGATGCGCGCGCCGTTGGCACGCTGCGCCTCCTCCAGCGCCACCGCACGCGAGTAGTGGTCCATGCCCGCCTTGGCGGCGCAGTAGGCGGCGCTGCCGGCCATGGCGCGGCGGCCGAGGCCCGACGAGATGTTGAGCACGCGCCGGGGGCCCGCCCATGGCGACGTCGCGCGCAGGAAGGCTGCGGTCAGCAGCAGCGGCGCTTCGAGCCCCACGCGCAGGGCGTTCGACAGGTCGGTGGTGTCCGAATCGGCCAGCGCGCCGGGCGGTGGCACCACGCCGGCGTTGTTGATCAGCGTGGCGCCGGAAAAGGCACCCGCCGGCTGGGCCCGCAGCCAGGCGTCGAGCCGCGCGGCCGCTTCGACCGGCTGCGCCAGGTCCTGCTCCCATTGTTCGCAGGAGGCCTTGGCTGCCTGCGCGGCCTGCGCCAGCGGGTCGCTGGTGCGGCGCGCCAGGCACAGGAGCGCGTGCTGCGGCGACAGCAGTTGCAAGGCGATCGCGAGCCCCATGCCGCGCGAGGCGCCGGTGACGATGTAGAGATGACGGTTCATGTGTCCTCCGGGCGAGGGCCGGCGGGCACGGGTTCGAGTGCCGCCGTCTCGAATGCTTCGCCGATGGCGAAAAAATGGCCGCCGGCCACGTAGTGCAGGGTGTGCAAGGCCGGGTCGGTGCCGGGGCCGTACTGCCAATGGCCGTTCGAGAACACGCGCGTGTCGGCCTGGGCCGCCACCACTTCACCGATGAAGAGGTCGTAGCGCTGCTGGTTGTGCGGCTCGGGGATCAGGCGGCATTCGAGCCAGGCCACGCAACCTTCGAGCAGGGGTGCTTCGATGACGCTCGGCGCAAACGTGGCGAGGCCGTAGTGCGCGAACTTGTCGGTGCCGGCGCCTTCTCGCAGCGAGATCAGCTCGCGGGCCGAATGCTGGCCCACCGCGAGCGTGGCCGCGGCCAGTGCGCGGCACGGTACGTTGATCGCAAAGCTGCCGGAGGACTCGATGAGCTCCCGGGTGTAGGTGGCCTTGTCGATCACCACCGCGACCTTGGGCGGGTTGAAGTCCAGGGCCATGTTCCATGCGGCCGCCATCACGTTGCGCTGCCCGCCGTGGGCGGCGCTCACCAGCACCGTGGGGCCATGGTTGAGCAGGCGGTAGGACTTGGGCAGTTCGACGGGAGCGCGCATGGGGCGGGCGGTGGCGTGTGGCAGGAAAGCGGCAGTGTAGGCAGGGCGGCGGGCCCTTTCGTCAGAAGGGGGCGGGGCTTTCGAAGGTCAGCGCCTCGCCCGTCACCGGATGCGGCAGCCGCAGCAACGAGGCGTGCAGCAGCAGGCGCGGTGCCATGGCCTGCACCGCCGGGCTGGCATAGAGCGTGTCGCCCAGGATGGGGTGGCCCAGCTCGGCCAGGTGAACCCGCAGCTGGTGCGAGCGGCCGGTCACCGGCTCGAGCTCGACACGCGTGGTGTCGTGCGTACGGTCATGTTGGAGCGCGCGGTACAGCGTGAGCGAGGGCTTGCCGAGAGCGTGGTCGACCTTCTGGCGCGGCCGGTTCGGCCAGTCGCAGATCAGCGGCAGTTCGATCCGGCCTTCGGCGTTCTCGATCGTGCCGGCCACCACCGCGGTGTAGCGCTTGTGCACCCGGCGCTGCGCGAATGCGATGCTCAGGCTGCGCTGTGCCAGGGCGCCCCGGCCCAGCACCAGCAGCCCGGAGGTGGCCATGTCGAGGCGGTGGACGATTTGCGCGTCGGCATACCGTGCCTGCACCCGCGCGGCCAGGCAGTCCTGCTTGTCGGCGCCGCGGCCCGGCACGGCCAGCAGGCCGGCGGGCTTGTCTGCAACGATCAGCGTGTCGTCGGCAAAGACGATGTCGGGAGCGGTCATCGGCCGATGATCGCACCCGGGCCGGGCCGCGCTTCCTACCTACCGCCGGGTGCCCCAGGTGAGCAGCGTGTTGCCGAGCATCATGCGTTCCTTCAGGCGCTCGATGGTGGCCTTTGGCACCACCTTGCCCAGCGCACCGTTGAGCTTCGGCGAGTTGACGATGCGCAGGAAGCCGCCATCGCCCACCGGGCACAACGAGGCGAGCCCCACGTCGCGGAAGCGCGGCGCCATCAGCGCGCGCAGCTCCTTCGCATTGACCCAGCGGCGCACCTGCGCAGGGTGGGCCGCAGCGACCGAGCGCCAGCGTTCGTAGATGGGGCGGTTCTGCGTGGCCAGCACCAGGCGCCCGCCCGGCTTCAGCAGGCTGGCCAGGCGCGACATGAACGACGGCTGGTCTTCGACGTGCGACAGCACCTCCAGCGACACGACCACGTCGAAGCCGCCCGCCGGAAGGTCGAGGTCGAAGATGTTGCCGCAGATGAAGCGCACGTGCGGCAAGCGGTGGCGGGCACGGTGGAGCACGGTCTCGACCATGTCGGTGCCGACGACCGTGCCGTGGCGCGACAACCTTTCGCACAACCACCCCGTGCCACAGCCCACGTCGATGATGGAAAGGTCGTTGCGGCCCAGTTCGGCGACGAGGTCTTCGACCGCCTGTGCCTGCCGCAGCGAGGCTGCATTGAGCGTCCGGTCCTCGCGTGCCGCGGCGTTCCATTCGTCCCAGTAGCGGGCCTGGTCGGCGAGGGTGGGGACGACCGCCGGGTTGCCGTCGTTGAGCTGCATCGTTGCCCTTCCGAGTGTGTTGACCGTGCGCAAGGCCGCGCAGGTTAGCCGCCGCGGGCGGCGGTGCCACTCCCTAGGACACGACTGCTTACATTCGGTGCGCGACGCGCCTGATCAGGCCGCGACCACGATCGGGAACCGCGCCAGCAGTCCGTCGCTCACCGGCTGGAAGGGCACCGTGAGTGCCACGCGGTCGGCTTCGTCACGGATCGAGCGCCACAGCATGTCGCGTTCGTTGCGCGGCTCGCCCTGCACGTACACCTGCGTGGTGAGCAGTTCGCGCGAACCCAGCTTCACCTTCAGGTGGATGTGGGGCGCCCGTCCGCCGTAGGTGACGGGGCGCAGCGTGCGGAATCGATAGCGCCCCTGCGCATCGACCGACACGCGGCCGAAGCCCTGGAAGTTCGGGTCGGCCTGGTTGCCGTCGCCGGGGTGGTGGTAGCGGCCGTTGTGGTCGCATTGCCAGATCTCCACCGCCGCGCCGCGCACCGGCTCGCCGGCCGGGTCGGTCACCTCTCCTTCGAGCCAGGTCGGCTGCCCCTGCTGGTAGCGGCGCGCACCGCTGCGCAACAGGTCTGCGTCATGGTCGTCCGGCAGCCGCACCGGGTAGTAGGGGCCTTCGGTCTGCGATGGCGTGAGGCGCTTGTGGGCAGGCTGCTGCGCCCGCGGACCGAGCCACAGCGCGGGCGCGGCGATCAGTGCGGTGGCGGCGAGGCCGTGCTGCAGGGCGCTGCGGCGTGCGTGGCTCGCGTGGGGGGCCGGCAGGGGCATGACGAGGCTTTCGGGGGCGGGCGGTGTGTTGCAGGACCGCCGCGGCCTGCAAAGGTTCCGCGCGGTGCGAGCCGGCCGAGAGCCTCAGAACCAGTTCACCAGCCCCGACTGCAGCGCGTTCTCCGGGTTCGAGCCCGCGTCGCGGATGCGCTGCAGCGCTTCGTCGGCCGGCAGCCCGAGGTGCTTGAGCACGCAGGCCGCGGCGGTGCCGGTGCGGCCCATGCCGGCGGCGCAGTGCAGCAGCACCGAGTCGCCCGCGATCAGCGCCGCGCCCACCCGCTCGATGCCGGCGCGGAAGCCGCCCTGGCTGAGCGGCAGGCCGTAGTTGCGCATCGGCAGGTTGAACCAGGCGAACGGCAGCTGCCCCTGGGTGATGGCGCGGTGATAGCCCGGCGCCCCGCTGGCCACTTCTTCCATCGGCGTGAGGCACAGCACCAGCGAGAGCCTGGTGGTCCGCGCCTCGGCCAGGAAATCCGACCAGCTCTCGAAGCGCCCGGGCATCGAGGCGAGCCAGAGGCGGCCGGGTGTTTCAGGGGGCAGGTCGACGCGGCGGAAGGTCATGGCGGCAGGCGGCGGAAGGCGCCGGCCATTCTGCCCTTGCCGCCGGGGGGCGGTTCAACGGCGGTAGTAGTAGCCGTCGCGCGGGTGATGGTGGTGATGGTGAGGACCACCGTAGCCCGGCTGAACGATCACCGCGCCGCGGTGCCGGTAGTAGGGGGCCGGCACCACCACGCAGGCGGTCAGCAACTGGGTGGTGATCAGCAGGCCGACCACAGCCAGGCTGCGGCGGTTCACGAAACGTCGCATCGTCATCTCCTCGGACCTTGATGGCCGTGGTTTGCCAACGGCCGGGCAAATGCCGTTGTTGACGCGGCTACGTTTCCGGCAGGTAAAGATCGAAGGCCGTGCGCTATCGGTCAGGCCCGATGGATCGGGTCGACCCACAACACCGTTTCCGGCTTCTCGACCGGCTCGATGTCGAGGTTGACGGCAACGGCCTGGCCGTCGCTGCGCACCAGCACGCACTCCAGGGCTTCGCTGGGGCTGGCGTTGATTTCCTGATGGGGCACGAAGGGCGGCACGTAGATGAAGTCGCCCGGCCCTGCCTCGGCGGTGAACTCGAGTTGTTCGCCCCAGCGCATGCGCGCGCGGCCCTTCACCACGTAGATCACGCTTTCGAGCGGGCCGTGGTGGTGTGCGCCGGTCTTGGCGTTGGGATGGATGTGCACGGTGCCGGCCCACAGCTTCTGGGCGCCGACCCGCGCGAACGTGATCGCGGCCTTGCGATCCATGCCCGGCGTCTGCGCGGTGTTGGGGTCGAGCTGGTCGCCCGGCACGACGCGCACGCCGTCGTGTTTCCACCGGGCTTCTTCGTCGTGGCGGCTCATCGTGCGCTTGTCATCGGCTCGCTTCGGTGCTGCCCGGCTTCAGCCCTTGTTCTTCTTCTTGCCCTTGTCGGGCACCACGGTGGTGATGGCGTACGACACCCCCACCCCGAGAGGCGACACCGGCTTGCCGCCTTTCTTGTCCTGCTTGGGTTTCTTCGCTTCCTTTTTGCCGTGTTGTTCTCGCTGAGCCATGGTGTCCTCCAGTTGTTGTGTCGAGACTCGCTGTCGTCGCAGTTGCCATGCGTGCGCGCGATGTTGTGCCGGGCCCGCAGCGAAGTCAATCGACACAAGCAGCAACGGCGGCCGAAGCCGCCGTCGTGTTGCGTGCATGCGGAAGGCGCGTGAACGCGTCACTGCACCGGCGTGATGCCGGCGATCGCCCACTCGCGGCTGCCGTTCACCGGCTTGACCAGATGCCAGAGCTCGTCGAAGGCGGCCGCGCCTGAATCGGCCTGCTCGCGGATGAGGCCGGAGAACCGCACGCTGGCGACCCACTGGTCGCCTTCCTGGGCGGTGTCGACCAGTTGCGCGTCGAGTTGCACCACGTCGGTCTGCTGCGCCTTGCCGCCGCGTTCCTGCAGGTCCACGCGCAGCGAGGCGAAAAGCTCCGGCGTGGTGAACTTGCGCAGGTCTTCCACCTCGCCGGCGTCATTGGCGGCCTGCAGGCGAATGAAGATCATCTTGGCGATGCGCTCGAACTCCTTCGCGTCGAAGCCGGCGGGCATGCTGGCGCCTGGGGCGGCGGCACCGCCCGTGCGTTGCAGCGGTGCCTCGACCGGCTGTGCCTGGTAGGGCGATCGCACAGGTCCGCCCGCTGCCGCGCCCCCGCCTGCACCGGCGCCCGCGTACTGCAGGCGCGAGCCGCCCGCCGCGCTGCCCGCCAGCCGGCGCAGCAGCCAGCGCACCACCACGAAAGCCACCACGGCCAGCAGCAGCAGGGTCACGAAGTTGGCGAAGGCGCCCCCCAGGCCGAAGTGGCTCAGCAGTGCGGCAATGCCGAGGCCCGCTGCAATGCCGGCCACCGGGCCGAGCCACGAACGCTTGCCGGCGTTGGCTGCCGCGCCCGCGGCCGCCGGCGCGGCACCTGCGGTGGGGGCCGTGGCGTTCTGTTGCGCGGGCTGCTGTTGCGCCGGGGCGTCTGCCTGCTTGTCCGCAGGCTTGGTGGGCGCGACCTGCCGCTGCATGCCGGCGGCCTTGCCTCGGCCCAGGCGCTGTGCATCGGCGTCGAAAGGCGTCAGCGTGAGCGTTGCACCTGCAAGGGCCAGCGAAAGTGCAAGGAGGAAGGTTCTCAAGAGGGTCTCCGGTGGGTTCAGTCGGCCGGAAGGCCGAGGCCGTTGGACGAAGCTTGGGCCGTTCGGTTCAGTTTCCAGCCCCGGGGTCCGCCAGCACGCGGATGCGCGTGCCGGCCACGCTGACCACCTGGGTCGCGCGCACCTTGCAGGTCTTGCGCAGCTCCTGCTGGCCGTTCACCTGCACCTTGCCGGCGGCCACCATGGCCTTCGCGGCGCCGCCGTTGTCGGCGAGGCCGGTGGCCTTGAGCAGGGCATCGAGGGTGATGTATTCCCCCCGCAGTTCGAAGTCGATGAAGTTCATGCGGCGAGCATAGCCCGCGCGGCGTGCGCTACCGGCTGGCCGCGGAGGCCGCGGGCGGGGCGGCCTCCGCGGCCGGGTTGGCGGAGGTCACGCGCCACACCGTGTTGCCCACGTCGTCGGCCACCAGCAGGCCGCCGCGCTTGTCGATCGCCACGCCCACCGGCCGGCCGTAGGCGTCGCCGCCTTCGCTCACGAAGCCGGTCAGCACGTCCTCCGGCACGCCGCGGGGACGGCCGTTCTCGAAAGGCACGAACACCACCTTGTAGCCGCTGCGCGGCTTGCGGTTCCACGAGCCATGCTCGCCGATGAACATGCCGGCCGCGAAGCGCTGCGGCAGGGTGGCGCCTTCGGAGGTGGAAAGCCCGAGCGGGGCCACGTGCGAGCCGAGCGCGTAGTCGGGTTTCACCGCCTTGGCCACCAGTTCGGGACGCGGCGGCTTCACGCGCTCGTCGACGTTCTGCCCGAAGTAGCTGTACGGCCAGCCGTAGAAGGCGCCGTCGCGCACCGAGGTGAGGTAGTCGGGCACGAGGTCGCTGCCGATCTCGTCGCGCTCGTTCACCACCGTCCACAGCACGCCGGTCGAAGGCTCCCATGCAAGGCCGTTGGGGTTGCGAAGCCCGGTGGCGAAAAGGCGCTTGCTGCCGGCCTTCGGGTCCACCTCCCAGATGGCGGCACGGCCCTCCTCGATGTCCATGCCGTTCTCGCCGACGTTGCTGTTGCTGCCCACGGTGGCGTACAGCTTCGCGCCGTCGCGGCTGGCGATGAGGTTCTTGGTCCAGTGGTGGTTCAGCCCTGCAGGCAGGTCCACCACCTTGGTGCCGGCGGCGTCGATGCGCGTCGCGCCCGGCGTGTACGGAAAGCGCATCACCGCATCGGCATTCGCCACGTACAGATCGTTGCCCACCAGGGCCATGCCGAACGGCGAGAGCAGGCCTTCGAGGAAGGCGGTCTTCACTTCGGCCGTGCCGTCGCCGTCGGCGTCGCGCAGCAGCGTGATGCGGTTGGGGCTGGGCACGCCCGCGCCGGCCTTGGCCATCACCTTCTTCATGACCCAGCCCTTGATGCCGCCGCCGTCGCTGCCCTCGGGCTTGGGCGGGGCGTTCGACTCGGCCACCAGCACGTCGCCGTTGGGCAGCACGTGCAGCCAGCGCGGGTGCTGCAGGCCGGTGGCGAAGGCCGCCACCGCAAGGCCGGCGGCCGGCGCCGGCTTCTGTCCCGAAGGCCAGCCCTTGGCCGGCGCGATGTGCACGGTGGGGACAAGCGTCTTGTTCGGCTGCGGCAGCGTCGGATCCGGGCCGATGCCTGCCGTGTCGGGCAGCTTTGCCGATTCGCCGCAGCCTGCGGCGGCCAGCACGGCGGCGGCCAGCACCAGTGAACGTCCTGTGTTCATCGTGCGTCCTTTCTTGTGGAGGGCCCTGTTGCGAAGTGCAATCGACATGCCCGGCGCTACTTCAGCGTGGCCAGGTAGGCGGCAATGTCGTGCGCGTCGCGTTCGCTCACCGCGAGGGCCGGCATGGCCGTCTCGGGGTCGACCGCATGCGGCGCAAGGATCCATCGCGCCATCTGTGCCGGCGTGTTGGGCAGCGTGCCGGCGATGAGCTCCCGGCGGCCCATGCCCGACAGCGGCGGGCCCACGTGGACCTGCGCGCCCGTCACGCCCGGGATCACATGGCAGCCGTTGCAGCCGTTCTGGTTGAGCGCGGCGCGCCCGCGCGCTGCATCCGGCGGCTCGATGCGCGGCGCGCTGCCGGTGCATGGCTGCCGGGCCTGCACGGCCATGAGGTCGCGGTAGTCGCGTGCGGACAGGTTCGGCAGCTTGCGCATGAAGGCCACCAGCGACCACAGGTCCTCGTCGGGCAGGCGGTGCTGCCAGGCCGGCATGCCGCTCATCTTGATGCCGTGCCGCGTGATCCAGTAGAGCTCGCGCGCCTTCCACTTGTGCGCCGCGTCGACGAGCGGCCCCGGCAGCGGCTGCATGGCGAGCGCCATCTCGCGCGGCGCGACGCCCGGGCCGCCATGGCACTGCTCGCATTTGTCGCGAAAGCACGCGGCACCGCGCTGCACGCGCGCCGCGTCGGTGTCCAGCCCGGCCGGCGCCTCGATGTCTCGCGCACGCAGGCGCACCGACTGATGCATGGTCCGCTCGATCATCGAATACACCGGCTGCAGGTGCTGGCTGACCGCCGACACGTCATAGAGGCCGCTCCACACGAAGACCGCGGCACCCAGTGCCGCCAGCACTGCGGCAGTGGCCAGGGTCAGCAGCACGGTTTTCATGTGTCTTCGTAGCCTTTACAAGGTGTTGCGGCGAGGCCGGTGCATGGATGCACGGGCCTGCGGCTTGCCACGGGTGCGTCGAAGGCCGGTTGCTGCCCCACCGACCGGCAAACATCGCACCGCCCATGGTTCCCCACCCCAACATCTCAAGGCTGGCCGCTGCCACAGCCTCGGCGCTGCTGGCGGCCTGCCTGCCGGCGCCGCAGGCGCGCCAGGGCCCCGGTGATGCGGAACGGGGGCGCCGGCTGATCGCCCAGTACCAATGCGGAGCGTGCCACTCGGTGCCCGGCGTCGAGGATGCGCAGGGCACCCGTGCGGTCACCCTCGAGGCCTTCGGGCGGCGCAGCTACATCGCCGGGCGCGTGCCGCAGCAGCCCGAGCTGCTGGTGCGCTGGATCGTCGAGCCGGCTTCGTTGGTGCCCGGCACGACCATGCCCGCCATGGGCGTGGGCGAGCGCGACGCGCGCGACATCGCGGCCTACCTCGGGGGCCTGCGCTGATGCTGTCGCCCGCTTCGGCACACCCGGCGCAAGGCCTGGCCGAAATGACCTTCGTGCTGATCGCGGGCGCGGCGCTCGTCTTCACCGGCGTGATGTGGCTGCTGGCCGTGGTCGTGTGGCGCCGCCGGGCTCGGCCGCTGACGCGGCGCCAGGCCGCGGCATGGGTGCTGGGCGGCGGCGTGCTGCTGCCGGCGCTGGTGCTGTCGGCGCTGCTCGCGTATGCCACCGTGCGCAGCGGAGCGCTGGCCGATACGCAGCGGGCGCGGGGTGACATGGTCGTGGGGATCACCGCGCACATGTGGTGGTGGGAAGTGCGCTACCGCGAACGCGCATCGGGCCGCGAGGTGGTGCTGGCCAACGAGGTCCGCCTGCCGGTGGGCCGCGCGGCCAGCTTCGGCCTGTCGACCGCCGACGTGATCCACAGCTTCTGGGTGCCGCAGCTGGCAGGCAAGGTGGACATGGTGCCCGGGCGCGTGCACCAGCTGCGCGTGCGTGTCGACGAAGCCGGCAGCTTCCGCGGCCAGTGCGCCGAGTACTGCGGCGAGCAGCATGCGCGCATGGCGCTGCAGGTCGTCGCCATGCCGCCCGACGAGTTCGATCGCTGGCTGCTCGCGCAGTCGCAGCCGGCGCAGTCGCCAAGGTCCGAGCGCGCGCGGCGCGGTCGCCAGCTGTTCGAGCAGCAGCGATGCAACGCCTGCCATGCGGTGCGAGGCCTCGTGGAAGCCGGGCCGGGGCAGGGCCCGGACCTCACCCATGTGGGCAGCCGGCTGGCGCTGGGTGCCGGCACGCTGGACCTGCGGCACGAGAACCTCGTGCGGTGGGTGGGCGACGTGCAGGCGGTGAAGCCCGGGGCACGCATGCCCTCGTTCGACCGGCTGGACCGCGAGTCTCTCGAGGCGCTTGCAGCGTTCCTGGGGGAGTTGCGATGAGCGGTCGTCGAGCGACCGCAACCCAGCCGCACCTGCGGGTGAAGTGAATGCGCTTTCCCCCCAGCAAGCTCCCGCGTCCGCCAGGAGAACTCGAGCGCCTCGAGCAGGCCTGGCGCACCCCGCAAGGCTGGCGCCTGCTCTCGACGGTCAACAACACGAAGGTCGGCGTCTTCTACATCGCGACCTCGCTGCTGTTCTTCGTGCTGGCCGGCGTGCTGGCGCTGCTGATGCGCGCGCAGCTCGCGGTGCCCGACAACGACCTCGTCAGCGCGCGCCTCTACAACCAGCTCTTCACGATGCACGGCACGGTGATGATGTTCCTGTTCGCAGTGCCGGTGGTGGAAGCGGTGGCGGTGTTCCTGCTGCCCGGCATGCTCGGCGCGCGCGACCTGCCGTTTCCCAGGCTGTCCGCCTATGCGTTCTGGGCCTATGCGATCGGCGGCCTGGCCTTCTTCTGCACGCTGTTCTTCGGCCTCGCACCGGATGGCGGCTGGTTCATGTACCCGCCGCTGGCCAGCGCCGCCTACTCGCCCGGGCTGGGCGCGGACTTCTGGCTGCTGGGCATCGGCTTCATCGAGATCTCGGCCATCGCCGGAGCCATCGAACTCATCGTGGGCATCCTGTTCACCCGCGCGCCAGGCATGACGCTGTCTCGCATGCCGGTGTTCGCGTGGGCCATGCTGGTGGTGGGGGTGATGATCGTGTTCGCGTTTCCGGCGGTGATCGCCGGCACCGCGTTGCTGGAACTGGAGCGCGCCTTCGGCTGGCCCTTCTTCATGGCCGAGCGCGGCGGCGACCCGGTGCTGTGGCAGCACCTGTTCTGGTTTTTCGGCCACCCGGAGGTCTACATCATCTTTCTCCCGGCGGCCGGGCTCGTCTCGATGATGCTGCCCACCCTCGCCGGCACGCCGCTCGTGGGGTATCGCGCGGTGGTGCTGGCGCTCGGGGCCACCGGTTTCTTCAGCTTTGCGCTATGGGCGCACCACATGTTCACCGCGGGGCTGGGCGTGCTCACCAGCAGCCTCGTGTCGGCCGCCAGCATGGCGGTGGCGGTGCCGGCGGGCATGCAGGTGTTCGCCTGGCTGGCCACGCTGCGGCAGGGGCGGCTGCGGCTCACCGGCTCCGGCCTCTTCCTGCTCGGTTTCCTCTTCACCTTCGTGCTCGGCGGGCTGACCGGCGTGATGGTGGCGGCGCTGCCCTTCGACTGGCAGGCGCATGACAGCTACTTCGTCGTCGCGCACCTGCACTACGTGCTGATCGGCGGCATGGTGTTTCCGCTGTTCGCGGCGCTGTACCACTGGTCGCCGCTGCTCAACGGGCATGCCTTGAGCGAGCGTCTCGCGCGCTGGGTGTTCGGGCTCATGTTCGCGGGCTTCCACCTCGCGTTCTTTCCGATGCACATCTCCGGCCTGCTGGGCATGCCCCGGCGTGTCTACACCTATGCGGGCGACCTGGGCTGGAACGTCTGGAACCTGGTGTCCACCGCGGGGGCCTTCGTGCTGGCGGCCGGCGTGGTGCTGTTCTTCTTCGACGCGGTGCGCACCTGGCGGCGTGCGCACCGGGCTCACGGCGACCCATGGAACGCGGCCACGATGGAGTGGCTGCCGCAAGGCGACTACGGCGCCCGCAGCATCCCGTGGGTGCGTTCACGCGAGCCGCTGTGGCGGCAGCCCGGGCTGGCCCGCGAGGTGGAAGCCGGCGCCCACTGGCTGCCCGGCACCGTGACCGGCCGGCGCGAGACGCTCGTCACCTCGCCTCGGCGCGCGCGGCTGTGCCACCTCATCGTGCTGCCGACCGACTCCTGGTGGCCGCTGGCCGCAGCAGCCGGCACGGCCGGGTTCTTCCTGCTGCTCACGGTCAAGCTGGTGTGGCTGGCCTGGTGCTGCGGCGCGGTGGCGGTGGCGGCGACGCTCGCCTGGCTGTGGCAGACCGATCGCCCCACGGTGGCGGCGGCGCAGGTGGGCGAGGGCGTGGTCCTGCCCGTGGGGGCCGCCGGGGCACGCTCGCACTCGTGGTGGGCCGCCGTGGTGTGGCTGGTGGTGGACGCGACGATCTTCGCCTCGCTGGTGTTCGCCCACCTGCATGTGTCGATGCGGGCCGAGGTATGCCCGCCCGCGGGCGCCAGCCTGCCGCCGTGGTCGTCCGTCGCGGCGGGCGTGGTGCTGTGGGGCCTGAGCTCCGCGGGCGCGGCGGCGCTGCGGCGCGTGGCAACGCGCGCCAGGGTGGTGGTGGGCTGCCTGCTCGCAGCAGCGCTGCTGTGCGCGCTGGCCGCCACGGCCGCCTCGCTGGGCGGCCATGCGGTCGCGGGCCTGCAGCCGGTGGCCGACGCGTGGAGCGCCACGGTCGCGGCGCTGGCGGGCTACCAGGCACTGCACACGGCGCTGCTGGTGGTGATGGCGGGCTACCTGGGGGCACGCCTGCTGTGCGGGCACGTCACGCCGCGCAGCCGTGCCACGCTCGACAACACGGTGCTCGTGTGGCACGGCTGCGCGGCGCAAGGCGCGGTGTCGGCACTGGTGGTGCAAGTGCTGCCGTGGGTGATGCAATGAAAGGCGACCGCTTCGTGGCCCACGCGCGCCAGGCGGTGCTGCCGCTGCTGGCGTGGGCCTTGCACTTCGGCTTCTGCTACGTGTTCGTCGCCGCAGCCTGCAGGGCGCAATGGGAGGCGCCCCTCATCACCGGCACGCTCGTCGCAGCGTCGGCCCTGGCCGGCCTGTGGCTCGCGGGGCTGCTGGCCGCGGCGCTCAGGCACCGCCCCGGGCGGGCGGTGCGTGCAGGCGCTTCGGTGCTGGCCCTGCTGGGCGTGGCCTGGGCCGCGCTGCCCGTGCTGGTGCTGCCGCTGCCGCCGTGCAGCGACCCGGCAGCCTATTCCTGGCTGGCGGCCAGCAGGTCGAGCGCGGCGTTCACCGCCTGTGCCTCGCCCTTGAGCGCGACCGGCGCGCCGTTCAAGGCGGCCGAACCTTCCTTCTTGAAGCGGCTCACCCAGGCGCCCGCATCGCGCGGCTGATCGAATCCCTCGCTCTGCAGCAGCACCGCGCCGGCCGCGTCGGTGAGCTTGAAGAAGAACCGGCCGTCGGCTTCGCGGTACTGCTTGAACACCGGCAGCGCTGGCTTGCCGGTCGCCGCCGGCGCGGCCTTGCCGGCCGCGGCAGGCGAGGCCAGGGCATGCATCCTGCGCAGGCCCACCGCGTCGCGCAGTTGCGCGAGGAACGGCGTGGCCACGGCACGCGCCTTGCGCGCTCCTTCCTGCAGGGCTTCTTCCACCCGCTCGGGATGGGCCATCAGCTCCTCGTAGCGGGCGCGCAGCGGGCCGATGTCGCGTTCGATCAGCTCGGCCAGCCGCTTCTTGGCATCGCCCCAGCCGAGGCCGGCCTTCAGGTCCTGGCGGAAGGCCTCACGCTCCTCGGGTTTCGCAAACGCGTCGTGGATCATCACCAGCGCCGAGCCCTCGGCTTCCTTCGGCTCGCCGGGCAGCCGCGAGTCGGTCACGATGCGCGCGATCGCATCGGCGAGCGCCTTCGTGCCGCCTTCGAACAGCGGGATCGTGTTGTCGTAGCTCTTGCTCATCTTGCGGCCGTCGAGGCCGGGCAGGGTGGCCACGTGTTCCTCGATCACCGCCTCGGGCAGCACGAAGTGCGGCTTGTCGGCCGAGCCGAACAGGTGGTTGAAGCGCTGGGCGATGTCGCGTGCCATCTCGATGTGCTGCACCTGGTCGCGGCCGACCGGCACCTTGTGCGCGTTGAACAACAGGATGTCGGCCGCCATCAGGATGGGGTAGCAGAACAGGCCCATCGACACGCCGTCGTCCGTCTCGGCACCGGCGGTCTCGTTCGCGTCGGTGGCCGCCTTGTAGGCATGGGCGCGGTTCATCTGGCCCTTGGCGGTGACGCAGGTGAGCAGCCAGGTCAGCTCGGTGATCTCGGGCACGTCGCTCTGGCGGTAGAAGGTCACCCGGGCCGGGTTCAGGCCGGCGGCGAGCCAGGTGGCGGCCAGTTCCATGCGCGAGCGCTCCACCCGCGCCGGCTCGTCGCACTTCACCAGCGCGTGGTAGTCGGCCAGGAACAGGAAGCTTTCAACGCCGGGCTCGCGGCTGGCCGCGATGGCCGGGCGGATGGCGCCCACGTAGTTGCCGAGGTGGGGGGTGCCGGTGGTGGTGATGCCGGTGAGAACGCGCTGGGTCATGGTCAGCAAAGGCGGTGGGTTTTCGGGGCGTGCAAGACCGATATGCTATTTGACCTCGCAGGGTACGCGCCCTTGACCCGGCCGGACACGTGTGGGGCATGCCGATCGGCTACGCTCACCGGCTTTCGCCGCGAGCCTTCCCTTCGGTGCACACCGCACCGCCCCTTCGATGGCTCGTGCGACACGAAACGACGGAGATCCCGTGCTCAGCTGGTTCGAAAGACTCGTGCATCCCTACCCGGATGCCGCGCCCACGCCGCCGCCCAAAGGCTTCTTCCCGTTCATCTGGGCCTGTACCGCAGGCCTGCGCCCCTACCTGCTTGGCATGACGCTGTTCACCGCCGCGATCGGCGCGTTCGAGGCCTTGCTGTTCTCGATGCTCGGGCGCATCGTCGACTGGCTCGCCAACGTGAAGCCGGCGCAGCTGTGGGCCGAGCATGGCGGCACGCTGGCGCTCCTGGCGGCGGTGTTGGCGGGCAGCATCTTCCTGGTGGCGGTGCAGTCGGCCTTCCGGCAGCAGGCGCTGGCGGGCAACTTCCCGATGCTGCTGCGCTGGAACTTCCACCGCCTGATGCTGGCCCAGAGCATGGGCTTCTACCAGGACGAGTTCGCCGGCCGGGTGGCCACCAAGGTGATGCAGACGGCACTGGCGGTGCGCGACACCTGGATGGTGTTCGCCGAGCTGCTGGTGTTCGTGATCATCTACTTCGTCACGCTGCTGCTCGTGCTGGGCGACTTCAGCCTGCTGCTGCTGGTGCCCTTCCTCGGCTGGCTGGGCCTGTACGTCGGCGCGCTGTGGTACTTCGTGCCGCGCCTGGGCAAGGTGGCGCAGGCGCAGGCCGATGCCCGCTCGCTGATGACCGGCCGCATCACAGACGCCTACACCAACATCGCGACGGTGAAGCTGTTTTCGCATGCGGGCCGCGAGGCCGGCTATGCGCGCAGCGCGATGCAGGAGTTCCTGAGCACCGTGTATGCGCAGATGCGCCTGGTCACCGGCTTCGAGATCGTGAACCACACGCTGACCATGCTGCTCATCCTCGGCTCGGCCGGCGTCGCGCTGTGGGCCTGGATCCATGGCCAGGCCGGCGTGGGCGCGGTCGCCGCCGCCGGCGCGATGGCGCTGCGGCTCAACGGCATCTCGCACTGGGTGATGTGGGAAATGGCGTCGCTGTTCGAATACATCGGCACGGTGCAGGACGGCATCACCACGCTGTCGAAGCCGCACACGGTGCTCGACAAGCCCGACGCCAGGCCGCTGGCCGTGACACGCGGCGAAGTGCGCTTCGAGCGGGTGAGCTTCGGCTACGGCGGCAGCAAGAAGGTGATCGACGACCTCACGCTCACCATCCGCCCCGGCGAGAAGATCGGCCTGGTGGGCCGCTCGGGGGCCGGCAAGAGCACGGTGGTGAACCTGCTGCTGCGCTTCTACGACGTGGAGTCGGGGCGCGTCCTCATCGACGGCCAGGACATCTCGCTGGTCACGCAGGACTCGCTGCGCGCCCAGGTCGGCATGGTCACGCAGGACACGTCGCTGCTGCACCGTTCGGTGCGCGACAACATCCTCTACGGCCGCCCGGACGCGAGCGACGAACGCATGATCGCCGCGGCCCTGCGCGCCGAGGCGCACGAGTTCATCTGCGGCCTCACCGACCCGAAGGGCCGTACCGCCTACGACGCCCACGTGGGCGAGCGCGGCGTCAAGCTGTCGGGCGGGCAGCGCCAGCGCATCGCGATCGCGCGGGTGATGCTGAAGGACGCGCCCATCCTGCTGCTCGACGAGGCCACCAGCGCGCTCGACTCGGAAGTGGAGGCGGCCATCCAGGCCAGCCTGTACCGCCTGATGGAAGGCAAGACGGTGGTGGCCATCGCCCACCGGCTGTCGACGATCGCGGCGATGGACCGGCTCATCGTGCTCGACAAGGGCCGCATCGTCGAAGAAGGCGACCACCGCAGCCTGCTCGCCAAGGGCGGGCTCTATGCGCGGCTGTGGGCGCACCAGAGCGGCGGCTTCCTCGGCGAAACCGCGGACGACGACGAGTCGCCTGCCTCGCCGGACCGCGACAGCGCGGCCGTCGAAGCGGCCACCGCGCTGGGTCGAGCAGCCGCCGGCACCACGGCGCCAGCCATTGCCGAGCGGCCGGCCGACGGAGCGCCGCTGCATCCTTGATTTCCGTCATGTCAAGCTGGTGCGGGTTTTCACCGAAGCGCATAACCGGTGGTAACCAACCTGCACAAATGTGGTGTGGTTTTGCCGGTCCCTTGATGGTCCACTGACGGAAAGCCGGGCGCCAACGAGCGCCGGGCGTTGCCAGGGAGGGCAACCCGCGGGGCCACGAGAAGTACCGGGCTCCGCACGCGTTTGTCCCCATGCGCGACTTCGACGACTCCAGCCTTTGGCGCATCAGCGACTACGAGCGCATGCGCATGAACACCGGCACCAGCGGCTACATGAAGCTGGAAGGGCCGACGGTGCTGCCCACCACCCTCATGGCCGAGCTGCACCGGCTCGACGAGCGCAACGCAGCCGACGATGCACTCGAGGTCATGGCCGCCTGCATGCGCCAGCGCGAGTCGGCCTTGCTCTACCTGCAGCACGGCCAGTACGTGTGGCCCGTCACGCTGTTCCCGCTGCAGATGCTCTACCACTCGCCGCGCGAGATGGCACCCACCACCGTGGAGCGGCTGGACGACCTGAAGCTCATCAACATCGAACCGCCAGGCGTGCGTCCGCCGGGGCACTGGATGTACGAACGGGTCGGCCAGGCCGCTCACTACAGGCCGTTGCTGCCCCTGCTGTGGCTGGTGGCGCTTCGCGGCCCGCGGCGGGGCCTGCTGTCCGAGATCGGCGGCACGGCCGCCTATCGCGCCATCAAGGACCCGGCCACCGAGAACCTCATCGCACCCGGTGCGCTGGGCCCTTCGGTGCAACGGCTGCGCCGCGACGCGGCTTCGCTGCGCGACATCGCATCGTGGCCCGGCATGAGCGTCGAGCGTGCCAGCCGCCTCATCAATGCGTTGTACCTAGCGCAGTGCCTGATGATGACCCGCACCAACCCGGCCGCGCGCAGCGCCACCGGGTTCGTGGGCCGGCTGCTCGGGCTGGGGCGTTCGCG
>CAMLNA010000057.1 GCA_946481025.1 uncultured Rivibacter sp.
CATTGCTGCCGGACGCCTTCGAAGAATTGCTCCACCAGCGTCACTTGCTCCACCGTGTTCAGCGCCGGCGCATGCCCGCACCCGGCGATCGTGACCACCGTCGCGCACGGCCCCCTTGAACGCATCTGCTCGGCCGTCTCGGCCAGCAGCAGGTCGCTGGTTTCGCCGCGCAGGCACAGCACCGGGAGATCGAGGCTGTCGTACGCCGGCCATTGGTCGTAGTCGCCGGGGTGGTGCACGAACTGCATCACCATGTTGGGGTCATAGTGCGGCGTCACCCGGCCGTCGGGCAGGCGGCGGGTGGAGGTTTCGGTGAGCCGGCGCCATTGCGCATCGCTCAGGCTACCGTAGGGCTGGTACACGGTGCGGAAATACTGCTCGAGTTCGCTCACGCGGTCGAAGGCCGAAGGGCTGCCGGCATAGCTGCGGATGCGGTCGACGGCAGGCGCGGCGAGCTCGGGGCCGATGTCGTTGAGCACCAGGCTGCGCATGCGGCCGCGCAGGTTGCCGGCCGCGCAGGCCAGGCCGATGGCGCCGCCCATCGAGGTGCCCAGCCAATGGAAGCGGTCGATGCGCAACTGGTCCACCAGCGACAGCGCGAGCCGGCTGTAGAACGCGATGCAGTACTCGTTGCGAGGATCCGGACTCCACTGCGACAGGCCGCGGCCGATGGTGTCGGGGCAGACGACGCGGTAGCCGCGCGCGGCCAGGTGCTCGGCCGCCTCGTCCATGTCGCGCCCGGTGCGGGCGAGGCCGTGCCAGGCGATCACCACCTCGTCCCGGTTGTCGCGCGAGCCCCACTCGGTGTAATGGATCTCGCGGCCCTCGCAGACGAGGTAGTTGGAGGTGAAGCTCATGGAGCCCTTCCTTCTCTTGCCGTTTCAGTGGTCCATGGCGCCTTGGCGGCACCGCTGAGGCATGAACGGGACTCAACAGCCTTCACCGCAGAGGCGCGGAGGGCGCAGAGATTCGCGGAGGAATACGGGGCTTCTCTGCGGTCCTCCGCGTCCTCCGCGCCTCTGCGGTGAATGAATTGGGGGTTCACTTCAGTCGGGGATCGCGATCACACCGCCGGCCGAGACGCTGATGCGGTCGGCCGCGGCGGGTTGCAGGCTCCAGGGCGGCACGTTGGCCGCGGTGATGGCCGGTGCCGCGCCGGGCGTGCCGCCGCGCGGCACCGTGCGCACCACCTGGCTGGGCGGAAGCCTCGCGCCATGGCGCAGGTGGGCATACATCGCGTCGAGCGCGCGGTTGAGGTACACGTGCAGCGGCACGTAGCGTGTGTCGTAGCCGGGCAGCAACGCGGGCAGGCCGATGAAGCCGTCGAAGTGCTGGGCGTTGGTGACCTCGATGTACGACAGCCGGCTGCGCCAGCCTTCGACCTTCCTGTTGAGCGCGGTGTAGGGCCGCGAGGTGTGCGACACCGGCAGCAGCGCGTCGGCACGACCGTGCACGATGAGCGCGGGCTTGCCGTTCAGGTCGCCGCTGCGGCGGGTTTCGTCGAGGCCTGCCTGCAACGCGAGGGCCTGTGCGCTGGTGCCGGTGAGCAGCCCGCGCAGGCACAGCGCGCCGTCGAGGTTGAAGTCCTGCACGCCGGTGGACGCAGAGAACGAGAACAGGTCGCGCAGCGCGAAGCCGGGGTTCGCGTTGTTGACGAGCTGCACGCCGGCCGAGGGAGGCACGCCGTTGCCGGTGGCCGCCATGGGCGCGAGCTGCGCCGCGGTGATGGGCGTGACGAGGCCTTGCGCCGTGGTTGCCGCGAAGCTGTAGCCGCACAGGTGGTCGGCCACGCTGGCGCGCGCCAGCGCATTGGCGAAGGTCACGCTCACCGCGGGCGCCACCTCGAAGGCCGCGAGCGACGGATGCAGCACCGCGGACTCCGGCTCCCAGCCGTAGTCGGCCAGCCGGGCCAGGGCTTCGTCGGCCTGCGCGGCCAGCGTGTCCGCGGCGAGCAGGCCCTTGGCCTTGAGCGAGGCGCAGCGGTTGGCGGCAAAGGCAGCCACCACGAAGGCCGAGCCGGGCGCCCCGGCCACCTGCGCCGACAACGCAGCGCAGCTCTGGTAGAGGTTGGCGTGGGTGGTGAAGTCGTACAGCGTCTTCGCGCTCACCGGCCGTTCGATGCCGCCGCGGCGCACGCTCACGCCCGGGTTGGCCGGCAGCTCGACCGCGGGTTCCGAAACGGCCACGCCGTCGATGAGGTGCTGCCGGTCCTGCTCGGCCGCCGCGATGGCGGCGCCCCCGCCGTTGGAGATGCTCGACGCGATGACGAGCGTGTTGACCGGGTGCACCGTGCGCAGCACGAGGCCGGTGTGCCCCAGCGGCAGGCCGTGGCGCTCGTTGAGCACCCAGAACGCGAACTCCACCGCCTGCAGCGTGTAGCGGCCCCAGTCTTTTTCGGGGTTGCGCTGCGAATGGGCATGCTTGAAGGCCAGGCGGCCGGGTGTGGCCGCGTTCACCGCGGCCAGCTGCGCGGCGTCGAGCGGCGCGCGGAACTGCGCCGCGTTGCCGGCCGCAGCCGCACCGGTGCGCACACCGTCGATGAGCGGCACGGTGTCGCTGGCCAGGTCGTGCGGGGCGCTGCCGGTGCCCTTGTCGGTGTAGGCCACCGCGCAGCCGCGCTTGAGGCCCCATTCGCCGGTGCTGATGGCGCCGTACACGCCGCGCGAGCCGGAGGAGGTGGCGGTGATGATGCAGGGCCGTTTCGGGTCGAAGTGCGCCGGCACCTGCACCATCAGCACGACGTTCTCGCGGCCCGAGCCGTCGTCGCTGAAGGCCAGCACTTCGGTGCCGGCGATCCGGCCTTCGCCGGCCGTGGCCACGCCGTCGGCATCGACGTTGGGCCCGTAGAGCGAGCCCCAGCCGCCGGCGGCGGTCATGTCGAGGATGGCACGGTGGCTGCTGTAGATGGCGGCCCGGCGCAGCTCGGCCGCGGTGGGCGCGAGCGCGTCTGCGAAGGGCGGCAAGGCGCCGGCCAGTCCGGTCTTGCCGAGGCCGGCGGTGAGCAGGTCGTCGCTCGTGCCGTCGTAGTCGGTGCGGCGCACGTCGCCGCTCACGAAAGCCGGCTTGCGGTTGAAGAGGCCGGCCGGGCCGAACCAGTCGGGCCGCGACGTTGCCAGCCGGTCGTTGCCGATGGCGGCCTGTGCCGCCTTCAGCGTGGCCTCGGGCACGCCGGCCTTCTGCGAGAGGGCCGCGGTGTCGTCGCCACCACCGCCCCCGCCGCCGCAAGCGGCCAGCAGCGCGCTGGCTACCAGGCCCAGGGCGGACCCCTGCGTTCGAATACTGCGCATCGTTGCCTCCTCGTTCGTTCGGGTAAGAAAGCTCAGCGACCGGCACCGCGCAGCGCGCGCAGGCGGCCCACCACGCCGGTGGGGAAGTAGTAGACGGACAGCACGAACAGCACGCCCAGCCACAGCAGCCAGCGGTCGGCCGACAGCAGCGCACCGGCCACCGGCACGCCTTCGAAGGAGGTGCCCGCGAGCTTGAGCAGGTCCTGCAGGTAGCTCTGGGCCAGCACGAACAGCACGCTGCCCACCACGGCGCCGTAGATCGTGCCCATGCCGCCGATCACGACGATGAGCAGGATGTCGAGCATGATCTCGAAGGACAGCGAGGTGTCGGGCCCGTTGTAGCGCAGCCAGATCGCCAGCAGCACGCCGGCCAGCGTGGCGAACAGCGCCGACAGGACGTTGCTCAGGGTGCGGTACACCACCGTGCGGTAGCCGATGGCCTCCGCACGGAAGTCGTTCTCGCGGATGGCCTGCAGCACCCGGCCGAACGGCGAGTTGACGATGCGCAGCATCAGCAGCACCAGCGCCACGGCCACCGCGAACAGCAGGTAGTAGCTGATGAGGCGCCCGTCGACCAGCACGCCGAACACCGGGTTCTCGAAAGGCTCGAAGCTCGGGCTCAGCACGGCGGGCAGCTTGAAGGTGAGGCCGTCTTCGCCGCCGGTGAATTCGCTCAGCTGGGAGGCCAGGGTCTGGAAGGCCGAGGCCACGGCGAGCGTGATCATCGCGTAGAAGATCGCCTTCACCCGCAGCGAGAACAGGCCGATCACGAGCGAGAGCACGAGCGACAGCGCCAGCGCGCCGAGCGTGCCGGCGGCGATGGCGCCCCAGCCGGCGCCCAGACGCGTGGAGGCGATGGCCACGCCGTAGGCACCGATGCCGAAGAACATGGTGTGGGCGAAGCTCACGATGCCGGTGTAGCCCAGCAGCAGGTCGTAGCTGGCCACCAGCACGACGAAGGTGAGGATCTTGGCCGCGACGTTGAGCGACTTGCTGCCCGGGAAGACGAAGGGGGACAGCAGCAGCGCGGCGACGATGAAGACGAGCAGGACCGCAAGCAGGCGGCTCCTGGGCAGGTCGTGGGAGAGGAGGCGGTTCAGCATGATTGCTTCAAATTCATTCACCACGGAGGCGTGGTGAAGGTATTCATCGGCTTGTCACTGGATAGAGCCCCTGAGGCCGCCACAGCAGCACGGCAACCATGAGCCCGATGTTGGAGAACAGCGCCACCTTGGGCGCGAGGAAGCCGGTGTAGTTGGCCATGAGGCCCACCAGCAGCGCGCCGACGAAGCAGCCGAGCGTGGAGCCCAGCCCGCCGATGATGATGACGATGAACAGCAGCACGTTCACCTGCGCGCCCATCTGCGGCACGACCATCTGCTGGTACAGCCCCCACAGCACGCCGCCCAGGCCGGCCAGCGCGGAGCCCGCCACGAACACGCCGACGAACAGTTGGCGGATGCGGTAGCCCAGGCTCTCGACCATCTCGCGGTCCTGGACGCCTGCGCGGATGAGCAGGCCGATCTTGGTGCGGTTGAGCGTCCACAGCAGCGTGACGAGCACCGCCGCGCCGATGACCACCGCGATGAGTCGGTACTTCTCGATGGAGGCGTCACCCAGCAGCACCGAGCCGCGCAGCGCCTGCGGCAGCGGCAGCGGGATCTGCTGCGGGCCCCAGATCACCTTGATGAGCTCCTCGCCGATGATCATGCCGCCCATGGTGATGAGGATCTGCTTCAGGTGCTGGCCGTATACCGGCCGCACCATCAGCCGCTCGAACACCCAGCCCACCGCACCGGCCACCGCCATGGCCACCAGCATCACCGGCAGCAGCGCGGCGAGGTTGAGCCCCAGCGAATCGGAGCCGGCCCATGGGCCCAGGAAGGCGAACACGCTGGTGGCGACGAAGGCGCCGAGCGCGATGAACACGCCATGGCCGAAATTCAGCACGTCCATCAGGCCGAACACGAGCGTCAGGCCCGAGGCGATGATGAAGACGATCATCCCCATGGCCAGGCCGGCGATGGTGAGCGTGAGCCAGGTGGGCACCGAGCCGATGGCCGGCAGTGCCAGCAGCGCGAGCGCCGCCACCAGCAGCAGCGGCAGGTAGTCGAAGCGGGCCTTGGGCACGGGAGCGGCGGCGCTGCCGCCCTGGTCGCCGCGGGTGGTCGCGGCATCGGTGTCGGTGGTTGCGGCCACGGTGTTCACGCTGCTTCCCTGGGTGTTCATTGGTGGGCCGCCAGCGACAGCCCGAGCAGCTTGTGCTGCAGGGCTTCGTCCTGCGCGAGTTCGCGCATCGGCCCGCGGTGCACGATCCGGCCGTCGTCCATGACGGCCACGCTGTCGCCCAAGGCGCGGGCCATGGCGAAGTTCTGCTCCACCAGCAGGATGGTGGTCTGCCGGCTCTTGAGTTCGCGGAAGGCGGCGATGAGGTTCTGGATGATCGCGGGAGCGAGGCCCTTGCTCGGCTCGTCGATCAGCAGCAGCTTGCGCGGCTCGACGATGGCGCGCGCCACCGCGAGCATCTGCTTCTGGCCGCCCGAGAGCTTGCCCGCCGGGTAGAGCCAGAACTTCTTCAGCGCCGGGAACAGGCCGAAGATCCATTCGAGCCGCTGGGTGTCGATGTCGTCCACCGAGCGCGCGCCGCGCGCCGCCAGCAGCAGGTTCTCCTTGACCGACAGGTCGCTGAAGATGCCCATGCTCTCGGGCACGTAGGCGATGCCGCGCTGTGCGATCTCGGGCGTGACGGCACGCGCGCCTTCGCCGCCGATGGGCTGGTCGTCGAAGACGATGCTGCCCTGCTTCACCTTCCACAGGCCCATGATCGTGCGCAGCGTGGTGGTCTTGCCGGCGCCGTTGCGGCCGAGCAGCATGGTGACCTGGCCGCGCGGCACTTCGAAATCGACGCCGTGGAGGATGTGGTACGCGCCGATGTGGGTGTGCACGCCCTGCAGCGAGAGGATGGTCGGGTTCATGCGGCTTCCTCGACTGCGCCCATGTAGGCCTGCTGCACCACCGGCAGGGCCATCACGTCGGCCGGCAGGCCGTCGGCGAGCAGCTGCCCGTTGTGCAGCACGATGATGCGGTCGGCCAGCTCGCGCACCACGTCCATCTTGTGCTCGACCAGCAGGATGGTTTTTTCCTTGCGTTGCTTGAGTGCGCGGATGAGGTCCAGGATCACCGGCACCTCGTCCACGCTCATGCCGGCGGTGGGTTCGTCGAACATGTAAACCAGCGGGTCCAGCGCCATCATCAGCGCCACCTCGAGCTTGCGCTGGTCGCCGTGCGGCAGGCTCGACGCCGGGGCATCGGCCTTGTCGGCCAGGCGCACCGCCTCGAGCACGGCTCGGGCTTCCTCGATCAGCAGCTTGTGATCGAGCCAGACACTCAGCAGCTTGAGCACGCCGCCATGGCGCGATTGCACGGCGAGGCGCACGTTCTCCAGCACCGGGAGGTTCGGAAACAGCTGGGTGAGCTGGAAGGCCCGGCCCAGCCCGCGCCGCGTGCGCAGCGGCGCCGGCAGGCCGGTGATGTCCTCGCCGCCCAGCACCACGCGGCCCTCGCTGGCCGGCAGCTGGCCCGAGATGAGGTTGAAGTAGGTCGTCTTGCCGGCACCGTTGGGGCCGACGATGGCGGTGAGCGTGCCGGGGTGGAAGGCACAGCTCACATGGTCCACCGCCACGTGGCCGCCGAAGCGGATGGTGAGGTCTCGTGTCTCGAGCATGTCAGCTGCAGTGGCCGATGACGTAGTGGTTGGGGCCCGTCTGCTTCAGCGTGGTGGTGACGAACACGTTCCACAGGCCCATGTTCTGGTTCGACCCGTTGGCGTAGGCGTAGCCGCCCGATTGGTAGGCGCGGCCGGCCGTGGTGTGCGCATGGTTGCTGGCCGTGTAGCAGGTGGCAGCGCTGCCGGTGGTGGTGCCGCTGGCCGGCGCGGACTGCGCGCCCTCGACCCCGCTGCCGCTCACGGTGCTCACGGTCCAGCTGTAGGTGGTGCCTGCGGAGAGGCCGGTGTCGGTGTGGCTGGTGCCGCTGACCAGCGAGCCGTTGACCTTGCTGCCACCGCGATAGACGTTGTAGCCGGCCGCGCCGCTCACGGCATTCCAGCTGACGACCATGCTGCTGTTGGTCGCGCCCGAAGTGGCCACGCCGGTGGGGGCCGGCAGCGCATCGCCCCCACCGCCGCCGGAGCCGGACGCGAGGCGATCGACCATGGCCTTGATGGCGGCCACCTGCGTGCCGGCCTTCTGCGCGAAGTTGTGGCCGTACCAGCCGACCCAGTCCCAGCAGCCGTTGGGGTTGGCCAGCGAGCCGCTGGCCGTGGTGGGACGCGAGGTGTTGTCCACCCTCGCCTGCGGAAACAGCACGACGATGTTGTTGGTGTCGGCCCAGCGCGTGTAGCCGGTGTTCTTGACGAACTGGTCGCCGACGGTGGCGTGGTTCTGCTTGCAGCCGTGCAGCGCCACGTGCAGCTTGCACTGCGTGCCGCTCGCGCAGCTCGAAGGCACGTAGACCCAGCCGGTGGGCGACATGCCCGGGTTGCCGTTGATGAACGACGCCTGGTCGAACTCGATGTAGTTGCTCGCCGCCGGCGCGTTGTTGCGCGCGTTCAGCGTGCCGTAGATCCTGCTGAGCACGGCCTTCGCGCCGTCGTAGCCGCAGTTGGCGATGTAGGGAGACACGCTGCTGCCGCAGCTGTTGTTGCCACTCGCATCGAAGTCGGTCGGGAACACGTGCGCCGTGCCCTGGCGCGTGACGTACTCCAGGTTGGCCGCCGCCACGCCGTTGCCGGTGTACTGCGTGTGCAGCGCGTTCATCGGGTTGGGACCGACGGTGTAGTCGGACGTGCCGACGAACATGTAGACCTTCTGGGCGGCGATGTTGGCCTTGTTTTCGATGGCCGTGCCGCTCCAGTTGTCGATGTCGGCCTGCATCGCGTTCAGCATGGCGTTGCTGATGCTGGCGTTGTACATGCACGCGGTGTAGTTGCCGTGCCCCGCGCACATGTAGGGTCCGGCCGCGAACACGCCCACCCCCATGAAGGTGGACGAGTGCGCGATGCCCAGCTGGTTGGCCATGAAGCCGCCGGACGACAGGCCCGACACGCTGATCCGGGACTTGTCGATGTTGAGCTGCGGCAGCGGTGAAGCGGCCCCTGCCGCCAGGTGCACGCACAGCAGTGCGGCAGCGGCCACGGACCAGGGCATGGTTCCACGGGACATGGGGACCTCCTCGTCGAGGTTCATGCGGGAGCCCCCTCGCGGAGGGCTGCGAAGCGAAACGACCGCCGGCGCTTCAGCGCTGGTTGCGGATCGGAACGCTCATCTCTTCGGCCTTGATCTCGCGCACCAGCTCGGGCACGCCCCAGGTGAAGGCGGGGTCCACCTTGATCTTGAAGTGGTACATCGACTGCATGGCCTGGTGGTCTTCCTTGCGGAAGGTCATCCGCCCCTTCGGGGTTTCGAAGCTCATGCCTTCCATGGTGCCGATGAGCTTGTTGGTGGCGGTGTCGCCGTTGGTCTTCTTGAGTGCCTCGACGATGGCCATGGCGGCCGACATGCCGCCGGCGGTGAAGAAGTCGGGCGGCGACTGGAAGCGCTTGTAGTGCTCGGTGACCAGCCAGTTGTTGGCCGCGTTCTTGGGAATGGCGAAGTAGTAGTAGGTCGCGCCTTCCATGCCGGGGAACTGCTTGAAGTTCGCCATCACCGGCAGGATGTTGCCGCCGGTGGCGATCTCGATGCCGTGGCGCTTGAGGTCCAGGTCGGCGATCTTGAACGGGTTGCCGGCACCGGCCCAGACGACCCAGATGACCTTGCGGCCCGGCTTGTCCTTGAGCGCATCGATGAGGCGCTGGGCGCCGGCGGTGAAGTCGGTGGTGTTCGTCGGCAGGTACTCCTCGTGCACGACCTTGGCCTTCCTGACCGACTCCTTGAAGGCCTTCACGCCGTCGCGGCCGAAGGCATAGTCCTGCGCCAGCGTGGCGATGCTCACGCCGGGCTGGTCGAGGGCCACCGCGTTCGAGATGGCGTCCTGCGAGCTGTTGCGGCCGGTGCGGAAGATGTACTTGTTCCACTTGTCGCCGGTGATGGCATCGGCGACCGCCGGCTCCACCAGCAGGATCTTCTTGTTCTCCTCGGCGACCGGCAGCAGCGCCAGCGCCACGCCCGAGGAACTGGGGCCGACCGCGATGTCGGCCTTGTCGTCGGTGTAGGCCGCCTGCAGCAGCGACTTGCCCACGTCGGGCTTGCCCTGGTCGTCCTTCTCGATCACCAGCAGCTTCTTGCCGCCGACCATCATCGTGCCGCCGGTGGCGTATTCGAAGCCCAGCATGAGGCCCGTCTGGGTCTGCTTGCCATAGGCCTCCAGCGGGCCGGTCTTGCTGTACACGTGGGCGATGCGGACTTCCTTGGCCTGGGCCCGGGCCGCCGGGGCGGCGAGGAAGGCGGCAGACGTCGCGACCGCGGCCAGGGCGGCCGCGCTGAACAAGCGCTTCATGCGTGTGTCTCCTTGTGGTCCCCGCGCATGGCTGGCGGGGTGGTCCGACCCTAGTGCAAGGTGCATGCCGCCGCGCACCACACCAGTGCAAACCCTGAGAGATCCGGACCAAGGTGGGCTCTTCACCGGTCTGCCAGGTGTGAAGACGTTCGCACTCCGGACCGGATTGCCTGGATTTCAGTCGCCAAATGCACGAATCCAAGACACGCACATGTCAGACATTCAGACAGTCTCGGGCCGCTTCCCGGCCGGGCGGCCCTAGGCTCCGCCGGCCAGGTCAGGCCAGCGCGCCAGCTTGTCGTACAGCGCGGCGCGCGAGATCTTCAGGAGCTTCGCCGTGGCCACGCGGTTGCCGCCGGTGGCCGCGAGTGCGGCGCGGATGTTGGTGCGCTCGAGCTCGGCCACCTGGTCGGCCAGCGGCCGTACGGGGGGCACCGCCGCCGGTTCGCGCAAGGGGGCCGGCGGCCGGGTTGTTTCATCACCCGCGTCCGCGCGCGGCAACGCCTGGGCCAGTTCGGGCAGGACACCCGCGAAGTGCCGCGGCGTGAGCCGCAGGTCGTCGCTCATCATGCTCACCTGCTCGAGCACGTTGCGCAGCTCGCGGATGTTGCCGCGCCACGGGTGCCGGCGCAGCGCATCGAAGGCCTCGGCCGACAGCTCGCGGTGCACCAGCCCGCTGCGCCGCGAGATGTCGTCGAGCAGCGCCTCGGCCAGGGCCTCGAGGTCCGCCAGTCGGTCGCGCAATGCGGGCAGGCGGATCGGCACCACGTTGAGCCGGTAGTAGAGGTCCTCGCGGAAGCGCCCCTCGGCCACCAGGCGAGGCAGGTCGCGGCTGGTGGCGGCGATGACGCGCACGTCCACCTTGATGACCTGGTTGGAGCCGAGCGGCTCGACCTCCTGCTCCTGCAGCGCCCGCAGCAGCTTCGCCTGCAGGGCCGGCGGCATGTCGCCGATCTCGTCGAGGAACAGCGTGCCGCCGTCGGCCAGCTTGAACTTGCCGTCGCGGCCCTTGCGGTCGGCGCCTGTGTAGGCGCCGGGCGCCACGCCGAAGAACTCCGCTTCGAGCAGCGTCTCGGGCACAGCGGCGATGTTCACCGTGACGAAGGGCCGCGCCGCGCGCGGCGACGCGGCATGGATGGCGTGCGCCAGCAGCTCCTTGCCGGTGCCGGTCTCGCCCAGCAGCAGCACGGTGCTGTCGGTCTGCGCCACGCGCCGGGCCTGGCGCTTCACCTCGAGCGCCGCGGGGCTCGCGCCGATGAAACTCGCGATCGTGTATTTGGGGCGGCGCTGCTCGGCCAGCTGCTTGCGCGTTTCGTCGAGCTCGCGCGACAGCCGCGAGAACTTCTTCATCAGCGGCTGCATGGTGCTTTCCGGATGGGCCATCAGCACCATGCCGAGGGCGCCGATCACATCGCCATGGTCGTCGCGCAGCGGGATGCGGCTCACGAGGAAGGTGCCCGCCTTGTTGGTGAGCAGGTCCACCAGGATGGGCTTGCCGGTGGCGATGACCTCGCGCATCAGCGTGTTGGGCACCACCTCCTCGACCGAATGGCCGACGAAGTCGCTCTCCCGCTCGAAGCCCAGCGCCGGCAGGAACTGCTTGTAGCCGTCGCTGATCCACACCACCTTGCCCTCGCGGTCGACCAGCATCATGCCCTCGGCCGTATCGGCGAAGAGCTGGAACATCGAGCGCGCAGCGAGCTGCAGGACGCTGTCGGAGTCCTGCGGGAGGGTGGGGCCAGCGCTGCTACCTGCTGGCGATGCTGGCGTGCTGGAGAGCATCGCGGGATGATGCCAGCTCCTGGGTGCCGCGCGACGGCTGTGGCGGTTCCGGAGGCGGCGGAAGTGCCGAGCTGAGGAATCGCTCGACCCGCTCGAGAAAGTCTGCTTCGTTTCTGGGCTGGACGAACGCTGCTCCTTCGTCCGGATAGTTGAAGTGCTCGACACGAGCGCCAACTCGCTTTGCGGCCGCAATGAAGCGCCGCGCATGCTCGTAAGGTATGGCCCTCGCTTGAAGGCCGTGCCCCAGCAGCACCGGAACCTTGATCTCGCCCACGCGGTGAAGCGGCGAAGCTGGTACCTCAGGGCCGCAGCGTTCTCTCCAGCAGCCGTTCGGCGCGGCGCAGGAAGTCGGCCTCGTTGTCCGGATCAACGAAGCCGTGCGCCTCCTGATAGTTGACATCCTCGAGCACAACACCCCCGCGTTTCGCGGCGCGGACAAATTTCGCTGCGTGATCATGGGGAACCCATTGGTCCAGCAAGCCATGTCCCAGCAGTACGGGGACCTTGATCTCGCCGACCCGCTTCAACGGCGATGCGGCGGCTAGTCTTTGCGCATCCCTTTCGCGATCACCGATGAGCACGGGCATTGAGTACCGGCGGGCCGCTTGCGTGTACCTGCTCCACGAAATGCTGTACATCAATTCAATGTCGGTGATTCCGGCGTAGCTGATAGCGCACTGATACGTGGTCGGATGCGCGACAGGCCCCATCAGAGAGGCATAGCCGCCGTAACCGGCCCCCATGATGCAGACCTTCGATGCGTCGGCCAGCTTCTGTCCTGCTGCCCACTGAACGACATCGGCGAGATCGTCCTGCATGGCTCGGCCCCATTCCTTGAAGCCGGCTTTGAGATGCGCATGCCCATAGCCGTCGCTGCCGCGGAATTCGGGCTCCAGCACGCGGTAGCCTCGCGAGGCAAGGAACTGCGCCCAGGACGTCCAGTCCAGGCTCGAGCCGCGCTGCCAAGGACCACCATGAACGAGCACCACCGTGGGCAGCGGTTCGTCAGCCTGCTTTCCTGCGGGGTGCGTCACGTACACCGGCAGCGAGAGGCCGTCTCGTGCCGCGACGCGATGCATGGTCCTGCGCCCTTGAGTGTTCTCGTCAATCCAGGGGTGCGAAGCTCCCAGGCGGCTCAAGGAACGCTTGGTCCGGTCATACAGGAAGTACTCACCGGGCTGACGGTCCGAACTCGATCGAACCACGATGAATCGAGACGTCGCACATTCGCCGCAATAGAGCCTGTTGCTGCGACCTGGTGGCAAGGCGGCGTCCACTCCGTGCTGAATGCCCTGCAAGCCGGGATCGAACCAGTAGCTCATCGGACGATCGACTCGAAAGTGAACGCCCAGCAGTCGCTTGGTGCGGCTGTCAAGCTCCCCGACGGGAGACAAGTCAAAACCCTTGACGGCCAACACCGGCTCAGGCTCCAGTCTCCGTGCAGCCTCGTCGAACCTATAGATCGCTTCAGTGCCGGCGGGCCCGTTGGCCAATACAAGAGCCCGTCCGTCGCCGTCGATCAGCCACGGTTTGAAGCCCGCCGCATCGAAGGCATCAAAGGCGGCAACCTCTACCCACTTGCCGTCGGCCCCTGGCTCGCGCCAGTAGACATATTGCTTGCCGGCCCGATAGGCCTGCACCATTCGCGGCTCAAGGCGGGCGTCGAGCACCCAGTTGTGGGTCCCCTCCGGCATGCCGTGGCTGAGCATGCGCAACATCCCTGTGGAGGTGTTGAGCCTTCCCAGCGAAATCTGCTTGGGGTCTCCGGCGCTGTCGTTCATCACCTGGTAGACAAAGACGTCGTCGCTGCCATCGCCCGCGATCGAGTGGACTGCCCAGCCATAGGGCAAGACCCTCGAGGCGATCTGCGATCCGCCATCGCTGATGGACCAGCGCCATGCGATGAGGTTGCGCTCGTCGGTGCCGTCATGGTCAACGGCATAGGTTCCAGCGCCCCCCGACCGCACTTCGACGCTGTCCTCGATGGCTTCGAATACCAGACGATCTTCGGTCACCCAAGTCGCTGAAATCACTCGCGCATCGGCAAAACCCGCCACGACTCGCGGCTCGCTCATCGGATCCAGATCCATGACCGCGAGCTTGTGCAGACCTTTCGCGCCGGGGGCCAGGAAGGCCATGCGCTTGCCTGAGGGAGAGAGCGTGACATTGTCGATGCTCGCCCTTCTGGTGAAGTGCCCGACCGGCAACTGCGCCTCGCTCCCCCAAGCTCCCGCAGTTGCCGCCGAAAGCAGCAGCCATACGAGGCCCATCCTCCCGCCACACATCCGAGTCGCCCCCATTCATTCCTCCCACGCGTCGCGCCATGAGCGCGCCACCCGTCACGCCGCGGCATGGATTCCGCGGGTGGCGAGCATAGTCAAAGGGGCGCTGCTGTGTCTCACCCTCAAGAGGGGCTTGCGCGGCCTCAGGAAAAACGGCGGCGGTGTTGCCACCGCCGCCGCCAGATCAGCCTGCCCCAGGTGTGGGCGACGGCCGCTACTTCGAAGCCGCCGACGCCGCCGCGTCAGGTGCGTGGCCGGAGGCTTCGATGCCGTGCTTCTCACCGCCCATGTCGATGTCGCCGCCGCTCTTCATCAGCACGAACATCGCAAGTGCAGCGAAGGCAACGAATGCGACAAGAATCTTCCACATGGTCGGTGTTCCTTTCTCTTGGTCTTCAGGTCAGTCGTGCTTGTAGATGTCCACGTCCTTCGTTTCGCGCACGAACAGCAGGCCGATCACGAAGGTGGCCGCGGCGATGACGATGGGATACCAGAGGCCGTGGTACATGTTCCCGTTGCTGGCCACCATCGCGAAGGCGATCGTGGGCATCAGGCCGCCGAACCAGCCGTTGCCGATGTGGTACGGCAGGCTCATCGAGGTGTAGCGGATGCGGGTCGGGAACAGTTCCACCAGGGCGGCCGCGATCGGGCCGTAGACCATGGTCACGTAGATCACCAGGATGGTGAGGATGGCCACCACCAGCGGCTTGTTGATCTTCGCCGGGTCGGCCTTGGCCGGGTAGCCGGAGGCCTTCATGGTGGCAGCGACTTCCTTCTTGAAGGCGGCGATCGCGTCGGCGCTTTCCTTCTCGAACTTGTGGCCGCCGGCGGCGCGGGTGGCGTTGAGGGCCACGATTTCCTTGTCACCGATCTTCACGCTTGCCACGGTGCCGGGGGCCGCGGCCACCGAGCTGTAGCTGGCCGAGGCCTGCGCCAGCGTGCGCTTGACGATGTCGCACGAGGTGTGGAAGTCGACGTCGCGACCCACCGGGTTGCCCTGGAAGGAGCACTGCGCCGGATCGGCCGTCACCACGATGGGCACGCTGGCCTGGGCCTTGGCGAGGTCGGGGTTGGCGGCTTCGGTGAGCGCCTTGAACAGCGGGAAGTAGGTCAGCGCGGCCAGCAGCAGGCCGGCCAGGATGATGGGCTTGCGACCGATCCGGTCGGACAGCGTGCCGAACACCACGAAGAACGGCGTGGCGATCAGGAGCGACAGCGCGACCAGGATGTTGGCGGTGGCCGGGTCGACCTTCAGCACGTTCTGCAGGAAGAACAGCGCATAGAACTGGCCCGAGTACCAGACCACGGCCTGGCCGGCCACGAGGCCCAGCAGCGCCAGGATCACGATCTTCAGGTTCTTCCACTGGCCGAAGGATTCGGTCAGCGGCGCCTTGGAGGTCTTGCCCTCGGACTTCATCTTCTGGAAGGCCGGGGATTCGTTCATCGACAGGCGGATCCACACCGACACGGCCAGCAGGAGGATCGACACGATGAACGGGACGCGCCAGCCCCAGTCGGCGAAGGCTTCCTCGCCGAGCGCCGTGCGGGTGCCCAGGATCACCATCAGCGACAGGAACAGGCCCAGCGTCGCGGTGGTCTGGATCCAGGAGGTGTAGGCCCCGCGCTTGCCGTGCGGCGCGTGCTCGGCCACATAGGTGGCGGCACCGCCGTATTCACCGCCGAGCGCCAGGCCCTGCAGGATGCGCAGGCCGATCAGGATGACCGGTGCGGCCACGCCGATGGAGGCATAGGTGGGCAGCACGCCGACGATGAAGGTCGACAGGCCCATGATCAGGATGGTGACCAGGAAGGTGTACTTGCGGCCGATCATGTCGCCCAGGCGGCCGAACACCAGCGCGCCGAACGGGCGCACGATGAAGCCGGCAGCGAACGCGAGCAGCGCGAAGATGAATGCGGCGCTCGGATCGAGCGCACTGAAGAACTGCTTGGCGATGATGGCCGCGAGCGAGCCGTACAGGTAGAAGTCGTACCACTCGAAAACGGTGCCCAGGCTGGAGGCGAAGATGACCTTCTTCTCCTCTGCGGTCATCGGTGCGGCTTTGCCGCCGGCCGATGCCAGGGTGGTTGTGGACATGAACTTGTCTCCTCGATTTGCTGGCAGCCGCCTGAAGGTAGGGGCGCACGAGGCACATACTCGGCGAGGGCTCTGACCTTCGTCTGACGTGAAACCAACGTTTGCTGACATCCAGCCAACACAGGCTGACAAACTCGGTGGGAACCCTAGGCCTGCGTTTCTCGATGCGAGATGGGAGCGACCCTTCGGTGACACCCCGGGTAAGTCCCGAGCGCCCTGCCGTCAGCGTTTGCCGGGCCGTTGCACGCCCGGCACCGGTGCGCCGGCGTCGTCCCAGGGGCCCGCAAACCAGGCGTCGCCGCCCAGGCAGGCCGCGAGCATGTCGAGCGAATCGTGGCCCCAGAACAGCTTGCCGTCGGGCAGCTCGAAGGTGGGCACGCCGAACACGCCGCGCGCGATGGCTGCTTCGGTGTTGGCGCGCAGTTGCCGCTTCACCTCGTCGTCTTGCGGGTCGCGCGCCGGCTGCAGCGTCTTCGTGAGCGACTCGAAGCGCTGTGCGTCGCCGGGGTCGGCGCCGCCGCGCCACACGTGGCGAAGCACCGACTCGCAGGCCAGCCGGCCGGGTTGCCCGTCGGCCGCGCTGGCCAGCAGCAGGCGCAGCAGCGGCAGAGGGTTGAACGGGTGGACCGCCGGCATCTGCAGCGGCACGCCGTGGTGATGCGCGAGCCAGGCGACCTGGCGGAAGGTCCATTCGCGCTTGGGCGCCACTTCGGCCGGCCCGAGCTGGCCCCAATGCTGCAGCAGCCCGGCAAACAGCACCGGCCGGTACTCGACCATGTAGGTGTGGCCGGCCAGCGCCTGCGGCAGCCGCTCGAACGCCAGGTAGGCGTACGGCGAGATGGGGTCGAGGTAGAAGGTGATGGGCGTCATGTGCGGGCCGGTCCTGCGTCCTGCGGTGGCGCTGCGCGCTCGCGCCTTTCATCCAGCCGCGCCCACACCGCCCGCTTGCCATCGTCGCTCAGCGTGGACCAGGCCGCGATCTCGTCGAGCGTGCGCAGGCAGCCTTCGCACCAGCCGGTGAGCGGGTTCATGCGGCACACGTTGATGCAGGGCGACGGCACCGGCTGCGTCATTCGGCCACCACGTCCGCCGTGGGCGCGCCCGTCAGCCGCTCCAGGTCGGCCGGGGCCGCCTTGAACACGCCGTTGGGGTGGCCGGCGGCCGCCCACACCTCTTCGAAGCGGTAGAGCTCGCGGTCGATCAGCGTGACCGGCGGCGTGGCATGCGCCACCGGCGATACGCCGCCGATGGTGAAGCCGGTGCGCGTCTTCACGAACTCGGGGTCGGCGCGGCCCAGCGCACCGCCCACCAGCGCGGCGACCTTCTTCTCGTCCACCCGCTTGTCGCCCGAGGTCACCACCAGCACGGCCACGTCGTCGCTCTTGCGGCGAAAGATCACGCTCTTGGCGATCTGCCCGACCGCCACGCCCAGCGCGTCGGCCGCTTCCTGGCAGGTGCGCGCCGACACCTCGAGGTACACCGGCTCATGGGGGTGCCCGAGTTCGGCCAGCGCGCGTGACACGCGCACGAAACCCTCGGGGCGGTTCGTCTCCTGCATCGTCTTGCCCTTCCTTTCTTCTTCAGGCGGCCGCCGCCGGTCGCTTGGCCAGCACGGCATTGGCCACCCGCGACACCGGCTTGCGGCCCAGCACGTCGGAGATGAACCTGCCCGCATCGACCAGCTTGTCGAGGTCGATGCCGGTCTCGATGCCCAGCCCCTGCATCAGGAACACGACGTCTTCGGTGGCCACGTTGCCGGTGGCGCCCTTGGCATAGGGACAGCCGCCCAGGCCGGCCACGCTGGCGTCGAAGGTGGCAACACCCATCTCCAGGCAGGCGTAGACGTTGCCCACCGCCTGCCCGTAGGTGTCGTGGAAATGGCCGCTCACCTCGGCCAGCGGGTAGTGCCGCAGCGCGCGCTCCATCGCGGCCTGCACGCGTCGCGGCGTGCCCACGCCGATGGTGTCGGCCACGCCCACGTGCTGCACGCCGATCTCCTTCATCAGGCGCGCGACGAGCTCCACGCGGTCGGGGTGGATGTCGCCTTCATAGGGGCAGCCCACCGAGCACGAGATCGCGCCGCGCACCTTGATGCCGGCCGCGCGCGCCGCCTGGACGACCGGCGCGAACCGCTCGATCGACTCGGCGATCGAGCAGTTGATGTTGCGCTGGCTGAAGGCCTCGCTGGCCGCGCCGAACACGACGATCTCGTCCGGCCGCGCGGCCACCGCCGCCTCGAATCCCTTCATGTTGGGCGTGAGCACCGAATGGCGCACGCCGGGCTTGCGCTCGATGCCGGCCATCACCGCCGCGTTGTCGGCCATCTGCGGCACCCATTTCGGGCTCACGTAGCTCGTGACCTCGATCTCGCGCAGGCCGGCCGCCTGCAGGCGATGCACCAGCTCGATCTTGTGTTGCGTGTCGACCGGCTGCTTCTCGTTCTGCAGTCCGTCGCGCGGGCCGACGTCGACGATGGTCACCCGGCTGGGTAGGGAAAACATGGGATCACCTCTTGGAACTGTCATGTGCCACGGCCGCCGCGTTGTGTGCACCAGTTCACGGCACTCTAGCAATCACCACCGAATGGGGTGTGCACCCCCCTCCGAAATCCCCCCCGCCTCCCCCTCGAATGGGGATGGCTGCAGGGCCTGCACGCGCCGAAGATTCTCGTCGTCGAGAGAGGACCCCGCCGTGGACCACGCCGCCAACCGCCTTCGCATTGCCACCAAGATCCACTTTGCCGTGAGGCGCTACCTCGGCGAAGGTCTCGACGTGGGGGCCATGCTCAAGAACACGTCCTACGCCACCGAGGTGCTGTACGTCTGCCGCGGCTCCCGCGACCCCGAACTCTGCGCGCTGGCCGACCAGTTCGAGGCCGCACCGGCCTTCGAGCGCCCGGCCCCGCAGGACGCCGCCTGGTCCCGGAACACCACAGGCTTCGGCCTCACCCGTCCGGCCGGGCTGGAGCCGCTGCCGGCCGAGGTCACCGCCAGGGTCCACGGCGCCGCCGCCCGCTGGTACCAGGAAGCGCGCCGCTGGTTCGGCTGAGGCGCCGGCCGCGCCCGCTTCAGGCGGAGGCTGCTGCCTCGAAGTCCAGCAGCGCATCACCTTCGGCCACCTGGTCGCCCACGCTGTAGCGCAGCTCTTTCACCACGCCGTCGGCGGGTGCCGCCAGCGTGTGCTCCATCTTCATCGCCTCCATCACCGCCAAGGGCTGGCCGCGCCTGACGGCTTCGCCGGCCTTCACCAGCAGTGCGATCACCTTGCCGGGCATCGGCGCGGTGACCCGCCCGCCCTCGCTCCCCTCGCCGGCGTGGGCCAGCACGTCGACCTCCGTGACCGTGGCGGAGCCCTGCGGCGCGAACACCGACACGCTTTCGCCTTGCGCATAGACGTCGAGCAGCCAGCGGCTGGCGCCGAGCGTCACGTCGTGGCGGCCGTTGCCGCGCGCGCGGGCCTCGAAGGCCTGGCGCTCGCCGCCTCCCACGCCGAGGAACATGCTGCCGTCATGGTGGCGCTCCAGCACCACCGCGTGATGCGCCCCCCCGCATTCGATGTCGAACCGGCGCATGGCGCCGCCGTGGATGCGCCAGCCGTCGGTGCGCGACCACGGGTCGGCGGTTTCACTGCGGCGCTCTGCCGCCAGCGTGTGCGCCACCGCGCCCGCGGCCGCACAAGCCAACGCCAGCGGCGGCTGGTTGAACAGCGCCGACCGCTCGCGCTCGATCAGGGCGGTGTCGAGATCGGCATGCGCGAACGAGCGGCTCGCCGCCGCCCGCCGCAAGAAGGCCACGTTGGTGTGCAGCCCGACGATGTGCGTCTGCGCCAGCGCCTGGTCGAGCCGCTGCAAGGCCTGCTCGCGGTTTTCGCCCCAGACGATGAGCTTGGCGACCATCGAGTCGTAGTAGGGCGAGATCGCATCCCCCTCGCGCACGCCGGCATCCACGCGCACCGGCGCCACCTCGAACGAAGCGGCGCCGGCCGGCGTGCGATACACCGCCAGCGTGCCGGTGGCCGGCAGGAAGTTGGCCTCCGGGTTTTCGGCGCAGATGCGGGCTTCGATGGCGTGGCCGCGGATCTGCAGGGCCTCCTGTCGCAAGGGCAGCGGCTCGCCGGCCGCCACGCGCAGCTGCCACTCCACCAGGTCCTGCCCGGTGATCGCCTCGGTGACCGGGTGCTCCACCTGCAGCCGGGTGTTCATCTCCATGAAATAGAAGCGGCCGTCCTGCTCCGCGATGAACTCCACCGTGCCCGCACCCACGTAGCCCACCGCGCGCGCCGCCGCCACCGCCGCCTCGCCCATCTCGCGGCGGCGCTCGGGCGTCATGCCGGGCGCGGGAGCTTCCTCCAGCACCTTCTGGTGGCGGCGCTGCACCGAGCAGTCGCGCTCGAACAGGTAGACGCCGTTGCCGTGCGTGTCGAAGAACACCTGGATCTCGATGTGCCGCGGGCGCTGCACGTAGCGCTCGACCAGCACCGCGTCGTCGCCGAAGCTGTTGATCGCCTCGCGCTTGCACGAGGCGAGCGCCGCGGCGAAGTCCTCGGCCTTCTCGACCGCGCGCATGCCCTTGCCGCCGCCGCCGGCGCTGGCCTTGATGAGCACCGGGTAGCCGATGCGGTCGGCTTCGCGCTGCAGCAGCGCCGGGTCCTGGTCGGCACCGTGATAGCCCGGCACCAGCGGCACGCGCGCCTCCTGCATCAGCCGCTTCGACTCGGCCTTCAGGCCCATCGCGCGGATGGCAGCGGGCGGCGGGCCGATGAAGGCGATGCCGGCCTGTGCGCAGGCTTCGGCGAAGTCCTCGTTTTCGCTCAGGAAGCCATAGCCCGGGTGCACCGCCTCGGCACCGGTGGCCCTGGCTGCCTCGAGGATGCGCTCGGCGCGCAGGTAGCTGTCGCGCGGTGCCGGCCCGCCGATCAGCACCGCCTCGTCGCAGGCCTGCACATGCTTGGCGTGCGCATCGGCTTCGGAGTACACCGCCACGGTGCGGATGCCGAGGCGGCGCGCGGTGGCGGCCACCCGGCAGGCAATCTCCCCTCGATTCGCGATCAGGATCTTCTTGAACATGTCTTTGTCTCCACCACCGTCATGCCGAAGCCGTACCGAACAGCAGGCGCAACCTGCCAACCACCCGCTTCAGGAACTTCGCCAACACCCAGATCAGCGCGACCATCGCGACGACCGCGACCACGAGGAACACCAGGAACGCGGCCGGATGCGTGAACGCCAGCCACATCGCTCCGGGCACGGCAAGGTCACCGAGCAGCGACATGCCGATGTTCGAAAACGGCTCGGGCGAGGTGTTGATGGCCGCCCGCGTGGTGGCCTTGGCCACGTGGCTGGTGGCCGCCAGCCCGCCGCCCAGCAGCGCGGCGATGGCGGCCCAGGTGGTGTTGTCGCCGCCGAACACCGCCGCGGCGAGCGCCGCGCCGGCCGGGATGCGGATCACCGTGTGCACCATGTCCCACAGCGAATCGAGGCCGGGGATCTTGTCGGCGAAGAACTCGACGAACAGCATCGCGCCGCTGGCCGCGAGGAACAGCGGATGCTGCAGCACCTGCAGCCCCTCGGGCAGCTGCACCCAGCCGGCGTAGCCCGCGAGTCCGGTGATCAGCAGCACGGCGTACAGGCGCAGCCCGCTGGCCCAGCCGAGCGCGGCAGCCAGGGCGACGAGGCTGGTGGTGTCCAGCGCCTGCATGCCGCTCACTCCGAGGGCAGCAGCCACCCGGGGCTGCGCTTTTCGAGGAAAGACCGCACGCCTTCGCGGCCTTCGTCGCTCGCGCGGATGTCGGCGATGCGCCGGGCCGTGTCGGCCCGCAGCGCGTCATCGATGGGGCGGGAGGCCAGGTCCTGCACCAGCCGCTTGCAGGCCTTCACCGCCTGTGGTCCGTTGGCCACCAGCGCGGCCACGATCTCGTCGACCGTGGCATCGAGCTGATCGGCGCCGACCACCTCGTGCACGAAACCGGACGCCGCCGCGCGCGCGGCGCTGAACCGCTCGGCCGTGATGAACCAGCGGCGCGCGGCCTGCTCGCCCATCGCCTTGATGACGTACGGGCCGATGGTGGCCGGCAGCAGGCCGAGCTTCGCCTCGCTCAGGCAGAAATGCACGCCTTCGGCGGCCACCAGCACGTCGCACACCGACGCCAGCCCCACGCCGCCGGCATAGCAGTCGCCATGGATGCGCCCGACCACCGGCAGCGGGCAGCTGTAGACCGTCCAGAGCATGTCGGCCAGGGCCTGCGCGTCGTCGCGGTTCTGCTCCCAGCTGTAGCCGGCCATCGCCTTCATCCAGGACAGGTCGGCCCCGGCGCAGAAGGCCTTGCCGTGGCCGCCGAGCACGATGGCGCGCAGCGAGGCGTCCTGCCCGAGCTCGCGGAAGGCCGCGGTCAGTTCGGCGATGACGCCGTCGTTGAAGGCGTTGCGCACGTCCGGGCGGTTGAGGAAGACCCGGGCGATGGCGCCCTTGCGCTGGATGTCCAGTGTGACCATGCCGGCCCCCTTCACATGCGGAACACGCCGAACTTCGTGTCGGGCACCGGCGCGTTCAGGCTCGCCGAAAGCCCCAGCGCCAGCACGCGCCGCGTGTCGGCCGGGTCGATGACGCCGTCGTCCCACAGCCGGGCACTCGCGTAGTACGGATGGCCCTGCTCTTCGTATTGCCGGCGGATGGGCGCCTTGAAGGCTTCTTCCTCGTCGGCGCTCCAGGCGCCGCCCTTGGCCTCGATGCCGTCGCGCTTGACGGTGGCCAGCACGCTGGCGGCCTGCTCGCCGCCCATCACCGAGATGCGCGCGTTCGGCCACATCCAGAGGAAGCGCGGACCGTAGGCGCGGCCGCACATGCCGTAGTTGCCGGCGCCGAAGCTGCCGCCGATGATCACCGTGAACTTGGGCACCTGGGCGCAGGCCACCGCGGTCACCATCTTGGCGCCGGCGCGCGCGATGCCTTCGTTCTCGTACTTGCGGCCGACCATGAAGCCGGTGATGTTCTGCAGGAACACCAGCGGGATCTTGCGCTGGCAGCACAGCTCGATGAAGTGGGCGCCCTTGTTGGCGCTCTCCGCGAAGAGGATGCCGTTGTTGGCCACGATGCCCACGGGCATGCCCTCGATGTGGGCGAAGCCGCAGACCAGCGTGTTGCCGTAGCGGGCCTTGAATTCATCGAACTCGCTGCCATCGACGATGCGGGCGATGACCTCGCGCACGTCGAAGGGCTTGCGCGTGTCGGTCGGGATCACGCCGTGCAGCTCGGCCGGGTCGTAGGCGGGCGGCTTGGGCGGCTGGGTCAGCAGCTCGCCCTGCTTGCGCCAGTTGAGGCGGGCCACCGACTGGCGCGCGATCGCCAGCGCGTGGGTGTCGTTCTCGGCCAGGTGATCGGCCACGCCGGACAGGCGCGTGTGGACATCGCCGCCGCCCAGGTCCTCGGCGCTGACGACCTCGCCGGTGGCGGCCTTCACCAGCGGCGGGCCGCCCAGGAAGATCGTGCCCTGGTTCTTGACGATGACGGTCTCGTCGCTCATCGCCGGCACGTAGGCGCCGCCGGCGGTGCAGGAGCCCATCACCACGGCGATCTGCGGGATTCCCTTGGCCGAGAGGTTGGCCTGGTTGAAGAAGATGCGGCCGAAGTGGTCGCGGTCGGGGAAGACCTCGTCCTGGTTCGGCAGGTTGGCGCCGCCGGAGTCCACCAGGTAGATGCAGGGCAGGCGGTTCTGCATCGCGATCTCCTGCGCGCGCAGGTGCTTCTTGACGGTGAGCGGGTAGTAGGTGCCGCCCTTGACCGTCGCGTCGTTGCACACGATCACGCATTCGACGCCGTTGACGCGGCCGATGCCGGCCACCACGCCGGCGCCGGGCGCGGAGTCGGAGCCGTCCTTTTCCTTGTAGACGCCCAGCGCGGCCAGCGGCGCGATCTCGAGGAAGGGTGTGCCCGGGTCGAGCAGCATCTCGACCCGGTCGCGCGGCAGCAGCTTGCCGCGGGCGAGGTGCTTGGCACGCGGCCCCTCGCCGCCGCCCAGCGCGATCTGCGCCAGCCTGGCGTTGAGGTCATCGACCAGGCCGCGCATCGCGGCGGCATGGGCCTTGAAGTCCTCGGAGCGCGGGTTGAGCTTGGAAACCAGGGCGGGCATCGGGTTCGTCTCCTCGGCCATGCGGGCAATGGCCGGTGAATTTACCGGGGTGGCAACGGTACGTCACGCACCGCCGCGTCGCTGCAAGGGTAGGTGCCGGCCCGGCGCATTTGGCGCCACAGTGGTTGCAAATCGTGCCATCGCCGGCGAGACTGCCGCGCATGCCCGCCCGCACCGTACCCGCCCCGCGCAAGGCCGCCACGCCCATGGCCTTTGTCAGGGCCATCGTGCTGGCCTACGAGAAGTCCGGCCGCGATCCGGCCGCGGCACTCGCGCAGGCACAAATCACGCCAGCGGCCCTGCGGCAGCCGGATGCCCGCATCACGCCCGCGCAGATGGAGGCGATCTCGGGCGCGGCCATGCGCGAGCTCGACGACGAGGCGCTGGGCTGGTTCTCGCGCCGGCTGCCCTGGGGCAGCTACGGCATGCTGTGCCGCGCCTCCATCACCTCGCCCAACCTCGGCGTGGCGCTGTCGCGCTGGTGCCGCCATCACGCACTGCTGACCGACGACGTGCTGCTGAGCCTCGCCGTGCACGGCGAGACCGCCACGCTGGCCATCGAGGAGCGCCGCCGCCTGGGCGCCTTGCGCGAGTTCTGCCTCGTCACGCTGCTGCGCAACGTGCATGGCTTCTCGAGCTGGTTCATCGACTCGCGCATCGCGCTGCGCGAGGTCGGCTTCCCGTTCGCGGCGCCGCCGCACCAGGGCGTCTACCCGCTGATGTTCCCGGGCCCGGTGTACTTCAATGCGCCGCGCGCCGGCTTCTCGTTCGATGCGCAATACCTCGCGCTGCCGCTCAAGCGAGACGAGCGGTCCCTGCGCACGATGCTGCAGCGCGCGCTGCCCCTGATCGTGCTGCCCTACCGGCGCGACCGGCTGCTGGCGCAGAGGGTGCGCGAGCTGCTGCGCACGCAGGCCGGCGCGATGGGCACCGCCGAAACGCTGGCCCGTGCGCTGCACGTTTCGACGCGCACGCTGCACCGGCAGCTGCATGAGGAAGGCGTTTCGCTGCAGCGGCTGAAGGACGAAGTGCGCCGCGACCAAGCCATGGACCAGCTGCGGCGCAGCGCGCGGCCGGTCAAGCAGGTGGCTCAGGCCGTGGGCTTCGGCAACGAGAAGAGCTTCGCCCGCGCCTTCAGGCAGTGGACGGGGCTTTCGCCGAGCGAGTTCAGGCGCCGGAACTAGGGCTCAGTCGCTGGTGGTGACCTTGACGATCTTGCCGCTGCGCGGCTCGAA
>CAMLNA010000058.1 GCA_946481025.1 uncultured Rivibacter sp.
GTCGGCGATGGCGCGGGTGTCGCGGTGGGTGTGGGCGACGGACGCGGCGCGGGGGTCGGTGAAGGCTTTTCCGACTCCCCGGGCGAAGAGCCCCCGCAGGCCGCCAGTCCGCGCGTCGCGGCAAACAGGGCGGCAGCCATCGAAAGACGGCGGCGTGTGCTGTTCTTCATCGGGTTCGGCGCAGACGAGGTCAGGCCAGCAGCGGCCACTGCTGGTCGCGCTCGGCCACGTCGCGCGGCGGCAGCGGCCAGGCCACCGCGATGGCCGGGTCGCTGTAGCGCACGCCCTTCTCGACGCCCGGCACGTAGAACGCGTCGGTCATGTAGAGGAACTCGGTGCCGTCTTCCAGCGCCTGGTAGCCATGCGCCACGCCGGCCGGGATGAACAGCGCCTGGCGGTCCGCGGCGTCGAGCCGCGCGCAATACACCGCCCGGTAGGTGGGCGAAGCCGGGCGCATGTCGACCAGCACGTCATGCACCGCGCCGGCCACGCAGCGCACGAGCTTGCGCTCCTCGTGCGGGTGTTCCTGGTAGTGCAGGCCGCGCACCACGCCGGCCTGGTGGGTGCGCGCGAGGTTGCACTGCGCGACGTGGAAGGTGATGCCTTGCGCCTCGAACTCGCGCTGGCAGAACGCCCGGGCGAAGGAGCCCCGCGCATCCACGCGCGGCTCCAGGTCCACGAGGTAGGCCCCGGCGATGGGGATGGGCGAGAAGATCATGGCCGGGCTTCAGGCGTCGGGCGTGATGGCCATGAACCGCTCGATGTCGGCCAGGCTCACCTCGCGCATGTCGCCGCCCGCCTGGTAGCGGCGGGTCCAGTCGACGATCCAGCGCAGCGTGGTCTTGAGGTCGAGCTTGGGCCGCCAGCCGAGATGGGCCCGCGCCTTCGAGGCATCGAGCTTCAGGAAGGTGCTCTCCGGCGGGCCCGGGTTGGCATCGCGCTGCCACTCGAAGCCCACGCCCCACATGTCGTACAGCTGCTCGATGATCCAGCCCACCGTGCGTTCGCTTTCTTCGGGCGGGCCGAAGTTCCAGCCGCTGGCGAAGGCATGGCCGTCGGCGAACAGGCGCTCGGCCAGCATGAGGTAGCCGTGCAGCGGCTCCAGCACGTGCTGCCAGGGGCGCGTGGCCTGGGGGTTGCGGATCAGCGTGGGCTCGTCCTTCAGCAGCGAACGCATGATGTCGGGCACCAGCCGGTCGAGCGCCCAGTCGCCGCCGCCGATCACGTTGCCGGCCCGTGCGCTGCCCACCACCGCGGCGCCCTGGTGGCGGTCGGCGCTGAAGAAGGAGTTCTGGAACGCCGTGACCACCAGCTCGGCGCAGCCCTTGCTGCCGCTGTAGGGGTCGTGGCCGCCCAGGCGCGAGTCTTCCCGGTAGCCCCAGACCCATTCCTCGTTGTAGTAGCACTTGTCGGAGGTCACGACCACCACCGCCTTCACCGACGGCGTGCGGCGCACGGCGTCGAGCAGGTGCACCGTGCCCATGACGTTGGTCGAGAAGGTCTCGACCGGGTGCTCGTACGAATAGCGCACCAGCGACTGCGCCGCCATGTGGATCACGATGTCGGGCCGGGCCGCCGTGAGCGCGGCCTCGAGCGAGGCGAGGTCGCGCACGTCGCCGTGGTGCGAGTCGCACAGCTCGGCCACGCGTGCCATCTCGAACAGGTTGGGGTCGCTGGGCGGGTTGAGCGCGTAGCCGGTCACCTGGGCGCCCAGGTGGTTGAGCCACAGGCACAGCCAGCTTCCCTTGAAGCCGGTGTGTCCGGTGACGAACACGCGTTTGCCTTTCCAGAATGCGGGGTTCAGCATGGTTGTCGTGATGGATCAGGGAAAGAAGAGGAAGCGGCTCAGGCGAAGCGCCGGATGGCAGGCTGCACCGGGCGGCCCACGAGGTGCCTGTCGATGCCTTCGTCGAGTGCGCGGCGATAGACCTGGAAGGCCGCGGAGAACGCATCGATGGTCTGGTCGATGTCGGCTTCGGTGTGCGAGTAGTTCACGACCAGCGAGGTGGCCAGCACGCCGCGGTGGATGAGCTGCTGCATCAGCAGCGTGCGGAAGGGTTGCGAGGGCTGGCCCTGCGCATCACGCGAGCCGAACACCAGGCAGCAAGGCTGGCCGAGGATGGGCACGTGGTCGGCCACGCCGGCCGCGGCCGCCGCCTCGCGCAGGCCGGCGGCCAGCCGGCTGCCGCGCTGCCACAGGGTGTCGATCACGGGCTCGTCGCGGTAGACCTTCATGGTGGCCAGCGCGGCGGCAAGCCCGTGCGTTTCGGCGCCGTGCGTGGTGGACATCAGGAACACCCGCTCGCGGTCGTGTTCGGCGCCGCCCAGGCGCATCAACTCGCGCTTGCCGGCGAGCGCCGACACCGAGAAGCCGTTGGCCAGGGCCTTGCCGAAGGTGGACAGGTCCGGATCGATGCCGTAGCGGGCCTGCGCGCCGCCGGCATGCCAGCGAAAGCCGGTGATCATCTCGTCGAGGATGAACACCGCGCCGTGCCGGTCGCACAGCTTGCGGATGCCCTCGAAGAATCCCGGCGCGGGAGCGGTTTCCTTCTCGGCCTCGAGCACCACGGCGGCCAGCTTGCCCGGGTGCTGTTCGAACAGGCTCTCGAGGCTGCCGAGGTCGTTGTAGTTGAACTTGACGGTGAGTTCGCGCGTCGCCTGCGGAATGCCGCCGGGCATGCCGGAGGCGCCGATGAACCAGTCGTCGACCGAAAAGAACGGGTGGTTGGCGCAGATGGCCACCAGGTCGCGCCCGGTGTGAGCGCGCGCGAGCTTGAGCGCGCCCGAGGTGGCGTCGGAGCCGTCCTTGGAGAACTTGACCATCTCGGCGCGCGGCACGAACTCGAGAAAGGCCTCGGCGCATTCGAGCTCGATGGTGGCCGGGCGCACGAAGTTGGCTCCCAGCCCGAGCTGCGCCCGCGCCGCCTCGACCACCGGCGCATAGGCGTGGCCCAGCGTCACCGCGCGCAGGCCCGAGCCGTATTCGATGAATTCGTTGCCGTCGGCGTCCCACACCCGGCAGCCCTTGCCGCGCACGATGTAGGGCGCCATGCCTTCGGGGTACTGGTCGTCGCCCTTGGCATAGGTGTGGCAGCCGCCGGGAATCAGCGAGTGGAACCTGGGGCGCAGCGCGTTGGAGCGGTCGAAATTCTTGCGATCGGTCATCTCAGTGATCCATTGCGCCAAACATCTCGCACAACGCGTGCGACCCAATCAAGCGGCCGCCGCGGATCCGGCTTCGCCGGTCCGCAGGGGGCGCCCCCTCGAGGGGGTGCGCCGCAGGCGCTACGGGGGTGGTCATGTCAGCACGAGCTTGCGGGAGTAGAAGGCCTCGGCATAGCCGCTCGGCGCGTTGCACTCGATGCCGCGCAGCCGCATCAGTGCCTCGAAGGTGGACGGCGTGAACCACTGCTTCGAGTGCTGCGTCCTGAACACCTGCATCAGCACCTCGACCTTGCGCCGCACCGTGTCGGCCGCCAGCGGCACGAACACCGACGGCGAGCCGAGGCCGCCGTCGTACTTGGGAATCTCGTATTCGAGGATGACGTGGTTGCGAAAGGTGTTCCAGGCCAGCTCGCCGACCACGCGGTGGTCCTGGTGCAGCTCTTCGCGGGTGTGGCAGAACACCACGTCGGGCTGCAGGGCCTTGAGTTCCTCGAAGTAGTCCTTGATGGCCGGCGCTTCGGAAGGGAAGTAGGCGCCGCGGAAGTCCTTCACCACGACGTTGGCGTTCTTCACGCCTTCGAGCATCAGCCCGGCGGCTTCGCGTGCTTCGGCGGCACGCTCGTCGCCCGAGCTGAGCACGACCCAGTGCACTTGCGCGCCGGGGTACTGCCGCAGCAGCTCGATGACGGTGCCTCCGCAGCCGATCTCGATGTCGTCGCAGTGCGCGCCGATGAAGAGCAAGCGTGGCGCGCGCCCGCCGGGGAGGTTGAAACGGAGGTCGAGCATGCGGGATCAGCGGCCGTTGCGGCCGTTCCCCTTCCAGACCATCCACGGACAGTTGCCCTGGGCTTCCATGCGGTCGTAGGTGATCTTTTCCTTGAAGGTGTCCATCTGCTGCCAGAAGCCGCTGTAGCGGTTCACGCTGAGCAGCTGCTTGTCGATCAGGCGCCGGAACGGCTGCTCCACCAGCTCGTCGCCGTCTTCGATGTAGTCGAAGATGTCGTGGCGGAACACGAAGTAGCCGGCGTTGATCCAGAACTCGGAGCCGCTCAGCTGGCCGAAGCTGGTGACCAGGCCGTCGTCGTTCGAGTGCACGCAGTGGAAGCTCTGCGAGGTGCGCACCGCCAGGAAGCTGGCCACCTTCTCCTGGCGCTTGAAGTCGGCGATGTGGGCATCGAGGGGCAGGTCGGTCAGGCCGTCGGCGTAGTTGGCCAGGAAGGACTCCTCGCCTTCGAGGTACTTGCGCACCCGCAGCAGGCGCTGGCCGATGTTGGCGTGCAGGCCGGTGTCGACGAAGGTGATGCGCCAGTCGTCGATGTCGCTCTTGAGCAGCTCGACCTTCTTGCCGCCCTCGGACATGACGAAGTCGTTCGTCAGGCACTCGTTGTAGTTCAGGAAGAACTCGCGAATCATGTCGCCGCGGTAGCCCAGGCACAGGATGAAGTCCTTGTGGCCGAAGTGCGCGTAATAGCGCATCAGGTGCCACAGGATCGGGCGGTATCCGATGTTGACCAGCGGCTTCGGAATGGTGTCCGAGTGCTCGCGCAGGCGGGTTCCCAGGCCCCCGCAGAACAAGACGACTTTCATGGTGCTTCCCGTACTTCTTGAACAATGGGGCGCGGCCCGTGGGCTCAGCCGCCGAAACGCTCGGCCTGCTCGATGCGCAGGCGGTCCACCAGCCGGTCCTTCGGCAGATCGACGTCGGCATAGGTGACCGGCTGGTCGCGGGCGATGTCGCGCTTGAGCCGGCAGTCGAGCGACACGGCGATGGGCAGGTGGTTTTCGCGCCGGCAGACCTCGTAGCGCTCGACCAGTCCGTAGCAGGTGAAACCACCCATGCCGTCGAGCCGCTCGCCGGCCTTGAGGTCGCGCTTCGCGTAGGCCACCGTGTCACACACCGGCGCGCCGCGCGGCGTGATGGTCGGGTCGTCGAACAGCGCCGCCCGGGCCACCGAGTGCTGGATCTGCCAGGGCGGCAGGTGATAGGGCGTGTAGAACATGTACAGCGGCCCGTCGCCCATCTTGAGGTAGGCCATCAGCTTGCGCTTCTCGGGGTGCTCGTTGCGACAGATGACGAAGGCACCGGTGTGCGGCGCCGCCCCCAGCGCGTACTCCACCAGGCCTTCCCGGGCGAAGTCGTCGGGCGACACCATCTTCAGCATGTCCTTGATGTCGGCGCAGGGGTAGCCCTTCATGCCGCGCACCTGCGGCACGAAGCCGGTGGCGTTGCCCATGATGGCGGCCTCCAGCGCCAGCTTGGAGCCGTCGGCGAACGAGGCCAGCACCGCCGGGTTCTGGCCCAGCCTGGTGGCCAGCTCGCGCTGCGTTTCCGGGTTGCGGTAGCGGTCGAGGAAACCCTTCAGCTGGCCCATGAGCACCGGCTCGTAGCCCATGCTGTCGAGGAAGCGGTACAGGTTCATGCCGACGCCGGGTTCGTCGCCGTCGGTGTAGCTGTAGACCACGCCGGCGCGGTCGGCATAGGTCTTGAGGATGGGGCCGACCGACGCGTCGACCTCGGCGCCCAGCAGGATCACGTGCTTGCCGTTGCGGATGGCCTCGAAGCACACCTGCGTGCCGAACTCGACGTGGCCCGTGGTTTCGATGACGACATCCACCAGGCCGCACCGGCACAGGGCGAACGCGTCGTCGGTCACGACGTACTGGTTGCGCGCGATGGCCTGCTCGAGCTGCGCCGCCGACGAGGCACGCGCCACCTCGGTGACTCCCGCGTCGCGGTAGGCACGCTCGGCCTTCTCGACGGTGCGGTTGGCCATGGCGACCAGGCGCATGCCCTGCACGGCAGAGACCATCTGCAGCGCAATGCAGCGCGCCATGTAGCCGCTGCCGACCAGCGCCACGCGGACGGGGTTGCCCGCTGCAGCGCGCTTTGCCAGCGCGGTGTCGACGATGATCATCGGAGCCCCTCTCTCATTCGAGTCGTGACTATCTCAAATGCCATTGCGCATCGCTCCCCCCGGAGTCGGGGGACCACCCCCTTGTTTTGTGCACTCCCGGCGGGACCGCTTGCTAGACTGAACTCATATCGATGCAGTCTTCGCAGACCGGTCTTTCCCGCGAGCGAAAGTCCCAAGAACAATGACGTCCCCGGCTCCGCTCGTCTCCATCGGCATCCCCGTGTACAACGGCGAGCGCTTCCTGGCGCGGGCCGTCGAGTCGCTGCTGGGCCAGTCGCTGGGCGACTTCGAACTCATCATTGCCGACAACGCGTCCACCGACGGCACGCAGGCACTGTGCGAGGCGCTGGCGCTGCGCGACGCGCGCGTGCGCTACGTGCGCCACCCGCAGAACATCGGCGCCCCGCGCAACTGGAACTGCCTGGTCGAACTCGCGCGCGGCCGCTATTTCAAGTGGGCCACCGCCAACGACCTGCACGCGCCCGACATGCTGCAGCGTTGCGTCGAGGTGCTGGAGGCCGACCCCGGCATCGTGCTGTGCTATGGCCACACGCAGCTGATGGATGAAACCGAACACCCCATCGAGGTGTTCCAGGGCGACATCGACGTGCAGATGCCCGCGCCGAGCGAGCGGTTCGCGGCGGTATGCACCGGCATGACCCTCAACAACGCCATGTGCGGCGTGGTGCGCACCGACGTGCTGCGCAAGACCGGACTCGACCGCCTCTACCCGTCCGGCGACATGGCGCTGATGTCCGAGCTCGCGCTGCACGGCCGCCTGAAGCTGCTGCCCGACGTGCTGCTCCACCGCCGGCAGGGCAAGGGCACCTTCACTTCCATGCTGACGCCGCTGCAGATCCAGCGGGTGTACGACCCGCACGCCCGCACACCCATGCGGTTCATCCACGGCCGGCGCCACCTCGACAACTTCTGCTGCATCGTGCGTGCGCCGATCGGGCTCCACGAAAAGCTCAGGGCGTTCCGCACGGCGCTGCGGCTCATGGCATGGGACCGCACCCACCTGTGGCGCGAAATGCGCGCGGCGGTCGGCGCCCAGACCGCACCATGATCCACCCCCTGCAACTTTCGGCCGGCCCGCGGCCCGACGCGCGCGTGCGTGTCGGCCTGCTGGGCATGTATGCCAGCGCCAACCTGGGCGACACGGCCATCCAGATGGCCGTCATGCAGGCGCTCACCGCCCGCCGCCCCGAGCTCGAATTCATCGGGCTGTGCACGGCGCCCGAAGATGCCGTGCGCACCTTCGGCATCCGGGCGCGCCACCTGTCGTGCGAGCACGGCATGCTGGTGCCGCACGTCAACGGCTCGGTCCGGGCGGTCCCGGCGGCGGCCGACGCCGGCATCAACTTCGAGCGGCTGCCGGCCCCGGTCGCGCGCTGCCTGTCCGCCTGGCGCATCCACCGCCAGATGCGCGAGCTCGACATGCTGCTGGTGTCCGGCAGCGGGCAGATCGACGACTTCTGGGGCGGCCCCTGGGAGCAGCCTTTTCGCCTGCTCGCCTGGACCAGCGCGGCGCAGCGCCAGCACAAGCCGGCGGCGGTGTTCGGCGTGGGCGTCGACCAGCTGCTCACGCGGCTGGGCACTGCCTTCTGCAAGCAGGCCCTGCAGCGCGCCCAGATGCGGGTGCTGCGCGACGCCGGCTCGCTCGATGCCCTGCGCGCGATGGGCCTGCAGGCCGACACCGACGTCTGCCCCGACCCCGCCTTCCACCTGCTGCCGCCCCCGGCGCACGCGGCCTCCGGCCGCTTCGCGGTCATCAGCCCCATCGCCCGCAATGCCTGGCCCGGCGGCAGCGAGCCCTACGAGGCCTACCTCGCGGCACTGGCAGCGGCGGCCGACCACCTTCAGCGCCAGTCGGTGGAGGTTCGTTTCGTCTGCTCCCAGACGCGCATGGACCCGCCCATCATCGACCGGGTGAAGGAGCGCATGCAGGGCGACGCCGCCGCCACCCGCGTGATGGACGCGAGGACGGTGGACGAATACATGCATGAAGTGGCCGACGCGCTGGTGGTGGTCGGCTCCCGGCTGCACGCGGTGATCCTCGCGCTGGTGGCAGGCGCACCGGTGGTGGCGGTGTCCTATGCGCGCAAGGTGCAGCGCCAGGTGCTGGACATCGGCCTGGGCGACTACCTGCTCGACATGCAGGACGTGCGCGCCGATGACCTGCTGGCCCGCATCGATCGCGCGCTGCTCGAACAGGACGCCCTGCGCGCCCACATCCGCCGCAGGACCGCCGAGTTCCGCGGGCAGCTCGACGAGCGTTTCGACCGGCTCGCCGCGCTCATTCCCGCGCCGGCCAGATGACACCCGCACCACCCGTGCGAGGGGTGGTCGCAAGGGGGTGGCTCCCTACAATCTCGCTCTTCTGAAGGCTGAAGGCCCCGGCAAACCGCCGCACCGCAGCGGCTGTGTGCGAGGCACTTCGCCAGGCAACCGATTGGATCCACGCTGTGAACGTCGAACAGGAAGTCATCAAGACCTTGCGGTCGGTTCTGAACCTCGAGGCCTCCGGCATCGAACTCACCGGCAGCACCGCGCTGCTGGGCAGCATTGCCGAGCTCGACTCGATGGCGGTGGTGTCCATCCTCACCGCGCTCGAAGAACGCTTCGGCATCGTGGTGGACGACGACGAGGTCGACGGGCGCACCTTCGCGTCGGTGAGCAGCCTCGTCGATTTCGTGCAGTCCAAGCTGTGATTGCCACGCAACCGGTGGCCCAGTCGGCGGCCTTCGTCGCCGGCGCCACGGGCCCGCGGTTCAGGCTGGTCAGCGAGCCGGCCGGTGGCCAGGCGCGCGGCACCGTCGTGCTGGCGCATGCCTTCGCCGAAGAGATGAACAAGTCGCGGCGCATGTGCGCGCTGCTCGCGCGCGGCCTCGCCGGCGACGGCTGGCGCGTGGTGCAGCGCGACCTTGCCGGCTGCGGCGACAGCGCCGGCGAGTTCCGCGACGCAAGCTGGGCCGGCTGGATCGAAGACCTCGAGGCCGAGCTGTCTGCGCTCGACGGCGCTGCTGCGACCCCCACGTGGCTGTGGTGCCTGCGCGGCGGCGCCCTGCTCGCCCCGCCGCTGCTGGCGCAGCGCCCCCAGCTGAACCTGCTGCTGTGGCAGCCCGCGGTCTCGGGTGCCCAGCACCTGCAGCAGTTCCTGCGGCTGCATGCCGGCGCCCGCATCGTCGGCTCGGCCAAGGGCTCGGGCGAACAGCCGACGCCGGCCCAGCAGTTGCGTGCCGGCCGCACCGTCGAAGTGGGCGGCTACGAACTCTCGCCCGCCCTTGCCGGCGGCCTCGAGCAGGCGGGCTTCGACCTGCCGGCGGGTTTTGCCGGGCGCGTGGTGTGGTTCGAGCTGTCGGCCGACGAAAACCCGCAGCCCTCCCCCGCCGCCGCCCGCACCGCCGAACGCCTGCGCGAGCGCGGCGTGAACGTGGCGCTGGAGGCGCTGCATGGGCCGCTGTTCTGGCAGACGCAGGAAATCGAGGAATGCGAGGCGCTGCTGCAGCGCAGCCGCGCCTGCATCAATGCGGCGGCGCCCTCGCCGCGCAGTGCCGCCGCGTCGCTCGCGGCCGGCGCCGGCGGGCTCGCCCACGGAGCCGCGCATGGCTGAGACGACGGCAACGACCGCGGCCGCGGCCGAAGAGGTGCTCGGCTTCGAATGCGACGGCTGCTCGCTGTGGGGCATCGTTTCGCGCCCCCCGGCGGGCGTGGCGCAGGCGGCCACCGCCGTGGTCATCGCCGTGGGCGGGCCGCAATACCGCGTGGGCAGCCACCGGCAGTTCGTGCTGCTGGCGCGCCGCCTGGCCGCTGCCGGCTACCCGGTGCTGCGCTTCGACTACCGCGGCATGGGCGACAGCGAAGGCGATTTGCGCAACTTCGAAGGCGCCGGGCCGGACCTGCGCGCGGCCATCGACGCGATGTGGGGCGCCTGCCCCGGCGTGCGCCAGGTCGTGGTGTGGGGCCTGTGCGATGCCGCCTCGGCCGCGCTGATGTTCGCCACCGAAGACGCGCGCGTGGCGGGCATCGTGGCCGCCAACCCCTGGGCCCGCAGCGAAGCCACGCTGGCAGTGGCGCAGGTGAAGCACTACTACGGCGCGCGGCTGCTGCAGCGCGAGTTCTGGGCCAAGCTGCTGCGCGGCGGCATCGACTGGCGCGACTCGCTGCGCTCGCTGCTCGGCAGCCTGAAAGGCGCGCGCCGGCACTACCTGAAGAGCAGCCCCGCCGACCACGCCTCGTTCCAGACCCGCATGGCGCGCGGCCTCGCGCGCTTTCGCGGCAGGGTGCTGCTGGTGCTCAGCGGCAACGACCTGACCGCCAAGGAGTTCCTTCAGTACGCGGCGTCCGACGCCGCATGGAAGGGCCTGCTCGACAAGCCCGGCATCCACCGCGTGGACCTGCCGGAGTCGGATCACACCTTTTCGACCCGCAGCTGGCTGCAACGTGTCGAAGAAGAAACGCTGGCCTGGCTGAAGACGCTGGGCACGCGACAACAAACCCAGTGAGGGCGAGCATGAGAGGGCTTTGCGGTTGGTTCACGGAAGGCGCTGCCGACGGCGCGCGCGCGGCAAGCGGCGAGGTGCTGCAGCGCATGCTCGGGGCCAGCCCCGTTCCGGTGGAGGCGGTGGAGTCCCGCGCCTTCCCGGGGGCGGGACTGGCGGTCTTCGGCAGCGTGGCGCGGCCGCGGCTTGTCGAACTCGACGGCCTGTTCCTCGCCGTGGCGGGGCACCCGCGGCTGCTCGGCGGCGGCGGCTCGCGCAACGCGGACCTGGCCGAACTGGCCCGCGCCCTCATCACCCGCGGCAAGGAGGCGCTGGCCGACATCGGCGGCGACTTCGCCCTCGCTGCCTGGGACAGCCGCAAGCAGCGCGGGCTGCTGGCGGTCGACCGCATCGGGGTGCACCAGCTGGTCTACACCCGCGTGGGCGACGCGCTCGCCTTTGCCACCACGCTCGACCTGCTGGCCGGCTACCCGGGCGCGACCCGCACGCTTTCGCCGCAGGCGCTGTACGACTACCTCTACTACCACGTGGTGCCCGGCCCGCAGACGGTGTACGCCGGCATGCAACGCGTGCCGCCGGGCCACTGCATCGAGTTCGGCGCGGGCTCGACCGCGGCGCAGCCGCGGCCGTACTGGCGCATGCGCTTCACCGAAGAACTCGACCTGCCGGTCGACGAGCTGAAGCGCCAGTTCACCGAACTGCTGCAGGCGTCGGTGCGCGAGGCGGCCGAAGGTGCCGCGAGTGGCGCCTTCCTGTCCGGCGGCACCGACAGCTCCACCGTGAGCGGCACGCTCGGGCGGGTGAGCGGCCAGCCTGCGCGCACCTTCTCGATCGGCTTCGACGTGCCGGGCTACGACGAAACCGCCTACGCCCGCATCGCCGCCCGGCATTTCGGCTGCGATCACCACGAGTACTACGTGACGCCGAAGGACGTGGTCGAGACGCTGCCCAGGGTGGCGGCCTCCTACGACCAGCCGTTCGGCAATGCATCGGCCGTGCCGGCCTACCACTGCGCCCGCGTGGCCCGCGAGAACGGCGTCCTGCGCATGCTGGCCGGCGACGGCGGCGACGAGCTGTTCGGCGGCAACGAGCGCTACGCCAAGCACCACCTGCTCGGGCTCTACGGGCGGGTGCCCTCGGCGCTGCGCGGCGGCCTGATCGAACCGCTGGTGTCGCTGCCCGGGGTCGGCGCCCTGGCGCCGCTGCGCAAGCTGCGCAGCTACGTCGAGCAGGCCAAGCCCGCCATGCCGGCGCGCTACGAGTCCTACAACCTGCTGCAGCACCTGGGCGTGGGCGAAGTGCTGACGCCGGAGTTCCAGGCTGCCATCGACACCGGCCACCCGCGCCAGCTGCTCACCGAGGCACATGCGCCGTTTGCCGGCGACAGCCTCATCAACCAGATGCTGGGCATCGACCTGCGCTTCATCCTGGCCGACGGCGACCTGCCGAAGGTGACGCACATGTGCAACCTGGCCGGCGTGGACGTGACCTTCCCGCTGCTGGACGACCGCATCATCGACTTCTCGCGCCAGCTGCCTTCCGACCTCAAGCTGCGCGGCACCAAGCTGCGCTGGTTCTTCAAGCAGGCGCTGCTCGACTTCCTGCCGCCGGAGATCATCACCAAGCAAAAGCACGGCTTCGGCCTGCCGGTGGGGCATTGGCTGCTGGAGCACAAGCCGCTGCACGACCTCGCGGTCGACAGCATCAACCTGCTCAAGCCGCGCGGCATCGTGCGGCCGCAGTTCGTGAACCAGCTGCTCGACGTGAAGCTGAAGGAACACCCGGGCTACTTCGGCACCATGGTGTGGATCCTCATGATGCTGGGCCTGTGGCTCGACTCGAGAAAGCTCTGATCGTCAGGCGGCGCGCGCTTCCTCGCGCTTGAAGTTGGTGAGCAGCCGCGCGCCGTAGCGCAGCCGGCTGCGGTCCCAGGGCGTGAAGCGCGGCAGCTGGAAGCGGTCGGACTGCATCGAGGCCGCACCCCAGGCGGTCGACACGGCGGCCTTGAAGCCGCAGGCCTTGGCCATGGCCGCATGCTCGGCGGCGTAGTCCTGCCGGGGCACGCCGTTGGGGTAGGCGAACAGCTCCACCGGTTCGCCGAGCAGGGCCTCCAGCGCGGCCTTGCCCTCGTGCATTTCGGCCCAGGCCGCGTCGGCGCCCAGCCGGGTGAGGATCGGATGCGTCACCGTGTGCGCGCCGACCTCCATGCCCATGGCCCGCAGGCTGCGCACCTGCTGCGGTTGCATCATCAGCGGCGGCGACGGCTTGTTGCCCGCCGCCACCACGATGGCATCGGCGGTGGCCTGGCGCTGCGCCTGGTCGAGGTGCTTGATACGGCCGAGCACCTGGTCGATGGCCTGCCGGCGCCCGGCTGACGTGGCCACCGGATAGGTGTCCAGGCCGATGGAGCTGAGGTCCAGCGCCGGCAGCTCGCAGGCGCGCACCGCCTCGATGACCCGGTCGTTCCACATGCAGCCGCCGCCCAGGAAGCCGGTGGAAACGAAAAACGTGGCGCTCATGCCCAGCCGCTTCAGGATCGGTGCCGCCAGTTCCTCGTTGTCGGCATAGCCGTCGTCGAAGGTGATGGCCAGCGCGCGCCGCGGAATGGTGCCGGCATACAGCCGCTCGATCGCTTCGCCCAACGGCAGCACGTTGAACCAGTCGCGCACCCAGCGCATGCGGGTCTCGAACGCGGCGGCATCGGGCAGGTCCGGGAACAGCGGATCCGGCGCAGGCAGCACGCGATGGAAGATCAGGATGCTCAGGCGGCCACGCGCGCCGGCGGGCGAAACGACGGAAAGAGGAAAGCGCAGCATCATCGTTGTTGTGCTCGGTGTTGCGGTCGGGCCAGTTCGGGCGCGCCGCTCGCCGCCGGTGGACGCTGGCGGGTTCGCGCGTTGCGGGCGAAGCCGGGCCGCTGCCGCTCGGGCGAGTTCATCTGCAGCACCGACACCAGCAGCGCGAGCAGCCAGAACTGGTTTTCGGCGAGCAGGTAGTCGGCGGTGTTGCCCGACACCAGGATCACCATCAGCGCACCGACCATCGAGGCGCCCAGGGTCGCAAGCTCGGGGTCGTGCTGCGGCCCGCGCATTCGCCGCACCCGCAGGCCCGCGGCGACGATCCACAGCACCAGGCTCAGGAACAGGATGGCACCGAGGATGCCCTGCTCGACGAGGGCGCTCAGGAAGGTGTTGTGCGACGACCGGGCGGCCGACGACGGATCGCCGCTCGCGTCCACCGTGAGCCACTTCGGGTCGAGGTACTTCGTGCTGAGGACGGCCGTGCCGCGGTGGCCCACGCCGATGGGATGGTCCGCGAACATCTTCAGCTGCGCCTCGGCCACCACCACGCGGGAACGGGCGCTGGTGTCGGCGTCCTCCTCCTGCGACGTGACGTCGCCGATGGTGAACATGCGGTCGACGAAGTGCTCGTCGAGGATCGAGAACAGCCCCACGACCCCGGCGGCCGCAAAGGCCCAGAACAGGCGGCGATGGGTCTTGGCCTTGCACATCATGATGACCAGCCCGCCGGCCACGAGGCCGAGGAAGGAGCCGCGGCTGTTGGCCAGCACGAACCCCTCGGCCGCCAGCGCCATGCAGAACAGCGCGAACCAGCGCCGCCAGCCCTTCTGCGTGAGCACGAGCCCCACGCCGACCATGAGGCCGGTGACGAGGTACATGCCCAGCGTGTTGGAGTCGTCGATGCCGGGCCCGCCCACGCCGTCGAGGCGGTTGCCGTCGCGGCCGGTGGTGTACGCGAAGATGCCCAGCAGCGCGCAGCCCATCAGGTGGCCGAACATCACGTCGCGCAGGCTCTCCTTGGTGTCGGCGATGCGGTAGACGAACCAGAAGGCCAGCAGGTACTTGCTGAACAGCACGGTGCCGTTCAGGTGGTCGGGCACGTCGAGCGCGAGCGGCGTCTGCAGCCACATCCAGGCGGCATACAGGGCGAGCAGCACCGCCGCGCCGTTCGAAAGCCACAGCGGCTTGTCGCGCAGCTTGCCCTTGTGGAAGGCGATGGCGAGCGCGGTGACCAGCGCCGAGAACAGGGCCCAGCGCATGCCGCCGAAGAACACCCCCCACCAGCGCCCCGGCGGGAACACGAAGATGGTGGCCATGTAGAAATACAGGCCCCAGACCGGATGCCGCTTGAAGGCGAACACCGTGCAGACGACGGCGAAGATCGCGAAGGCCGCGGCGTAGAACATCGCCCGACTACCGGCCCCGCGCGTGCGCGGAAAAGAGGTCCCACTGCCCCTGGGACACCGAGGCCCAGTCGAACTGCGCGGCATGCGCGCGCACCAGCCCCGCCGCGGGCGGCTGCTCGAAAAGCCCGTGCACCGCGGCCGCCAGCGCCTCGCGGTCGCGCGCGGCGACGATGCGGCCGACCTCGGGCCGGGTGATCATTTCGCCCACCGCCCCCACGTCCACCGCCACCACCGGCGTGCCGCAGGCCATGGCCTCGAGCACCACGTTAGGCCAGCCCTCGCGCAAGGAGGTGAGCAGCAGCACGTCGGCCGCCGAATAGACGCGGCGCAGTTCCTTCTGCGGCATCGAGGGCCGCAAACTCACCCGCCCGGCCACGCCCAGGCGCTGCGCCAGCGCCTCGAGCTCGCCGCGCTGCGGCCCTTCGCCCACCAGCAGGAGCTGCCACTGCGGCAAGGCCGGCAGCGCCTCGATGGCCAGCGCAAAGCCTTTCTCGGGCACCAGGTTGCCGACGCAGGCCGCCAGCCGGCCCGGGCCTGCCAGGCCCAGCGCCTGTCGCGCCGCGAGGCGGTCTTCGGGCCGGAACAGCTCGAAGTCGACGCCGTTGCGCAGCACGGTGACCTTGGCCGCCTCCACGCCCAGCCCGACCAGCGCCTCCTTCAGCCGGGTGGACACCGCCACCACCGCCGCGGCGCGCTGCGCGGCCCAGCGGATGCGCTCGCCGCTGCCGGGCAGGCGGCCCAGCACGTTGACGTCGGTGCCGCGTGCGGTCACCACGAAGGGCACGCCCAGGCGTTGCGCCACGATCGCCGCGGCCACGCCGTCGGGGTAGAAGTAGTGCGCGTCGATGAGGTCGGGCTGCCAGCCGGTGCGCGCCAGCGCCGCGATGTCGCGCAGCGCGGCGCGCGCCATGTTGTCAGGCTGCATGGCCACCCCGACCTTGGGCAGCATGAGATAGCGCGGGTGCGACACCTGCAGGCCGCTGTCGCGCGTGGTGCGCCGCGGCGTGGCGGCAAACCGGCCGTACTGGCCGAAGGCCTCGCCCTTGAACGGAAACCAGGGCACCGGGGCCACCACGCGGGCATCGACCTCGGGCCGGCTGCGCAGCAGGTGCACCAGGCGCGTCTCGACGAAGATGCCGTGGCGCGGGCGGGCCACGCTCGGGAACAGCGAGGTGAGGGTCAGCACGCGCAGGGTGGTGCTGCCGGCTGCAGCCGGCGCATCCGGGTGCGGCACGGCGCCACCCAGCACGGCTGCACTGCTCATGTGCGGGTCCTGCGGTGCTGCTGAACACCCCTGCATTCACCGCGCAGGCGCGGGGAACGCAGAGGACCGCAGAGCAAGCGCCGGCATTGCCCCGCGAGCCTGCGCGCCCTCTGCGCCTGCGCGGTGAAGCATTCCTGCCTCATTGCCAGGTCAGCCCCACGTACTGCGCAGCCAGGCCCTCGGGCTCGCCGATGTTGGCGAGGTCCACCACGATCTGGTCGGCGCGCGCAAGGCGCTTGACCTCCTGGAGGGTGCGCTTGTCCGACGAGCCGATCAGCAGCACGTCGGACTCGGCCACCACCGCCTCCAGGTCGCTGCGCACCAGCGCGCCGATGTGCGGCAGGTGCTCCTCGATGAAGCGGCGGTTGGCACCCAGCAGGCTGGACAGGTGCACTTCCGGGTCGTACACCAGCAGCGACAGGCCCTTGCCGATCAGGCGCTCGGCCACCGTGACCAGCGGGCTCTCGCGCAGGTCGTCGGTGCCGGTCTTGAAGGCCAGGCCCACCATGCCGACGCGGCGGCGGCCGCTTTCGAGCACCTTGTCGACCGCATGGTCGATGTGCACCCGGTTCGACGCCAGGATGCCCGCATGCATGGGCAGCACCACGTCGTGCTGCTTGGCCAGGTACAGCGTGGCGCGCAGGTCCTTGGGCAGGCAGGAGCCGCCGAAGGCGAAGCCCGGCTTCATGTAGGCGCGGGAGATGTTGAGCTGGGTGTCGCGGCACACCAGGTCCATCACCTCGAAGGGGTTCACGCCCAGCACCTCGCACAGCCGCGCGGTTTCGTTGGCGAAGGTGATCTTGAGCGCGTGGAAGTTGTTGCAGCAGTACTTCACCGTCTCGGCCGCACGCACCGAGGTGGTGTGGAAGTCGCACGGCAGGTGGCCGAACAGCTGCTTCAGGCGGGCCACCGCCTCCGCGCTGTTGGCGCCGACGATGGTGAACGGCGGGTGGTCGTAGTCGCGGATCGACGAGCCCTCGCGCAGGAACTCGGGCTGGAAGCAGACGAAGAAGTCACGGCCTTCCTGCTTGCCCGAGGCCTTTTCGAGGATCGGGCGCAGCACGTCTTCGACCGTGCCGGGCACGAGCGTGGAACGGAACACGAAGGTGTGCGGGCGGTCGATGTCGCGCAGCGCCACGCCGAGCTGTTCGGCCAGGCGCAGCACGGCCGACTGGTCCTGGCTGCCGTTGGCGGCCGACGGTGTGCCCACGCAGATGAGCGACACCTCGCTGTCGCGCAGGGCCTGGGCCGCGTCGGTGGTCACCTTCACCAGGCCGCTGCCGACGACCTTGGCCATCAGTTCGATCATGCCCTCCTCGACCACCGGCGTCTTGCCGTCGGCGATGAGCTTGAGCTTGGCGGGGTCCACATCGACGCCCACCACATGGTGGCCGTCACGGGCCAGGCAGGCGAGCGAAACGGCGCCGACGTAGCCGAGGCCGAAGATGCTGATGTTCATGGCGATTGAGGGGTGAGGTTGGAATCGGGAACGTAGGACTTGACGCAGCGTTCGATGATCGCGTCGAGCCGCTTCATGGAATTGGGCCACGCATGGTTGGTCAGCACGCGCTCGCGGCCGGCCTTCGACAACCTGGCCCGCTCGGCCGGGTTGTCGAGGATGCTCAGGATGGCGTCGCACTGCTCCTGCGGCGTGTCGCCTGCCAGCAGGTGCTCGCCGGGGATCGCGTCCACGCCGCCGGCGGCGATGTGGCTCGCCACCACCGGCACGCCCATCGCCATGGCTTCGAGGATCTTGTTCTGGGTGCCGCGCGCGATGCGCAGCGGCGCCACGGTGAGGGCGGCACGGGTGACGTAGGGCCGCACGTCGGGCACCGAGCCGGTGACGGTGACGCCCGGGATCTCACCCAGCTTCCACACCGCGGGCGACGGGTCGGCGCCCACGATCTGCAGCTTGACCGACGGGCGCTTCGCCTTCAGCAGCGGCAGCACGTTGGCGCAGAAGTCGAACATGCCCTGCTGGTTGGGGAAGTAGTCCATGCGGCCGATGAAGACCACCGTGTCGGGGTCGTACTCGACGCTTTGCACCGGCGCGAAGAAGTCGTTGTCCACGCCGTTGGGGAACCAGTCGCTGGGCGTGTCGGCGCCCAGGTCGAGCAGGGTCCGGTGCTCGGAGCGGGTGATGGTGCTCAGGAAGTCGAAGCGGCTCGCGAGGCGCTTCTCGAGCGAGCGTACCCGCGTGCCCTCCCACCAGTAGCCCCACGACAGCGGCCAGGGCTTGTGCTGCGCGTACTCCAGCCACTTGGCCGAGTCCATGTCGCCGTAGTCGAGGATCTTCGGGATGCCCTTCACATGCTCGACGTACTGCGCCACGGACGAGCAGTGCACGAAGATGAGGTCGAAGCGCTGCCCGGCGAGCAGCCGGTCGATGTCGCGCCGCAGCTTGCCGCTGTAGAAGTACGACTCCGAGGCCGACTGCGGCGTGGGCAGCGTGGCCGCCATGCGCAGGGTCTGCACGCGGTCGTCGACCTGGCCGATGTGGAACTCGTGGCAGTAAGGCGCGATGCCTTGCGCGTCCTGCGTCTGCTGGTCGGAGCGGGTGATCGAGCACACCACCACCTCGTGCGACTGCGCGAGGTGCTTGATCATGTTGAACGGCCGGATGGTGCCGCCGCGCTTGGGCGGGTACGGGAAGCGGTGGCAGACGTAGAGGATCCTCATGCCACGGCCTCCTCGAGTTCGTCGGCCACGTCGCTGGACGAGCGGCCGTCGAGGTAGACCCGGCACCACACCTCGAGGTTGAGCAGCGCGAGCAGCTTGTCGGTGCCGTCGACCCGGCTGGCGCGGTGATCCTCGATCAGGCGGGCCACCGGCGCATGGTGGAGCAGCCCGCGCCTTTCCATGCTCTCGCGCGACAGCGCGCCCTCGAGCATCTCGGACAGAGCGCCCTTCATCCAGGCGCCCATGGGCGCGCCGAAGCCGCGCTTGGGGCGGTACAGCACCTCGCGCGGCAGCACGTCGGCCAGCGCCTTCTTCAGCACGGACTTCAGTTCCCCGCCTGCCACCTTGTGCTGCGCCGGGATCTGCGCGGCCAGCTCCACGAGCTCGTGGTCGAGCAGCGGCACGCGGCATTCGAGCGAGGCGGCCATCGTCATCTTGTCGGTGAGCATCAACAGGTCGTCGGGCATCTGGGTGCGGGCGTCGACCGCGAACATGCGGGCCAGCGCATCTTCGCCGCCGGAGGCTTCGAAGGCGGCGGCGATCGCGTCGAAGCGTTCGCGCGGGGCGTGTTTCATGAGCTGCGTGGTGTCGTCGTGCGGGAAGACGCCCACGTAGGCGCGGTAGCGCTCGGTGAAGGGCGAGGCCGCCGCGCCGAGGAAGTTCTTCGCCAGGCGCGAGTAGTTGAGCCACTTCGAATGCCGGTCGCTGGGCAGCAGGTCGGCCAGCCAGGCGGCGCTGCGCCTGGCCGGCTGCGGCAGCCAGTTCATGTAGCGCATGTAGTGCTCGCCCAGGTAGCGCCGGTAGCCGCCGAACAGCTCGTCGCCGCCCACCCCCGACAGGATGACCTTGACGTCGCGGCGCGCGAACTCCGACACCAGGTAGGTGGTGACGAAGGCGCTGTCGGCGATGGGTTCGTCCATGTGCCACAGCAGCTTGGGCAGCAGGCGCACGACGTCGGGCTTGACCAGGATCTCGTGATGGTCGGTGCCGAACATCTGCGCCACCTGGCGCGCGTAGTCGAGCTCGTTGTAGAAGCGCTCGGCGGCGCCGCCGTCGAAACCGATGGAGTACGTCTTGACCGGGCCGCTGCTGTGCCGGGCCATGAAGGCCAGCACCGCGCTCGAGTCGATGCCGCCCGACAGGAAGGCGCCGATCGGCACGTCGCTCACCATCTGCATGCGCACCGACTCCTCGAGCCGCGCGCGCACGCGCTGCACCCATTCGCCGGCGCTCACGTTGGCGTCCACCGTGGTGGGCGGCTGCCAGTAGGTGTCGACCGACACGCCTGCCGCCGACACCTTGAGGACGGAAGCGATGGGCAGCTTGCGGATGCCGCGGAACATCGACAGCGGCGCGGGCACGTAGCCCAGGTCGAGGTAGCTGGCCAGCGCGGCGGGATCGACCTCGCGGCCCACGCCCGGCAGCTCGAGCAGCGCCTTGGCCTCGGTGGAAAAGGCCACCCGCCTGCCGTCGTTGAGCCAGTACAGCGGCTTGATGCCCAGGCGGTCGCGGCCGACGAGCAGCGTCTGGCGATGCTTGTCCCACAGCGCGAAGGCGAACATGCCGTTCAGGCGCTCGACGAAACGCTCGCCCCACTGGGCATAGCCGTGCAGCGCGACCTCGCTGTCGGAGTGGGTCCTGAACTGGTGGCCGTGCGCCTGCAGCTCTGCGCGCAGCTCGCGGTAGTTGTAGATCTCGCCGTTGCACACCAGCACCAGCGAGCCGTCATGGTTGGACAGCGGCTGGTGGCCGCCGGAGAGGTCGATGATGGACAGGCGCCGCATGCCGATGGCGCAGCGGCCGTCGACATGGCCGCCCGCGTCGTCCGGGCCGCGGTGGACCGTGACGTTGCCCATGCGGTCGAGCCACTCGCCCTGGGCGGGGGTACCGTCGAGCTGAAAGAAACCGTGGATGCCACACATGTGGAAGTTGCTCCGTTCCCTGGGCCTCAGCCGCGCGCGACGGACGAGTTGATCGCGCTGCCGCCCGGCTGCCGCTCGCACACGCGGGCATAGACGTCGGCATAGCGGGCCACGCTGCGGGCCCACGTGCGCTCGGTCTCGACGAAGCGACGCGCGCGCTGGCGCATCGCGTCCCAGCCGGCGCGGTGGTCGAGCAGGCCGGCCACGGCTTGCGCCAGCGCCTGGGCCTTGCCCGCCGGGAACAGCACGCCGGTGTCGCCGTCGCGGATGAGTTCACGGTGGCCGCCCACGTCGGAAGCGACGAACATGCGGCCCTGCGCCATGGCCTCCAGCGGCTTGAGCGGCGTGACCAGCTCGGTGAGCCGCATCGACTGCCGCGGATAGGCCAGCACGTCGATCAGTTCGTAGTAGCGCTGCACCTCGGCATGCGGCACGCGGCCGGTGAAGATGACCCGCTCGGCGATGCCCAGCTGTTGCGCCTGCGCCTTGAGGGCCGCCTCCTGCGGGCCGCCGCCCACCAGCAGCACGCGCAGCTCGGGCCGCGCCGGCGCCAGCCGGGCCGCGGCCTCCAGCAGCAGGTCGAGGCCCTCGTAGCCGTAGAAGGAGCCGGCAAAACCCAGCACGGTGGCGCCGTCCAGGCCCAGCCTGCCGCGCAGCGCAGCGTCGGCCGGCGCGCCGTAGGCGAAGGAGGTGACGTCCACCGCGTTCGGGATGACGGTGATGCGCGAGGCGTCGATGCCGCGCGACATGATGTCGCCGCGCAAGCCTTCGCAGATGGTCGTGATGGCGTCCACGCGCTTGAGCGCGTAGCTCTCCAGCCCGCGCGAGAGGCGGTAGCGCAGGCTGCCTTCGCGGGTGCTGCCGTGGTCCACCGCGGCGTCTTCCCAGGAGGCGCGCATCTCGTAGACCACCGGGATGCCACGGCGGCGACCCACGCTGAGCGCGGGCAGCGCGTTGAGCACCGGCGAGTGGGCATGCAGCACGTCGGGCTGCAGCCGGGTGACCAGTTCGTCGAGCCTGGCGGCGGTGGCGCGCATCTCGTCGAAGTAGGGTCCCGCGGCCGGCAGCTTCGACAGCAGGCCGGGCGTGAACGGCGTGCGATGGAAGGTCCAGCCGTCGGCGGTTTCCTCGGGCGCGCCGGAGCCGCCGTAGTGCCTCGGCGTGGTGACGTGGTGGGTGTCCCAGCCGAGCGCGCGCTGCTCGCGCAGGATGGACACGGTGCGGAAGCTGTAGCCGCTGTGCAGCGGCAAGGAGTGGTCGAGGACGTGCAGGATGCGCATGCTGGCGGTACGGGGCGGCAGTCTCAGGCGGCGGCCAGGGCCGACTGCGGCACGGCGCTGGCGGCAGGCACCGCGGCACGGGTGGGTTCACCCACGCGCAGGAAGGCCTCGAACATCAGCAGCGTCCACAGGGGTGCGCTGTAGTCGCGCTGGCCGGCCGCATGCGCGTCGACCAGGTGCTCCAGGTACTTGCGGTTGAAGAAGCCGGTCTGCCCCAGCTGGCCTTCGAGCAGCGCGGCGCGCACGCGCTGCTTGAGCGGCCCGCGGAACCAGCGCGCCAGCGGCACGGCAAAGCCCATCTTCGGGCGGTACAGCACGTCGTTGGGCAGGTGCGGCTCCATCGACTTCTTGAGCAGCCACTTGCCCTCGCCGCTCTTGATCTTGACGCCCGACGACAGGCTGGCCACCCACTCGACCAGCTTGTGGTCCATGAGCGGCTCGCGCACTTCGAGCGCATGCGCCATGCTGGCGCGATCGACCTTGGTGTTGATGTCGCCGATCAGGTAGGTCTGCATGTCCAGGTACTGGATCAGCGACAGCGGATCGTCGGTGCCGGCCCGCGAGGCGTGGTCATGGAACACCTCGACCGCCTGGTAGCCGCCCAGCTGCCGGCGCAGCTCAGGCGAGAACAGCATGGCCCGCATGTCTTCGCGAAAGATCGACACGCTGTGGAAATAGGCCGCGACCGAATCTCGTGCCAATGCCTGGAAGGTGGACTTGGCCCGCAGGAAGCGCGGCGCACGATCGGCCTTCGGGTACAGCCGGCCCAGCGTGCCGAACAGCGGCCTGCGCAGCCCCAGCGGCAGCGCGGCGCGCATGCGCTCCTCGTTCAGGTGCAGGCGGTAGCGGCGGTAGCCGCCGAAGCTTTCGTCGCCGCCGTCGCCTGACAGCGCCACGGTGACGTGGCGGCGCGCCAGCTGGCACACCCGGTAGGTCGGGATGGCCGAGCTGTCGGCATAGGGTTCGTCGTACAGCGCGGCGAGCGTGTCGATGAGGTCGAAGTCGTCGGTCTCGACGCGGTCGACGAAGTGGCGCGTCTGGTAGCGGTCGGCCACCAGCTGCGCGAAGGCGGTTTCGTCGAACTTGGGGTCGTCGAAGGAAATCGAGCAGGTGTTGACCGGGCCGTTGGACTGGCCGGCCATCATGGCCACCACCGCGCTCGAATCGACGCCGCCCGAGAGGAAGGCGCCCAGCGGCACCTCGGAGATCATGCGCAGGCGCACGCTCTCGCGCAGGCGCTCGAGCAGCTCGGCCTGCGCGTCTTCGGGGGTGATCGGGTTGTCGCCGGTGAAGCGCACGTCCCAGTAGCGGCGCGGCGGCGGCGCAGGCTGGCCGCGGCGCAGCGTGAGGGTGTGGCCGGGCGCCAGCTTCAGCGCCGAGGTGTAGATGGTGCGCGGCTCGGGCACGTAGCCCAGCGCGAAATAGTCCTCGACCGAGCGCGGGTCGATCTGGCGCGACAGGTTGCCGTGCGCAAGCAGGGCCTTGAGTTCGGAGCCGAACACGAACATGCCGTCGGGCAGCATGGCGTAGAACAGCGGCTTCACGCCGAGCCGGTCGCGCGCGAGGAACAGGGTCTGCTTCCTGTCGTCCCAGATGGCGAAGGCGAACATGCCGCGCAGGCGGTCCACACAGGCTTCGCCCCAGGCCTCCCAGGCGTGCACGATCACCTCGGTGTCGCTGCGCGTGCGGAAGTGGTAGCCCAGCGCCTGCAGCTCCGGAATGAGCTCCTGGTAGTTGTAGATCTCGCCGTTGAAGACGATCACCACCGAGTGGTCTTCGTTGAACAGCGGCTGCTGGCCGGTGGCCAGGTCGATGATCGACAGGCGCTTGTGGCCCAGGCCCACGCCGGGTGCGATGTGGGTGCCGGTTTCATCGGGGCCGCGGTGATGCTGCGACTCGTTCATGCGCACGAGCTGGCCGCGCTCGATGGAGCGCATGCCGCGTGAATCCCAGATGCCAACGATGCCGCACATGTTTTCTTTGACCGTCCTAGCTGTGGCGGGGCTCGATCGCCCCGCGGGCTGCTGCCTGGGCCAGCAGCCTCTCGTAAACGTCGCCGTAGGCCGCGACCATGCCATCCAGGCTGAAGCGCGCCTCGACATCGGCCCGCGCGCGTTGCCCGCGTTCACGGGCCGCCTGCGGGTGCTCGAAGTCATCGAGCAGCGCGCGAGCCATCGTATCCACGTCTTGCGCCGGCACAAGCCGCCCAGTCGCGGGGTCTGAGAGCAGCTCCACGTTCCCCCCCACCTGGGTGGCCACGATGGGCAGGGCCGTCGCCATGGCCTCCAGGATGGTGTTGGAAATGCCCTCGGAGATCGACGGCAGCACGAAGGCGTCGAGGCCGCGCAGGACCTGCGGCACGTCGTCGCGCGCGCCCGCCAGCCAGGCGAGCTGGGCCACTCCGGCCTCGACCAGCACCTGCTCGACCTGGGCGCGCAGCGGGCCGTCGCCCGCGATCACGAGGCGCATGCGCCGACGCGCCTCGGGCGAGGTCGCCACGGCGCGCACGAAGGCGCGCGCCAGCAGCACCTGGTCCTTGATGGCCGACAGGCGGCCCACGGTGCCCACCAGCCAAAGGTCACCCCGGGTTTCGAAGGGCGAACCGGCGATGGCCTCCCGCCCCCCGGCCGCGGGGTGGAAGCGCTGCGTGTCGACGCCGTTGTACAGCTGCGCGATGCGCGGGCCCGGCACACCGACGTGCTGCGAAAGGTAGTGCTCGATGTGGCGCGACAGCGCGATGTACTGGTGCACGAAGGGCCGGTAGGCCCGCCGCACCAGGCGGTACTTCCGGCTGCTGCCGTCGGGATCGCTGCTGTCCCAGCCGTGTTCGCCGTGGATGCGGATGGGCACGCCGGCCCAGGCCGCGGGCAGCGACATTTCCAGCGCGGCGAGGTTGCGGGTGTGCACGATGGCCGGCCGCAGCTCGCGCAGCAGGCGGCGCATGCGCGGCGCGATCCACAGGCCCTGGCCAGGAGGCTTGTTCAGCGCGAACAGCTGCACGTCGTCGCGCCGGATGCGCTTGGAGAAGTCGGTGACTTCGGTGAGCGCGATCACCGCATGCCGGAAGCGGTCGGCCGGCAGCTGGTTGATGAGGTTGACGACGCCGTTTTCGAGGCCGCCGATGTCGAACCGGTGCAGCACATGGGCCACGAGGGGTCGGGGCACCCCGCTCGCCGGGTACGGCGATCGACCCTCCGCGAGGGTGGGGCCTTGCTTG
>CAMLNA010000059.1 GCA_946481025.1 uncultured Rivibacter sp.
ATTGGCGTTCAGCACGTAGCGATCCGTCAGCACGTCGCCTCGGTTGTTGACATCCCGCAGCGATGCCCCAGGCTGCCCTGGGACGGAGAAGTCGCGGAATCGCCCGTTGTCGTAGAGGAAGTGTCGGGTACCGTCGTGGGTGTCGGAAAGGATCGCCTGCCCCACGTCGTTCATCTTGTAAACCCAGAGGAGGTGACCCTCGGCACCGGGCGGAGACGGAAGAATCGACATCTGCCCGCCGCTGTAGAGATACACGCCGGAAGAGGTGCCGCCCATGCTGGCTTGCCCCATCAGCTCGCCACGATTGTTGAGGTCGAGGAGGTTGATGTAGGCGACGCCCGGCGCCAGCTGGATCGGCGCCGCCGTCCAGCCTTCCGGCAGGTTCAGCGCCTGCGCCGCCGGCGCAGCCGCAACGACCAGCGCGCAGATCCACGCGCATGTGCCAAGGCGAGCGGCCCGAGACTTCGCATTCGGACGAGTCATGTCTATCTCCCTTCGTTGCGCGCTGTGCCACGGCGCTGAGCGTTGCGCGAAAGCAATGTAGGAAGACATCAACGGCGCAGGTGTAAGCCGTCGGACTTGCTTACAGCTGAGAGGAGTCGCGAACGCCACCGCGTTGCGGACATGGTCTTCGTCGCTGACGGCGGCCGCAGACCGCAGGGGTCAGGCCGGCGCGCTGGCGTCGGTGGTTTCGTGCGTCGCGGCTGCTTTCGTTGCGCCTTGCGAGCCGCAGAGGCGGCCCACCAGCCATAGCCCCGCCACGATGCCCAGCGCCCAGCCGACCTGCTGCGGCAAGGTGAGCGTGTGCGCCACCCACAGGAAGCCCAGCACGGCGCCCATGAGCGCGAGGAACAGCAGCCCGGCGGCCCACATGGCGGCCCGGCTCATGGGCGGATCGAAGTACTGAACGCGGCCGATGTCGAAGGCCGGCTTGGGCCACCTGGCCGCCACGTCGGCCGGGCGCCAGCCGGGCGGCTTGAGCCACACGCGCAGCTTGTCTGGCCAGCGTTCGGCGCGCCAGCTGTCCTTCGCAAGCTCCCAGTAGACCTGCAGGTTGGCCCACACCGGGTTCCAGCTGCGCAGCGGCCCGCGGGTGCCGTAGACGCACGGCTCGTCGTCGCGTTCTTCCTCGAAGGTGCCGAACAGCCGGTCCCACACGATGAGGATGCCGCCGTAGTTCTTGTCGAGGTAGCGGTCGTTCACCGCATGGTGCACCCGGTGGTTCGACGGCGCGCAGAACCAGCGGTCGAACCAGCCCAGCCGGCCGATCTGCTGCGTGTGCACCCAGTACTGGTACAGCAGGTCGATGAGGCCCACCACCGCGAACACCAGCGGCGGGAAGCCGAGCACCGCCATCGGCAGATAGAAGAGCCAGCCGAACAGCCAGCCGCTGCTGGTTTGCCGAAGCGCGGTGGAGAGGTTGTAGTCCTCGCTCTGGTGGTGGACCACGTGCGCGCCCCACAGCACGGCGCTCTCATGGCCGAAGCGGTGCAGCCAGTAGTAGCAGAAGTCGTAGAGCAGGAGGCCGGCCACCCAGACCCACAGCGCATCGGCGGGCAGCTGCCACAGCGACGCGTGCTGCCACACGATGGTGTAGAGCCCGAGCGTCATCAGCTTGGTGAACACGCCGCTCACCTGGCTCAGCATGCCCAGGCCGATGCTGTTGAGCGCGTCGTTGAGGCGGTAGGTGTTGCGGCCGCGAGCCCAGCCGACGATGAACTCGATCGCGATCAGGCCGAGAAACACCGGCGTCGCGAGGACGATGACTTGTGCGCCTTCCATGGGGGCCGATCATGGCCGCAGGCGCTGCCGATGTGTAGAGGGGCAGCCCTCAGGCCAGGCAGCCGCGGGCGTCGACGGTCCAGACGGCTTCCACCGCCCCCTTCTGCAGCCCGCCGCGCACCGCGACGATGTGATCGTGCAGGTTCACCGTCGGGTCGCAGTGGCCCGGCACCAGCCAGACCGTGTCGCCCAGCGCCGGCAGGCTCTCGCCCTCGCGGGCGGTGAGGATGCCGTGCTCGTCGCCGCCGTTGCGCCAGTCGAGCCGGCGCATCCACACGCGCGGCGGGCCGGAGTCGAGCGCATGGCTCTTGTGGCCGGCGTCGATGACCGCATGGTCGGTGCCCCGGCTGATGACCTGCGACTTGATGAACAGGGAATGCTCGAACTGCGGCGCATGCGGCGTGGGCAGGTTGTCGGCGTAGTCGCGGTCCATGAAGACATAGCTGCCGGCCTGCAGCTCGCCCCACAGGCCCGATTCGCTCTCGAGCGCGAACGCGCCGGTGCCGCCGCCGGTGACCAGCGGCACCTCGAGCCCCTCGGCACGCACGGCATCCTTGGCCTGCTGCACCGCCTGGGCCGCGTCGCTCACGGTGGCGTCGCGCTCCTCGTGCGAGCGCTGGTGCTGCACGCGGCCGTGGTAGGCCTGCAGCCCGGCAAGGCGCAGCGGCTTGTACCGGCTCACCAGCCGGGCGAGCTGCCCGGCCTGCTCCGGGGGCACGCCGCAGCGCCCCTGCCCCACGTCGACTTCCACGTACACATCGATGCGGGCGCGCTGCGCCTTCATGGCCTTGGCCAGCAGTTCCACGCCCAGCGCCGAATCGACCGCCACGCCCAGGTGCAGGTTGCGTGCGAGCTGCGCCAGCCGCTCGAGCTTGGACCTGGCCACGATCTCGTTGGTGATCAGGATGTTGTCGATGCCGAAGGCACCCAGCGCCAGTGCTTCATCGAGCTTCTGCACGCACACGCCCACCGCCCCGAGCTCGATCTGCCGCCTGGCGATGGCCGCGCACTTGTGCGTCTTGGCATGCGGGCGCAGCCGCAGTCCCTTGGAGGCCGCGTAGCCGGACATGCGCATGAGGTTGCGCTCCATCGCGGCGAGGTCCACCACCAGCGCGGGCGACTCCACCGCCGCGATCCTGTCGCCGACGCGCGCCGGCGGAAATGCTCTCATCCCGTCCCTCCAGGCGGCTTGGCGATCCAGCCGTCGTTCGTTCGTTGCGTTCGTTGCGTTCGTTGGTGCGCGTGCCGCGTTCAGGCCGCGGCCGCGGGGCCGGCGTCGCCGGTCTCGTCGTGCATCTCGCCTTCGAGGTGGGCGCTGTCGCTCCACCCCACCAGGGAAAAGCCGCCCGGCGTGTAGAGCAGGCGGTTGATGCTGGCATTGCCCAGTTGCCAGGTGCGCGGGCCCTGCAAATCGATGTGCGCAGCGGCACGGTACAGGCAGTCGAGCACGCCGCCGTGGGCCACCATGGCAATGGTCTCGCCCGGGTGGCGCGCCGCCAGCCGGGTGGCGACGTCGACGCAGCGCAGGTAGAAGTCGCGCAGGGTTTCACCGCCGTCGGGGCCGAACCCGGGGTCGCGCTTGCGCCAGCGCAGGCTCAGCTCGGGCCAGCGCGCCTCGATCTCCTTGAAGGTCTGGCCCTCGAAGATGCCGAAGCCGCGTTCGCGCAGACCGCGCTCGACGATCACCGGAACGCCGATGGCGTCGGACACCGCCCGAGCCGTCTCGTGGGCCCGGCCGAGGTCGCTGGCATAGAGCACCGTGATGCCCTCGTCGGCCAGCGCGCGCCCGAGCCGGCGCGCCTGCCAGCGCCCCAGCTCGTTGAGCGGCACATCGAGCTGCCCCTGGATGCGCGAGTCCACGTTCCAGGCGGTTTCGCCATGCCGCAGCGCGAACACGCGTGTCGGCTCGGCCAGGACGCCGCCTCCTGCGGCATGCTCGGTCGCATGTTCTTGTCGGTCCAACATCGAAGACTGCTGCTCGTGGCTGGTGAAAGGAGGTTCAGGCGATCCGCCGGTTGAGCGTGTAGGTGCCCGAGAAGCGCGCCTCGGCCAGCACGTGGCCGCGCAAGGCTTCGCGCACCTGGGCACCGGTGAAGGCGCCTTCGACGGCCAGCCGCGCCACGTCGAGCGCGTAGAGCGTGAAGACGTAGTGGTGCACGATGGCGTCGTTGAAGGGGGGGAACGGGCCGTCGTAGCCGAAGTACTGGCCGGCCATTTCGGTGTCGCCGCCGAACCAGCCCGTGTAGTCGTTCAGGCCATGCCGCGCGCCATGCAGCGTTTCGGGCCCGGACTTGCCTCGAGCGGTGAAGCCGCGGCTGAACTCGCCTTCGTCGATGCTGCGCAGCACCGGCGGCAGGTCCACCATCACCCAGTGGAAGAAGTCCACGCGCGGCAGGTCGGCCGGCACCTCGCGGTCGGCGCGGTTCACGTCGTCGCCGCGGCTGGGCACGTCGGGGTCGTGGCAGACGAGCGCGAAGCTGCGCGTGCCGGGCGGCACGTCGCTCCAGGCGAGCTGCGGGTTGAGGTTGTCGGAAAACGTGACGGTGGCCGAGGCGTCGGGCTTGCCTGCGGCGTACCGGGCCGGGATGCGCTGGCCTTCGGCCCAGCCCGTGCTGGTGAGTTTCATGCGGCGCTCCTGTGGGTGAGGCTGGCGTTGAGAGGGTCTACACGCCCCAGACGATGTCGTGCCCATCGCGATGGGCCAGCTTCATCATCTCGACCAGCGGCCAGGCGCGCTGGCGCAGCGTGATGCCGCGCGGCGGCGGCGTCTGGCCGTTGGCGCGCGCCTCTTCGTCGGCGCGCCTGGCCTCGGCTTCGTCGGCGGCAATGGCCGCTTCGATGGCCTTCATGGCGGCCGGCATGTCGGCCACTTCGATGATGCCCTTGGACGCCGGCTCCTTGCCGATGGCCCCGAGGATGCGATCGCCGGTGGGGCCCAGCATGATCACGTCGCCGGCGGCCTTGGACTTGAACTTGTAGATCATCGGTACATGTAGCCGCGGTTGAAAGGGTAGGCCGATTGTGCGCCCGGCATCGTGCCGGTGGCCACCTGCCCGTCGGGCCGCGACGCCAGCATCTGGTGCAGCGAGATCCAGCCCTGCTCGAAGCTCATCGCGCAGCCGGCGAGGTAGAGCCGGTAGGCGCGCACGACCGATTCGCGGGTGAACTGGCGCGCGCGCGGCAGGTGGGCTTCGAGGGCGTCGCTCCAGGCCCACAGCGTGCGGGCGTAGTGCGGCCGCAGATTCTCGACATCGAGCCCCTCGAGCCCGGCTTCGGCCATCGCCTGCATCACCCGGGACACGTGCACCAGCTCGCCGCCGGGGAAGATGTAGCGGTCGATGAAGTCGCCCATGCCCGAGCCGAGCTGCGCATTGCGCACGCCGCCGGCGGTGATGCCGTGGTTCATCAGCAGCCCGCCCGGCTTGAGCAGGCGGCGGATCTTCTCGAAATAGGCTGGCAGGTGAGCCAGGCCCACATGCTCGAACATGCCCACCGAGGCGATCCGGTCGTAGGCCGCGTCTTCGGGAATCTCGCGGTAGTCGCGCAGCTCCATGCGCACGCGGCCCTGCAGGCCCTTCTCGGCGATGAGGCGGTTCACGTAGGCGTGCTGGTTCTTCGACAGCGTGACGCCGTGCGCCTGCACGCCGTAATGTTCGGCCGCCCACAGCAGCAGGGCCCCCCAGCCGGCGCCGATGTCGAGGAAGCGGTCGCCCGGCTGCAGCATCAGCTTCCTGCAGATGTGATCGAGCTTGGCTTCCTGGGCCTGCGCGAGCGTCATCCCGGCGTCGGCGAAGTAGGCACACGAGTAGACGCGCCGCGGGTCGAGCCACAGCGCATAGAACTCGTCGGACACGTCGTAATGGAATTGGATCTGCTGCGCGTCGCGCTCAAGCGTGTGGCGTGCCAGCGACTTGCCGTGGCGCAACAGCGCCTGCCACCAGCCCAGCACGCCGCGCGGCACGCCATGGTGGCGCGGGTCGGCTGGCAGCAGCGCCGCGGCGGTGGCCATCAGGTCGCGCATGGAGCCGTCGAGTTCGAGTCGGCCTTCGACGTAGGCCTCGGCCAGCCGCCCGATCTCCCCGCCGGCCAGCTGCGTCAGCAGCCGGTGGTCGCGCACCGACAGGGTCAGCCGCGGTTGTGCGTGCCCGAGCCGCTGCCCTCCCGGCAGGACCAGCGCCGCAGGGACAGGCAGCGCGGACAGCTTGGACGTCACGATCGCATTGAGAGCCGACATGGAGCGGGGCCTCCTCGAACGCCAACGGTGGGTGAGCAACTCTACCCAAAGAGCATGCAGCAAGCAGCGTTCCGTTCCCAATCGTTGCGATTGGCATCGAACCGCTGCGTCGCCAGCTAGCGCTCGATGCGCGTCGACAGCACGATGGCGGAGGTGGTGCGCTCCACGCCTTCGAGCGCGCCGATGCGGTCGATCAATGCATCGAGCTCGCCGATGGAGGGCTCGGCCACGACGGCGAGCAGGTCGAAGGCGCCGCTCACCGAATGCAGGCTGCGCACCGCGACGATCTTGCGCAGCGCCGCCTCGATGGCCCCGGCCTGCTTGGGCGCCACGGTGATCATCACGTGGGCCCGCACCAGCGCCGCCTCGATCTCGTCGGCCACCTTCACGGTGTAGCCGGCGATCACCCGCGCCCTCTCCAGCCGCTCGATGCGGCTTTGCACCGTGGTGCGCGACAGCCCCAGCCGGCGCGCCAGTTCGGCGGTGGGGCTGCGCGCGTTCTCCCGCAACAGGCCCAGCAGCGCACGGTCGGTGTCATCGAGCAGGATCGTCATGGTGACGGATATGTTTCGGCATTTCGCCGAAGTGTCTGCGTGATTCCGTCGAATGTCGAGCTGCGTTCTGCACAACACCCGCACAGAATTTGCCCCATTCCCATGCGGCAACACACCTTCGTCCGGAGACAACTTCCATGAAATCCATCCTCCTGCTCGGCGGCGGCAAGATCGGCTCGGTGGTCGGCGACCTGCTCGCCCACGCCACCACGGGCGGCCAGCCCGACTACCAGGTGACGATCGCCGACCGCTCCGAGGCGCTGCTGGCCGGCCTGCCCCGCCACCCCCAGATCAACACCATGGTGCTCGACGTCAACGACGCCGCCCTGCTGCGCACGGCGCTGCGCGGCCGATTCGCGGTGCTCTCCGCCCTGCCCTACATGCTGACGCTGCAGGTCGCCCGGGCCGCGCGCGAGCTGGGGGTGCATTACCTCGACCTCACCGAGGACGTGGCCGCCACTCGAGGCATCCGCGAGCTGGCCGAAGGCGCCGGCACCGCGTTCATTCCGCAATGTGGCCTGGCCCCCGGTTTCATCTCGATCGTGGCGCATGACCTCGCGCGGCGATTCGACTCGCTCGACTCGGTACGCATGCGTGTGGGCGCATTGCCCGCCTACCCCAGCAACGCGCTGAACTACAACCTGACGTGGAGCACCGAGGGCGTCATCAACGAGTACTGCGAACCCTGCGAGGCCATCGTCGACGGCCGTCCCACCGAAGTGCCGGCACTCGAGGAGCGCGAGGAGTTTTCGCTGGACGGCGTGCTGTACGAGGCCTTCAACACCTCGGGCGGCCTGGGCACCTTGTGCGAGACGCTGGAGGGCCGCGTGCGCACGCTGAACTACCGCACCATCCGCTACCCGGGCCACGCAGCCATCATGAAGGCGCTGCTGAACGACCTGCGGCTGCGCGACCGCCGCGCGCTGCTCAAGGACATCCTCGAGAACGCCGTGCCCGCCACGATGCAGGACGTGGTGATCGTGTTCGTGACGGTGAGCGGCACGCGCGCCGACGAAAGCGGCCAGCCGCGTTTCCTGCAGGACACCTACGCCCGCAAGATCTACAGCCACACGCTCCACGGCACGATGCGCAGCGCCATCCAGATCACCACCGCGTCCAGCCTCGCGGCGATGCTGGACCTGCTGGCGCAGGGCCGGCTGCCGCAGCGGGGTTTCGTGCGACAGGAAGAGGTAGCGCTCGAAACGTTCCTGGCCAACCGTTTCGGCCAGGTGTACGGCACGCCGGCGCTGGCCCAGGCGGCCTGACGCCAGCCTAGGGCGCTGCCGGCTGCGCTTCGCGCCCGGCGGCAGCCGCCGCGGCGACGCCTTCGGCCTCGCCGGGAGCCGGCGCAGCGCCGAACCCCAGGTCATGGAGCAGCGGCCGCGCGAGCTGCCACAGCGACAGCCCCTGCGCCACCCATCGCACCGGCCGCCGCCAGCCGAACCGCCACAAGGTCCCGATCAGCAGGCACGCCGCTGCCGCGAAGGCAATGCGCCGCACCCAGGGAGCGCGCACCCAGGCCATCGCCCGCGCGGGCGCCGAATGCATGGCGTCGCCCTGCAGGTCGGCCAGCGCGGTCTGCACGCGCAGCCGCGAAACGGCAAAGCGCAGCCGCAGAAGCTCGCGCTTCACCTCCAGGTCGCCGGGCGCGCCGTGGAGATCAATGGCGTGGGTCATAAGCGGGCTCCCGCGGGGGCTGGGTGCTGTGCGGCGGCGGACCGCCTGCCGAGTCATCGTGGCCCTCGACGGCCGGAGGTTGCTCCGCAGGCGCAGCGGGTGGTTCGACCATCGCACGCAGCCAGAGCATGTCTTCGCTGGCCACTTCGGCCAGCAGGCTGCGCGGGGTCTCCTGGCGCCAGGCGTGCCACAACGCCGCGGCGCCCGCCACCACAGGGAGCAGGCACAACAGCCAGGCCCATCCGGTGGGCCATGCCTGGTGCCATGCGGACAACACCGCCAAGCCGACGCCGGCGATCAGGCCAGCGTGCAGCAGCAGCAGGCCGACCGCAGCCCACAACGCGCGCCGCAGCCAGTGCGCCTTCCACTCCTGCACGGCCTGTGCAGCCGCGTCGCCGTAGAGGGCGGCATGCCCGACCACGGCGGCCAGCAACTCCTTCAGCGAGCCGAGGATCTCGCCCATGCGCGCTCCTTGTGCTTGTTCTTGGCGGGGTCGGGCGCGAACGGGCTCACTGGTCGGTATGGTTGTGATAGCTGCGCGACAGCAGGATGCCGATCGCCGCGCCGGCCAGCAGCGCCGCCACCACCGACTGCAACGGCCGGTCGCGCACCACGTCGCGGGCCTTCTCGGCGCCGTGCATTGCCTGGTCGCGGGCGCGCAGGCCCACGTCCTGCACGGAGTGGGTGAGGTTCGAGGCACGCTCCTTCAGCGTGGCCAGCAGATCCTTCACTTCGGCCGAAGCCGCCGGGCCGATCTTGCGCACCAGCGCTTCGATGTCGTGGGCGATCTCGCTCGCCGACACGCGCGTCTGTTCGGCCACGCCCTGGGCGCCGCGGCTGGCAGCGGCAGAAACGTCCTGCATCGTGCTGCGCGCCTCGTCGACCAGGCCGCGGACGTTGCTGCCGGTGGCGGCCGTTGCACCATTGCCGGCATTGGCGGTGGATGTTGTCGGGTTCATGTGGCTCTCCTACCAAGGTTGTTGAGTAACGACTGCGGGCCCTTGACGTCGACCCGCAAGGAAGGCGGCCGTTCACCGGCCGCCGCAGCTAGCCCTTCTTGATGAGGCTCAGGACGAAGGTCACGACGGCCATGACCACGAAGATGAAGAACAGGATCTGCGCGATGCCGGCGGCACCGGCGGCAATGCCGCCGAAGCCGAACACGGCAGCGATCAGCGCAATCACAAAGAACACAACGGCGTAATGCAGCATGGTGAGCTCCTTGAAGTCAGCACGGCTCGGGTGGGCCGACAGCATCAATCTAGGCAGATCACTCATCGCAGTCCTTAAGCCATTGCCGCACCCGCGCGTAGTGAGCGGCTGACAGCGTTGTCGGCGCCGGCTGACAACCCGTGCCTTCGCGTCGTGTGTCAGCGCAAGCCGACGTGGCATCGGGAAGCAGCCCGCGGGAGGCGCTGCATGCCGTCCGACGCCAGCCTGCCGCGTGGGAGCCTAGGCTTTGTGCGTCAGCGCACGAGACGCCTTTTGCGAACGCGAAGGGTCGCGCTGCAGACAACTCGTGTCAATGGATGAAAGGATTAACCATGAACTGGGATCGTGTCGAAGGCAATTGGCAGCAGTTCAAGGGCAAGCTGCGCGAGAAGTGGGGCGAGCTGACCGACGACGACATCGACATCATCGACGGCCGTCGCGAGCAGCTGCAGGGCAAGATCCAGGAGCGCTACGGCAAGCGCCGCGACGAAGCCGAGCGTGAAGTCGACGACTGGCTGAACACCCTGCATTGAGCGGCTCGCCGGCACAGTGAAGGAAGGGCCCGTCCGGGCCCTTTCTCCTTTTGTTGCGCGGGTTCTATCCCAGCAGTGCGGGCTGCTGCGGACGCGCTGCCTCGGCGGCGGGCTCCCCGGGGGGGGCGGCGCCCCACGACGCCGGCGGATTGCCGGCCGGGCCGGCCTCCGCCTCGGTGGCCGGCAGCACGACTTCGACCAGCGTGCCCCGGCCGGGCCGGCTGCGGATGCTCAAGTGGCCGCGCAGCGCCAGCGCGCGATGTCGCATGCCCGCCAGGCCGTGGGCGCCGCTGCGCGCCACGCTCGCGGGATCGAAGCCGACGCCGTCGTCGTGCACCCGCAGCACCGTGTCGGTGGGCCGTGCATCGAGCTCGATGTGGATGTGCCTCGCCTTCGAATACTTTTCGACGTTGGTGAGCGCCTCCTGAACGATGCGGTACAGCGCGATGCCGGCCTGCGGATCCACCCGCACGGCCGGGTCGAGCCGCGTGTCGACGTCGAGCCCGCTGCGCTCGGCGAAGTCGTCGGCGAGGTTCTGCAAGGCCGCCACCAGGCCCAGGTGGTTGAGGATCGACGGACGCAGGTCTTCGATGATGCGGCGCTTCAGCTGGATGCCTTCAGTGAGCGTGTCGGCCAGCTGCCTGATGCGCTCCTGGCTGGAGGGCGGCGCCTGCTTCAGCTCCATGCGCAAGGCCGTGAGGTCGAGCTTGGCGGCCGTGAGCAACGCGCCCAGCTCGTCGTGCAGTTCGCGGGCGAGCTTGGCGCGTTCGTCTTCGCGCACGCGCTGCAGGTGGATGGCCAGCTCGGTGAGGTCGGCGGTACGGCGCTCCACCTCGCTTTCGAGCTTGGCGCGCTCCAGCTCGATGAGCTTGGCCTCGTGCTCCTTCTCGGCCGCCATGCGGCCGTAGTACTGCGCGTAATAGAAGAAGGTGAGCAGGCTGAGCGCGGTGGTCACCGCCACGCCCAGGCGCACCCACAGCGCCTGGCGCAGCCACTGGTTGCGGGTGCCCGTGTCCTCGCTGCGCTGGAGCTCGCTCAGATCGGCGACCGTCTTGCGGATCTGCTCCATGCGCTGGCGGCCGATGTCGGACTCCACCACCGCGCGGGTGGCGTCGACCATGCCGTCGCGGCGCAGCCGCACGGTGATGTCCATCTCGGTGATCTTGGCGTTGACGTTGCGGCCCAGCGCGGAGATGACCTTCACCATGTGGGGGTCGGCGTGGTAGTTGTCGCGCAGCGAATCGAGCAGCGTCGGAATCGACTCCATCGCCTTGCGGTACGGGTCGAGGTACTTCGCGTCGCCGGTCAGCAGGTAGCCGCGCGAGCCGGTTTCGGCATCGACCAGCAGCGTGAGCAACTGCTGCAGGTTGGCCTTCTGCTTGTCGTTCACCTCCACCGCGGTGAAGCTGTGCTTGAGTTCGCTGTAGCCCATTTCTGAGACCGCGAGCACCAGCAAAGACACCACGGCGCAGATGAACGCGCCCAGCGATTGCTTCGAATGGAAAAGCGGCAGGCGGCGCACGTCGCGGAACAAGCCTTTGATCATCCGGGGGACTCTCCTCTTCGGCACCGGCAGCAGGTGCGGTGCCACAGTCTGCACCGTGCGCTGCTCCACCACAAGGCAAATGCCGTGCGTTGTCGGAGTGGTCTTACAAGAACCCGCCTCCTTCTCTGGCAGCGCAGCAGGGTCGGGCTCCCTACAGTTGTCGCACGAGATCGCGAATGCGAAAGGCCACAAGACAAGGAGTTGCCATGAAACGCAGTCTGGTCCTCTTGCTGACCTGCTTCACCTTTGGCGTGCTGGCGGGCTGCAACACGATCGAAGGCGTGGGCAAGGACGTCGAAAAGGCTGGCGAAAAGGTCCAGGGCGCCGCCCAGGACGCCAAGAAATAAAGAAAGGTTGTGACCGGTCCGGGCCGCAAGCCCTGCGCTCCGCCCCTCCCCCCAGGGTGGCCCGGACCGGCACTCCGCTCAGACGAGATCACCCCATGAACACCCCCTCTTCAACACTGGCGGTCGACAAGCCGAGCCAGTTCGTCATGGACTTGCAGGCGATCCGGGACAGGGCACGCCGGCACGTCGAAGAAGGGGCCATGACCTCCAGCTACCAGGCCGACCGCGAGACGGTGCTCCATCTGCTGAACGACGCGCTCGCCACCGAGTGGGTCTGCGTGCTGCGCTACAAGGCGCATTACTTCGTCGCGCAGGGCATCGATGCCGAGGCGGTGAAGGCGGAGTTCAAGCAGCACGCGCTCGAAGAGGAAGCCCACGCCGACCGGATCGCCGAGCGCATCGTGCAGCTGGGCGGCGTGCCGGAGCTGGCGCCCGACGGGCTGGCCAAGCGCTCGCATGCCGACTACGCCGTGGGCCCCGACCTCAAGACCATGATCAAGGAAGACTTGATTGCCGAGCGCATCGCCATCGAGAGCTACACCGAGATGATCCGCTACCTGGCCGACCGCGACCCCACGACCCGGCGCATGATGGAAGAGATCCTGGCGCAGGAAGAGGAACACGCCGAGGAGTTGTCGAGCCTGCTGGTCTGACGAGCCCCTGGGCACACAATCGCGGCGGTGCAGCGGGTGATTCCGGGCACCGTTTTTTCTTTTTTCGTTCGTTGTTGAGCGCGCAGCAGATGATCAACGTAGCCATCGCCGACGACCACGGCATCGTGCGAGCCGGCTTCAAGCAGTTCATATCGGCGCAGGTCGACATGCGGGTGGTGGCCGAGGCCGCCAGCGGCCGCGAGGCACTCGACCTCGCCCGCAAGCAGGCGTGCGACGTTCTGCTGCTCGACATTTCGATGCCCGACCAGAACGGCATCGACATCCTTCGCGCCATTCGCCTGGCGCAGCCCGACCTGCCGGTGCTCATGCTTTCCAGCTTCCCGGCCGACAAGTACGCCACCACCATCCTGAAGATGGGCGCCAACGGCTACCTGTCCAAAGACTGCGAGCCCGACGAGCTGATCGATGCCATTCGCGTGGTCTCGCGCGGGCGCAGCTACATCAGCCCGCAGGTGGGAGAACTGCTCGCGCGCGGACTCAACAAGGTGGGCGACGCGCCGCCGCATGAAGGCCTGTCGGACCGCGAGCTGCAGGTCTTCCTGCGGCTGGCCAAGGGAGAGACCGTGTCCGAGATTGCCGAGGCGCTGTTCGTGAGCATCAAGACGGTGAGCACCTACCGGGCACGCGTGCTCGAGAAGCTCAACCTGCGCACCAACAGCGACCTGACCTACTACGCACTGCAGCACGGGCTCATTCAGTAGCCGGCCCGCGGCGGTCGCTCACTGGGTGGTGTGCTTCGGCTGCTCGGCGATGTAGTCGAGCAGTTCCTCGATCTGCGAGGACTTGTCGAAGAAGGCGTCGGCCCCCAGGCCCAGGCAGATGGCCCGAACACGCGGCGAGCCGTGGTTGGTGAGCACCACGCGGCGCGTGCCGTTCATGCGTGAGGCCGGCTGTGACTGCAGCGCCTTCAGGATGCCGAAGCCGGAACCTTCGCGCAGGTCGAGGTCGATCACGGCCAGGTCGAAGGGTTGGTCCTGCATCCAGGCCAGCGCGTCGAGTTCGCTGTCGTAGCAGGCCACCACGCGGCAAGCGTCCACCGCTTCGATCATGGCAATGAGGCGAGCCCGGATGGCGAGTGAATCCTCGACCAGCACGACGCGCAAACCTTCTTTAGCAGCTGTCCCGTCCACCACACCGACTCTTTCGCCCAAGGCTCCATCACTCGCCTGAATCGTAGATGGCGGGCGAATGCTTGGCGATCGGTGGCCAACGTTGCTTGGTGTCGGATAAGTCCTACAGCAGCTTTTTCCACCCTGCTCCCCAAGCGGGGCGCGGATGTCCAGGAAGTGAGGCTGCGCCCTGCAAAGCGGCACTCATCGTGCCCACAGCGACCGCCACCACCGCATCAGGCGGGTCCACCTGCCGGCGTCGCCCGAAGGTTCGACACTCCCCGCGTTCGGGGGGGCCACGGCGTATCGCTGCTGCAACGCCGCGTTGAACGCATCGAAGAAGTCGCTGGCCATCTTCTGCGCCGCCATGTCCACCAGCCGCGAGCCCACCTGGGCGATACGCCCGCCCACCTGCGCGTCGGCGTTGTAGTGCAGCACCGTCTCCCGGGGACCCCGGGGTTCGAGCCGCACCGCGGCCGTACCCTTGCCGAAGCCTGCGGCGCCGCCTTGCCCCTCGAACTGCAGCGTGTACGACTCGGGCGGCTGCTGGTCGGCCAGCTTGAGCCTGCCCTTGAAGCGCGCCTTCACCGGGCCGATGGCCGCGGTGAGCGCAAGTGCGTATTCGTCCTGCCCGTCGGGCGTGATCGATTCGCAGCCTGGAATGGCCGCTTGCAGCAGCGTGGTGTCGTTCAGCGCGTCCCAGGCTTGTTGCTGCGAAACCGGAAGCACTTGCTGGCTGGTGATCTGCATGGTGGTGTGGTTCGGGGTGCTGGAAATTTCAGTGGGGCCGTCCGGCCGCGGCCTGCCCGCCGAGCAGCCGCGCGAGCTGCTCCAGGCTGGCGAGGCTATGCGCCGGCACGAAATGGTCGACGTGCGGCAGCATGGCCCGGATGCCTGCCGCACGCGGCTCGAAGCCCGCATAGCGCAGCAGGGGGTTGAGCCACACCAGGCGCCGGCAGCTCTTGTGCAGGCGCTCCATCTCGAAGCGCAATGCAGCCGTGTCGCCGTGTTCGAGGCCGTCGGTGACCAGCAGCACGGTGCTGCGCCCGGCCGACAGCACGCGCCGCGCCCACACCCGGTTGAACTCGCGCAGGCATTCGGTGATGCGCGTGCCGCCCGACCAGTCCTTCACCGCCTGCGCGACGTGGCCCACGGCCATGTCGGGGTCGCGGGTGCGCAGCAGGCGCGTGGTGTGGGTGAGGCGGGTGCCGAAGACGAAGCTGAAGACCCGCACGTCGGCGGCCGGCCCCTGGGTCGCGAGCGTGTGCGTGAAGTGCAGCAGCAAACGCGAGTACCGGCTCATCGAACCGGAGATGTCGGCCAGCACCACCAGCGGTGCCGGGCGTTCGCGCGGCGCGCGCCAGCGCAGGTCCCAGAGCTCGCCGCCGTGGCGGGCCATCGATTGCAGCGTGGCGCGCCAGTCGGGGCGCCGCGCCCGTGCGGCCGGCCGCATGCGCCGCGTGGGCAGGCGCTCGAAGAAGGGCCGCAGCTGCGCGATGGCGCTCTTGGCCTGCTGCCATTCGGCCGCGCTCATGGTCTCGAAGTCGGCATGGCGCAGGACCTCGCGGTCACTCCAGGTCATCTCGGCCTGGAGATCGATCTGTTCACGTGGCGGCGGCGGGCTGGCCGGCGACGGCCTCGGCGGGAACAGGGCATCGGCCAGCCGGCGGTTCTCGGGCGGCGGCTTCGCGGCAGCGGCCCGGCCCTCGACCCGAGGCAGCAGCATGGCCATCATCCGGCCCAGCAGGTCGGGGTCACGCCAGAAGATGTGGAAAGCCTGGTCGAACAAGGCCCGGTGCTCGGCGCGTGCGATGAAGCAGGCCAGCAAGGCGTCGTGGAAGTCGCGACGGCTTTCCAGCCCGGCCACCTGCAGCGCCTGCAGCGCGAGCTGGATGCGGTCGGTGCCGATCGGAAGGCCGGCAGTCCTGAGCACCCTCGCGAAATGGAGGACGTTCTCGGCCAGGCGGCCCGGCGGCTGGTGTCGCTGCTGCATCTTGGCCGCGCCGCGGATCAGTCGGCCACCGCCTGCCGCACCTCTTCGAGCAGCCTCGCGGCCTCGCCGCCCTGCACCCTGGCGATGTCGTCCTGGTACTTCAGCAGCACGCCCAGGGTGTCGTTCACCACCGCCGGATCCAGCACCAGCGCATCCAGTGCCAGCAGGGCGCGCGTCCATTCGATGGACTCGGCGATGCCCGGCAGCTTGTAGAGCTCCATGCGGCGCAGGCCCTGCACGAAGGCCACCACCTGCCGCGAAAGCGCCGCGCCCGCCTCCGGCACGCGCCGGCCCAGGATGGCCAGTTCGCGCGCCGCATCGGGGAAACCCACCCAGTGGTAGAGGCAGCGACGCTTCACCGCGTCGTGGATCTCGCGTGTGCGGTTGGAGGTGAGCACCACGATCGGCGGCTGCGCCGCGGCCACCGTGCCGAACTCGGGAATGGTGATCTGGAAGTCCGACAGCACTTCGAGCAGGTAGGCCTCGAACGGCTCGTCGGCGCGGTCGAGCTCGTCGATCAGCAGCACCGGCGGCACCGGCTGCGCAGGGTCGATGGCCTGCAGCAGCGCCCGTTTGATCAGGAAGCGCCCCGAGAACAGCTGCTCGCCCAGCGCTTCGCGTGACAGGCCCTCGCGCTCGGCCAGGCGGATCTCCATCATCTGCCGCGCATAGTTCCATTCGTAGGCGGCGCCGCTCTGGTCGAGCCCTTCATGGCATTGCAGGCGGATCAGCGGCCGGCCGAGCATCGCGGCCACGGTCTTGGCGATCTCGGTCTTGCCGGTGCCGGGCTCGCCTTCGAGGAACAGCGGCCGTGCGAGCTTGAGCGCCAGGAACAGGGCCGTCGCGAGCGCCCGCTCGGCCACGTAGTCGTGGTCGAGCAGCGCCTGCGACGTTTCGTCGATGCTGGCGGGCAGCGCTCCTGGCGGCAGCATGCTGTGGGTGGTCAGCCTGCCGCGAGCACGGCGCGCCGTGCCAGCACCGGAATCAGGGCGGCCCGGTAATCCGCCGAGCCGTGCAGGTCGCTGTTCAGGTCCTTGGACGGCACGGCCACCGCGTCGCAAGACTCGGGCGCCCACCTGGCGGCCAGCTTGTCCTCCAGCGCCTTCACCCGGAACACGCAGGCCCCGGCACCGGTGACGGCCACCCGCACGCCGGCCGGCCCCTTGCTCACGAACACGCCCACCAGCGCGAAGCGCGACGCCGGCTGGGCGAACTTGACGTAGGCCGCCTTGTCGGGCGCGGAACAGCGCACCGCGGTGATCACCTCGCCCTCCTGCAGGGCCGTGGTGTACAGGCCCTGGAAGAAGTCGTCGGCCGCGATGCTTCGGTGGTCGGTCTGGAGGGTGGCGCCCAGGCCCAGCACGGCCGCCGGCCAGTCGGCCGCCGGGTCGCTGTTGGCCAGGCTGCCGCCCAGGGTGCCCCGGTTGCGGACCTGCCGGTCGCCGATGCCTTCGGCCAGCGCCACCAGCGCCGGCACGACCTGCATCACGTCCTTCGATGCGGCCACCTCGGCATGGGTGGTCATGGCGCCGATCACCAGCGCGGCACCGTCGCGGCGTATGCCCCTGAGTTCGGCGATCTTCCCGAGGTCCACCAGCGACGCCGGCTCGATGAGGCCCAGCTTCATGGAGCCCAGCAGCGACTGCCCGCCGGCGATCAGCCTGGCATCCGCGCCCTTGGCCAGGCGCACGGCATCCGCCACGCTGGCGGGGGTCTGATAGGCGAAGGTTTGCATGTCGAGCCTCCTTTAACGTGCTGCCTGGACGGCGCGCCACACGTTGTACGGCGACGCGGGCATCGGCAGGTCCTTCACGCCGATGGCGTTGCACACCGCGTTGATCAGCGCGGCCGGCGAGCCGATGGCCCCGGCCTCTCCGCAGCCCTTCACGCCCAGCGGGTTGTGCGTGCAGGGCGTGCCCTTCACCGTCTCCACCGTGAAGCTCGGCAGGTCGTCGGCGCGGGGCATCGCGTAGTCCATGTAGCTGCCGCTCAGCAGCTGGCCGGTGTCTGCGTCGTACACGCCGTGCTCGAGCAGCGCCTGGCCGATGCCCTGCGCCAGCCCGCCGTGCACCTGCCCCTCGACGATCATCGGGTTGATCACGTTGCCGAAGTCGTCGCAGGCGGTGAAGCGGTCCACCCGCACCGCACCGGTGGCCGGATCCACCTCCACTTCGCACACGTAGGTGCCGGCCGGGTAGGTGAAGTTGGTCGGGTCGTAGAAGGCGTTCTCGTTCAGCCCCGGCTCCAGCTTGTCGAGCGGGTAGTTGTGCGGCACGTAGGCGGTGAGCGCCACCTGCGCGAACGGCACCTTCTTGTCGGTGCCGGCCACCTTGAACTCGCCGCCGGAAAACTCGATGTCGGTGTCGGCCGCTTCCATCAGGTGCGCGGCGATCTTCTTGCCCTTGGCGATCACCTTGTCCACCGCCTTCACGATGGCGGAGCCGCCCACCGCGAGCGAGCGCGAGCCGTAGGTGCCCATGCCGAACAGGATCTTGCCGGTGTCGCCGTGCTGGATGTCGACGTCGTCGATGCCGATGCCCAGCTTGTCGGCCACCACCTGGGCAAAGGTGGTCTCATGGCCCTGCCCGTGGCTGTGGCTGCCGGTGAAGATCGTCACCTTGCCGGTGGGGTGCACCCTCACCTCGCCCGCCTCGAACAGGCCCGCGCGCGCGCCCAGGGCCCCCGCGATGTTGCTCGGCGCCAGCCCGCAGGCCTCGATGTAGGCCGAGTAGCCGATGCCGCGCTTGAACCCCCGGCCCTCGCTGGCCTTCTGCCGGGCCGCGAAGCCCTTCACGTCGGCCAGCTCGAGCGCGCGGCTCATCGTGGCCTCGTAGTTGCCGGTGTCGTAGGTCAGGCCCACCGGCGTGGCATACGGAAACTCCTGGATGAAGTTGCGGCGGCGGATCTCGGCCGGGTCGATGCCGAGTTCGTGCGCCGCGGTTTCCACCAGGCGCTCCACCACATAGGTGGCCTCGGGCCGGCCGGCGCCGCGGTAGGCGTCCACCGGCGCGGTGTTGGTGAACACGCCCGTCACCTCGCAGAAGATCTTGGGCGTGGTGTACTGCCCGGCCAGCAGCGTGGCGTACAGGATGGTCGGCACGCTGGAGGCAAAGGTCGAGAGGTAGGCGCCGAGGTTGGCCGTGGTGTGCACCCGCATCGCGAGGAACCTGCCGTCCTTGTCGCAGGCCAGCTCGGCGGTGGTCACGTGGTCGCGGCCGTGGGCATCGGCGAGGAAGGCTTCGCTGCGATCGGCGGTCCACTTGATCGGCCGTGCGAGCTGCCGGCTCGCCCAGGTGAGCGCCGTTTCCTCGGCATAAAGAAAGATCTTCGAGCCGAAGCCGCCGCCCACGTCGGGCGCCACCACCCGCATCTTGTGCTCGGGGATGCCCAGCACGAAGGCGCACATCAGCAGCCGCTCGACGTGCGGGTTCTGGTTGGCCACGTAGAGCGTGTAGCTGTCGTCGCCCGGGTTGTAGCTGGCATTCGCGGCGCGCGGCTCGATGGCGTTGGGGATGAGCCGGTTGTTCCTGAACGAAAGCCGGGTGATGTGCGGCGCGCCGGCGATGGCGGCATCGGTGCCGGCCTTGTCGCCGATGGCCCAGGTGTAGCAGACGTTGTCGGGCGCCTCGTCGTGCACCGCGCCCTTCGCGCCCTTGGCGCTCGCGGTGTCGGCCACCGCCGGCAGCTCGTCGTAGTTCACGTCCACCAGCGCGGCCGCGGCGCGCGCCTGGTCGAGCGTTTCGGCCACCACCAGCGCCACCGGGTCGCCCACGTAGCGCACCTTGCCGTCGGCCAGGATGGGATGCCTGGGCTCCTTCATCGGCGTGTTGTCGGTGCTGGTGATGAGCCAGCCGCACGGCAGCCCGCCCACGCTGCGGAAATGTTCGCCGGTGTAGATGCCCAGCACGCCGGGCAATGCGCTGGCGGCCTGCGTGTCCACGCCCTTGATGCGCGCATGCGCATAGGGCGAGCGCACGAAGCAGGCATAGGTCTGCCCCGGCAGCACGATGTCGTCGGTGTACTGGCCGCGGCCGGTGAGGAAGCGCGCATCTTCCTTGCGCTTGATGCTTTGGCCGATGAGGCCTTGCTGAGGTGCGTTCATGGTGAAAGTCCTCTCATCTCGATCGCCGTACCCGGCGAGCGGGGTGTCCTCACTTCATCATCCGGGCGCCCTGCTGGACGGCCTTGACGATGTTCTGGTAGCCGGTGCAGCGGCAGAAGTTGCCGTCCAGCCCTTCGCGGATCTGCTGCTCGGTGGCATGCGGGTGGTGCTGCACGAGGTCCACCGCGCTCATCACCATGCCGGGCGTGCAGAAGCCGCATTGCAGCCCGTGGCATTCCTTGAAGGCGGCCTGCATCGGATGCAGCTCGCCGTTGGCGGCCAGGCCTTCGATGGTGGTGACCTGCGCGCCTTGCGCCTGCACGGCGAGCACGTTGCAGGACTTCACCGCATGGCCGTCGAGGTGCACCGTGCAGGCGCCGCACTGCGCCGTGTCGCAGCCGATGTGGGTGCCGGTCAATCGCAGGTCTTCGCGCAGGAAGGTGACCAAGAGGGTCTGCGGTTCGACCTGTCGCGTGACGGTCTTGCCGTTGACCTGCAGCGTGAGCGTGAGGGCCATGGCTTTTTGTCTCCTGTGGCTGCGGTCGCGGCGTGTTTCACCGCGGCCTTGTTGGCTGGGGAGCGGATCGGATCGCCTGAAGGCTGGACCGGGGGAAGAAGCGCGAGCCATCCTAGGACGCCGCCTTGCGCCGTTCTGCCGCGCAAAAACCCCTACCTGGGCGCCGGTTGGACGAGGCGCGGCCACAATTCGCCGGGCATTGCGGCGTCACCTGTTCCGTTTTGGCGCACCGGCCGCATGCCTGCGAGGGGCAACCGCCGTCATGGACAACGTCGATCTGAACATCCTGCGCCAGGTGGTGCAGTGGCAAGCCGCGGGGCACCGCGTGGTGCTGGGCACCATCACCCGCACCTGGGGCTCGGCGCCGCGGCCGGTGGGCTCGGTGATGGCCATCCGCGACGACGGCCAGGTGGCCGGCTCGGTGTCGGGCGGCTGCATCGAAGACGACCTCATCGCCAAGGTCCGCGCCGGCTCGCTGCAACTGGCGACGCCCCAGGTGGTGGTGTACGGCGTCGGCGCCGAGGAGGCCACCCGTTTCGGGCTGCCCTGCGGCGGCACGCTCGAGCTGGTACTGGAGCCGTTGTCGGAGCGCTCGATGATGCCCGCGCTGCTGGAGCGGCTCGCCCGCGGCGAGCTGGTGAGGCGCACGCTCGACCTCGAGTCGGGCCAGGTGCGGCTCGACCCTCCCGATGGCGGCGACCTCGTGCGCCTGGGCGGCACGCAGCTCGTCACCACCCATGGCCCGCGCTGGCGCCTGCTCATCATCGGCGCGGGGCAGATGACGCACTACCTCGCGCAGATGGCGCAGGCCCTCGACTACGAAGTGATCATCAACGACCCGCGCGAGGAATACGCCACCGGCTGGAGCGTGCCGGGCGCACGACTCGAGCGCGGCATGCCCGACGACACGGTGACCGCGCTGCAGCCCGACGGCCACACCGCCGTCGTCGCGCTCACCCACGACCCCAAGCTCGACGACCTGGCCCTCATGGAGGCGCTCAAGTCGAACGCGTTCTATGTCGGGGCCATCGGCTCGCGGGTGAACCAGGCCAAGCGGCGTGCGCGCCTGAAGGAACACTTCGACCTGACCGACGAGCAGCTCGCCCGGCTGCACGGGCCCATCGGCCTGAAGAACGGCGCCCGCACGCCGCCGGAGATCGCCGTGTCCATCCTCGCGGAGATGATCGCGGTGCGCTATGGGTACAGCATTCCCGAGCCGGTGGGGCCGGGCGATGCGCTGGAGGCCGGCTGCGCCGTCTGACGCGGCCGGGTTCAGCGCCAGCGCATCGAATACCGCAGCTGCAGGAAGTTCTCGCCCGGGTTCGGATGGCTGATGCCGCCGTTCGAGAAGTGCTCGAGGCGCAGCGCCACTTCATGCCGCCCCTGCGGGCCGAAGTTGCGGCCGATGGCGACGTGGTCGGCAAAGTTGAAAGCCGTGCTGAAACGTTTGTCGCGGCTTTCATAGACCGGCATCGTGACGGTGAGTCCGATGGCGGCTTCGGCGAACCAGGGCGAGGCGCCCCCGCGCGGGCGCCAGCGGAAGGTGGGCGTGAGCGCCACCTGCGTGACGACGGCGGACTCGCGCCCGTCTCGCGCCGCCGGTGCACTCCAGTGGCCCAGCGCCAGCTCCCAGTAGCCGCCCACTTCACCGCCCCAGAGCGACCAGCGCCGCTGCCACGGCCAGGTCACGCCGACGGTGAGCGCGCGCGTGTCGGTCTCGGCTTCCCCGTACTGCACGAAGCCGCCGGAAGGCATCCAGCCGGGTGCGGATGGTGCCGCCTCCTGCTGGGCGTGCACGCCGGGTGGCGCTGCCACGCAGAACACGCACACCCAAGCCCGCAGCCATGCTGCGCGGCCCGGTACCGCAGCGTCAGAAGCATCGGGTCGCATGCCGGAATTCGGCAAGCTGCATGCCTTGCGGCGGACCCCACCGGCGGGTCCAGAATGCTCGGGTCCATCGAGCAGAGAAAGTGGCGCGCCGATGAAGATCGCCTTGCTGTCGGATCTGCACCTGTCGATGCAGGCGCTCACGCCCGCTCCCACGCCGGCCGACGTGGTGGTGCTGGCCGGCGACCTGGGGCGCCCCGAGGCGGCCATCGCCTGGGCACGCGACTGCGCGCAGCGCCACGGCGGCCGTCCGGTGCTGTTCGTCGCGGGCAACCACGAGTTCTACGGCAGCGACCTCGCGAGCACGATGCACCGGCTGCGCGAGCAGGCACGGGGCAGCCCGGTGCAGGTGCTGGAGCAGGACGAGTGGCACCACGCCGGCGTGCGCTTCCTCGGCTGCACGCTGTGGTCGGACCATCGCCTGTTGGAGTCGGCGCAGCAGCGCGACGAGGGCCTGGCGATGTCGATGCGGCTGATGCGTGACTTCTCGCGCATCCGCATCGCGGCTGACTTTCCCGAGCCCTTCTCGCCCGCGGTGGCCCAGCTGCTGTTCGACCGCTCGGTGGCCTGGCTCGAGGGCCGGTTTGCGCAGCCGCACGACGGGCCCACCGTGGTGATCACGCATTTCGCGCCCTCGCGCGAAAGCATCGCGACGCGCTTCGCCGGCTCGCCCATCAACACCTGTTTCGTGTCCGACCTCGAAGCGCAGATCCGACGCTGGCAGCCGGCGCTGTGGCTGCACGGCCATACGCACGACAGCTTCGACTACCGCATCGGCCGCACCCGGGTGGTGGCCAACCCGCGCGGCTACGTGCTGCACGGCGAAGTGGAGAACCGCGCGTTCGACCCGTCGCTGGTGCTCGACCTCGACACGGCGTTAAAGACGCCTTAACGACCGCAAGCCAGCATGCGCGCCGGCGCCCGCAGCTCGCGGGCGCTGCCCCCTCAAGCGCATCCCATCCATTGGAGAGAACACCCATGCCCCGTGCAACCACCCTGTCGCGCCTGCTGCTGGCCGCGGCCGCCGTGTCGCCCGCCGTGCAGGCCCAGGAGCCGGCCTCGAACGAATGGCGCTTCAGTCTCGGCGCCGCGGTCGCCAGCGTGCCCGAGTTCCCCGGCAGCGACCAGCAGAAGACCCGCGCGGTGCCGATCTTCAGCGCGAGCTACGGCCGCTACTTCCTCGGTCCGGTGCCCGGCGGCGGCCCGCTGGGCATCGGCGCCACGCTCTACGAAGCCGGCGGCCTGCGCCTGGGGGCAGCCCTCAGCACCGACATCGGCAAGCTGCGCGAGGAAAGCGATGACCCGCGCCTGGCAGGCCTGGGCGACATCGAGCGCACGCAGCGCGCGCACCTGTTCGCCAGCTACGGCTTCGGCCGCTACAAGCTGAGCGCCGGCGTGGCGCCCGACATCGGCGGCAAGGACCTCGGCACGCTGGTGTCGCTGGAAGCCGAGGCGATGTTCCAGCCGGCCGACCGCTGGTCGCTGGCAGTGGGGCCGGGCCTCACCTGGGGCAACCAGCGCTACATGCGCACCGTGTTCGGCATCGACGCTCAACAGTCGGCCCGCTCGGGCCGCGCGACGTACGACCCGGGCGCCGGCGTGGGGCTGGTGCGCGTGTCGGGCACGCTGAACTACCAGCTCGACGCCAACTGGAACCTGGGCGCGCGCGTCTCGTTCGGCCGGCTGCAAGGTGACGCGGCCGACAGCCCGCTGGTGTTCGACAAGTCGCAGGCGAGCGGGCTGCTCTACGCGAGTTATCGGTTCTGAGCCCGCACGTCACCGCCGCGCACCGGCTTCGGCCCGTGCGCCTCGGCTTCGCCTCTGGCGCCCCGCCGGCAGGCCCCCATCCCGACGATGCGCCAGACACCACCGCAGGCGCATCGTCATGGTTTGGCACCGTCCAGGATTCCTGAAGAACGTCGGTTTCCTGAAGGGAATCGTCCATGCCCCACGCACGCCCGAACAGCAACGGGCAGACCCGGGGACGCCCGAAAGGCGGCCGGCGGAAGGTCCGCTTTCACCAAGAAACACGCCGGCTGCGGCGTCGAGTTCGGCAGCGCTTGCGCCCAGGACCGCATTGCCGGCGATGCCGGCCGCGGTCGATCCCGCGGCCGGGCCGCAGGCAAGTTCCAGCACCCGACCGACGGTGGCACAGGCCACCGCACACCGGTCCTCGGCGACGCCGGGGCTGAAGGCCTTCCTGGACCAGCCAGACATGGCCGACATCAGGCGCACCGGCGTGGCAATCGACCTGGGGGCGGGAGGCGGCCGTGATACGCGCGCGCTGATCCGGGCCGGCTGGACCCAGGTCCATGCAGTGGACGTCGATCCGCACGCGAGCACGGCGTTGCGAGACGTCACGCAGAGCGGGTCGGCGGTCATGCACATCGGCACGCTGCAGAACGCCGACATCCCCGAAGGGGGTGCGGACATCGTGAACGCCCAGCGGGCGCTGCCCTTCATCGAGGACCTCCCCGGGACCTTGCACCGGGCCCACGATCTGCTGAGGCCGGGAGGCATCCTGGTCGCGTCGTTTTTCGGGCCGGAACATTCCTGGGCGGGAAAGCCGAAGATTTCCGTCCATGGCCACGAGCAGGTGCAGCAGATGCTCGAAGCGCAAGGGTTCGAGGTCATCGGCCTTCGCGACATGCAAGAGGCCAATCAGAAGGCCGCCAACGGCAAGACGGT
>CAMLNA010000060.1 GCA_946481025.1 uncultured Rivibacter sp.
TCACCTCGCCGGAGGCGATGAACTGGTCGATCACCACCTGCGCGCCGTTGGCGAAATCGCCGAACTGCGCCTCCCAGATGGTCAGCGTGTTCGGGTCGGCACTCGCATAGCCGTATTCGAAGCCGAGCACGGCCTCTTCGGACAGCAGCGAGTCGATGACGACGAACGGCGCCTGGTTTTCGGCCACGTTCTGCAGCGGCACGTAGATGCCTTCGTCCCACTTCTCGCGGTTCTGGTCGTGCAGCACCGCATGGCGGTGGGTGAACGTGCCGCGGCCGCAGTCTTCGCCGGACAGGCGCACCGGGTAGCCGCTGGCCACCAGCGACGCGTAGGCGAGGTGCTCGCCCATGCCCCAGTCGACGTTGACCTCCCCGCGGCCCATGGCGGCACGGTCGGCCAGCACCTTCTCGACCAGCGGGTGGGCCTTGAAGTTGGCAGGCAGCGTGGTGAGGCGCTCGGCCAGGCGCTTGACTTCGGCCAGCGGCAGCGCGGTGTCGGCCGCATCGGTCCACTTCTTGCCGAGGTAGGGCTGCCAGTCGACGGCGTACTTGCTCTTGTAGTTGGTGAGCACCGGGTCGACCGTGTGCTTGCCGGCGTCCATGGCGGCGCGGTAGGCCTTGACCATCGCGTCGGGGCCGTCGGCCGGCAGCACGCCCTGGGCGACCAGCTTGTCGCCGTAGAGCTTGCGGGTGCCGGGATGCTGGCCGATCTTCTTGTACATGAGCGGCTGGGTCAGGGCCGGCGTGTCCTGTTCGTTGTGGCCCAGCTTGCGGAAGCAGATGATGTCGACCACCACGTCCTTGTTGAACTCCTGGCGGTACTCGAGCGCCAGCTGGGTGGCGAACACCACGGCTTCGGGATCGTCGCCGTTCACGTGCAGCACGGGCGCTTCGATCATCTTCACCACGTCGGTGCAATACAGCGTGGAGCGCGTGTCGCGCGGGTCGCTGGTCGTGAAGCCGATCTGGTTGTTGATGACGAGATGCACCGTACCGCCGGTGTAGTAGCCGCGCGTCTGTGCCAGCGCCAGCGTTTCCATCACCACGCCCTGGCCTGCGAAGGCTGCGTCGCCGTGCACCAGCACCGGCAGCACCTGGTCGCCTTCCTTGTCGCCGCGGCGGTCGAGGCGGGCCTTGACCGAGCCTTCGACGACCGGGTTCACGATCTCGAGGTGCGAGGGGTTGAACGCGAGGCTCAGGTGGACCGGGCCGCCGGGGGTGGACACGTCGCTCGAGAAGCCCTGGTGGTACTTCACGTCGCCGGCCGGCAGGTCTTCCTTGGCGGTGTGCTCGAACTCGGCAAAGAGGTCGGCGGGCATCTTGCCCAGCGTGTTGACCAGCACGTTCAGGCGGCCGCGGTGGGCCATGCCGATCACGAACTCCTGCACGCCCTTTTCACCGCCACGCTGCACCAGTTCGTCCATCGAGGCGATGAAGCTCTCGCCGCCTTCGAGCGAGAAGCGCTTCTGGCCGACGTACTTGGTGTGCAGGTAGCGCTCCAGGCCTTCGGCCGCGGTGAGGCGATCGAGGATGTGCTTCTTCTTCTCGGCGCTGAAGTTGGGCTTGCTGCGGCTGCTTTCGAGCTTTTCCTGCCACCAGCGCTTTTCCACCGGCTCGGTGATGTGCATGAACTCGGCGCCGATGGTGCCGCAGTAGGTTTCGCGCAGCGCCTGCAGGATCTCGCGCAGCGTCTGCTGCTCGGCCTTGGTGAAGTAGGTGTTCGTGGCGCTGAACGTGATGTCCATGTCGGACTCGGTCAGGTCGTAGAACGCCGGCTCGAGTTCGGGGATCTTGGGACGTTCCTGGCGCTTGAGCGGGTCGAGATCGGCCCAGCGGGCGCCGAGCGAACGATAGGCAGCAATCAGCGACTGGACATGGACCTGCTTGCGGGCAACCGCCAGCTCGCTGGCGCTGGCCCGCACGGCGAAGGCATTGGCCTTGGCACGCTGCGCGAACGACTCGACGACCGGCGCATGGGCCACGTCGCGCGATTCCGTGCCGTCGGTGGCCGGAACGTTCTGCAGGGCATCGAAGTAGGCCCGCCAGTTGTCGGGCACGGAACCAGGGTTGTCGAGATAGGCCTCGTACAACTCTTCCACATAGGGCGCATTGCCCCCGAACAGGTACGAATTCGACCTGTATTGCTGCATCATCTTTCGCTCACCTTTTGCGCCGGTTTCCAGCGCTCATGTGGGTTGAACAACCTTCCGCGACACGGCTTGACCGGTTGGCGGATTGCGACCCGCCTTTACGGTTCCGAGAACCAGAAAAGGGGACGGGAAGGACCTACAGAGTCAGAGGCGCGACTCTAACACTGCCTCGGGCGCCCCACAAATGCGCGGAAACCGGGAACGAGAACGGCTGCACGGCCGATGGGTTCAGGTGATCGGCGCTTCGTCGCTGCGCTTGTCTCCGCGGCTGTCGGTCCACGACACGCTGATGCGGTCGCCCGGCTTGCCGCCCTTGAAGCTGAACTGCAGGTACGGGTTTTTCGACACCGCTGCGCCCCATTGGGCGGCGAGCACGGTGCGGCCGGCATGCTGAACCACCACTTCCTGGATGAACCAGGCGGGGATGGCGCGGCCGGCCGCGTCCTTGCGCTGGCCGCTTTCCATCTCGTGCGACATCAGGATGCGCACGGTCGTCCTGTCGCCCTGCACCTGCGCGCGGATCCTCATCGGCTCTGCCATGTTCGACCGCCCGCCCTTCAGTTGCCGCAGCCGCCCAGCGTCACGGTGACCTGCTGCGCGGCGTAGTAGTACCGGTCGCCTGACTTCGCCAGCGCATAGACCTTCGACGTTTCGGCCATCTTGATGTTGGTGGCCAGGTGGGCGTCGGTGCCGGGGGGCAGCTCGAACACCGCCGCCAGCGCATTGGGATTCTTCTCGACCACGATGGCCAGCTGGGTGGTGCCCGGCAACTGGCTGGCGGCGCTGACTCGAACGACCGCGCCGTTTTCGGCGATCTCGGGCGCCTGCAGCTGCACCTGCTTGCTCTCGGCCGCAGCCACCGTGCCGCCCAGGGCCCTGACCACCGCGGCCAGCGATTGCGCCTCGAAGGCGGCCTGGTTCCACGCGGCCTGCGCCGCCTGCGGCGACAAGCCTGCAGCCGCGCCCAGCACCGCGGCGCCGGACTGCAGCAGCTCACGGCGGTTCGTCATGTGGTGTGCTCCATCAGGTCGGGAAACAGCGAAATGCATGCGGGGCGCACTCTACGGCAAATGGGCGGCCCGCATGCGCCGGCCGCGGCCGGCCACCGCCCACCCGGTCAGGCCGGCACCGGTCGCGCAACGCCGTGCGCGGCCCCCGCGTCGCCGCCCTGCAGCGCGATCAGCTGCTCGAAAGCCTCGGGCGCCACGGCGGGCGAATAGAGGAAGCCCTGGAACTCGTCGCATCCCGCGCCTTCCAGGAAGCGGCGCTGCGCCTCGGTTTCCACCCCCTCCGCGATGACCGCCAGCCGCAGGGCCTTGCCCAGGTGGATGATGGCGTGGGCGATCCCCACGTCGCTCTCGTCGTCGGGCAGGCCCTTGATGAACGACCGGTCGATCTTGAGCTTGCGGATCGGAAAGCGCTTCAGGTAGCCCAGGCTGGAATACCCGGTGCCGAAGTCGTCGATCGCCAGGCACACGCCCAGCCGGGCGAGCGCGCTCAGGCGCTGCAGCGCTTCGTCGGCATCTCGCAGCAGGATGGACTCGGTGAGCTCGAGCTCCAGGTATTGCGCCGGCAGCCCCGCACCATTCAGCACGCCGGCCACCCGCTCGACGAAGCTGACCTGCTGGAACTGCAGCGCCGACACGTTGACCGACACGGTGATCGGCCGCCCGGCGCGGTACCACTGCGCGCCCTGCCGCACCGCCTCGGCCAGCACCCAGTCCCCCAGCGCCACGATGAAACCGCTTTCTTCAGCCACCGGGATGAACTGCGCGGGCGACATGTCGCCCATGCCGGGATCGCGCCAGCGGATCAGCGCCTCGGCGCCGATGATGCGGCCGCTCGCGAGCTCGACCTGCGGCTGGTAGTGCAGCTTGAAGACATCGTGGGCCAGCGCCAGCCGCATGGCATGGTCCAGCTTCATGCGCGACAGCAGGTCCACGTTCATCTGCGGCTTGTAGAAGCGGAAGCTCCCGCGGCCGCGCTCCTTCACGCGGTACATCGCGGTGTCGGCATGCTTGACCAGGTCGTCCAGCGTGACGCCGTCGTTGGGGTACATCGCCACGCCGATGCTGCCGGTGACCGAAAAGTTCAGGTCGCCCAGCGTGAACGGCAGCGCCAGCGCCTCCAGCACGCGGCGCGCGGTGGATTCGGCGCCCCGCGCGTCGGCCTCGTGCAGCAGCATCACGAATTCGTCGCCGCCCAGCCGGGCCACGGTGTCCACCTCGCGCAGACAGCCCTTGAGCCGTTCGGCCACCTCCATCAGCACGCGGTCGCCGAAGTGGTGACCCAGCGAATCGTTGATGTGCTTGAAGCGGTCGAGGTCGAGGAACAGCAGCGCGAAGCTGCCGTTGTTGTCGCGCCGGGCGAGGGCCAGCGCGAATTCGATGCGTTCGGTCAGTTTCAGCCGGTTGGGCAGGCCTGTCAGTGCATCGGAGTACGCCAGCTGCTCGATGCGGCGCTGGTCATGCAGCTTGTCGGTCAGGTCGCGAAAGAAGCAGATGTAGTGCAGGGGCGCGCCGTGGGCATCGGGCACCCGCACGAAGGACACCTGCCCCGGCCGCGCCTCGCCATCGGCGCGGCGGTGCCACAGCTCGCCGGCCCAGTAGCCCTCGGCGGCCAGCGCCTGCTCGACCCGAACGATGCCTGCCTCGTCGGCCGGATCGTGGATCAGGTCGTGCAGCAGTTGCCCGGCGACACCGCAGCCTTCTCCGCCCAGCAGCCGCTCGCAGCTCGGGTTGGCGGCCACGATGCGGCACTCGGCGTCGGTCACGAAGATGGCATCGAGGCTGGACTCGAACACCTTGGCCGCGAGCTGCAGCCGCGACTCGCTGGCCAGGCGCTGGGTGATGTCCCGGAACGAATACACCCTCCCGATCGGGCGGCCACGACCGTATTGCGGCAGCGTCACGCGTTCGAGCACCTTGCCCGAGCGCAGCACCAGCACGTCCGTGGCTTGAAGCAATGGCGCACCGGCGATGTCCTGAAGCCGGCGCGTATAGCTCTCCTCGTCGACCACGCCGCGATGCATCCAGGCATAGATGGACGCGTCGTCGCGTTCGGTCAGCAGCTCCTGCGGCAGGCCCCACAGCGTGGCGAAGTGCTGGTTGTAGCCGCGGATGCCGCCGTCGAGGTCGGTCACCAGGATGCCGTCGGCGGTGCTCTCCAGCGTGGCACGCAACTCGGCCACGAGCTTCTCCAGCTCGTCTTCGGCGCGGCGCTGCTCGCTCAGGTCGCGCACGCCGACGACGAAAACCGCCTGGCCCGGCGCGACCCACACGCGGCTGGCGCGCCGCTCCACCTGCACGGTGCTGCCGTCGCGGCGCCGCACCAGCGTCTCCGACAGGATGCGGTCCGAAACGCCGGCGGCCACGTCCTCCCAGAAGAACAGGTCCTCGGGCGCCGCCGCCAGCTCCACCACGGGCAGGCCGACCAGCTCGGCCACCGGGGCGCCCAGCAGACGTGCCGCGGCATTGTTGGCCGCGAGCAGCCGCAGCTCGTGCGGGTCGACCACCCACACCGCCTCGAGCATGCCCTCGATGAGGTTCTTCCACGACATCACGCGGCCTCCGTGGGCGGCAGCTCGCGGGCGCGCTCGAAGAAGTAGCAGATGCGCGGGCGCGGCGACAGGTAGTCGAGCGTCGCCCGGGGCAGCTGCTGCGGCTTGAGGCTGCGCCGCACGCCGAGCTCAGGCGTCTCTTCGAGGTCGAGCACCAGGCATTCGGCCCGCGGCACGCGCACGTCATGCACCAGCACCCGCGGCTTCAGCGGCCGCGCGGAGTTGACCGACACGACCAGCGCGTAGCGGTCGTCGGTGAGCTGTACCACCGAGCCCGGCGGGTACACGCCCATCATCTTGATGAAGGCCCCCAGCATGGCTGCGTCATAGCGCGCCTTCATCTGCGCAAAGATGTACGACAGCGCCTCGTGCGGCGTCATGGCCTGCGCGGGACTGGCCGGATTGCACAGGTTGTCGTAGCGGTTGACCAGCGCAACGATGCGGCCGGCCGGGGTCATGCGGTCGGCCTTCGCCCGCAGCGGGAAGCCGCTGCCGTCGGCATGTTCGTGGTGCTGGCCGATCGCCAGCGTGGCGCCGGCGCTGAGGTTCATCCTGCGCGCCAGGTTCACGCCGTGGTTCACGTGCTCCTGGTACAGGCGCGACTGGGCGGCCGAGAAGGTGTCGTCCTTGTAGCGCACCCGGTCGGGCAGCTCGGTCTTGCCGATGTCGTGAAGCAACGCCCCCACGCCCAGGTCGGCGAGTTCCTGACCTTCCAGCCCCACCGCCTTGCCGAGCAGCAGCGAGGTCACCGTGACGTTCAGCGCATGGGTCGAGGCGCGGTCACCCGCCCCTTCGGTCAGCAGCCGGATGCAGATCTCGTCGGCGCAGGACATCCTCTCCAGGAAGCCGTGCACCAGCGCCTCGGACTGCTCGCGCGCGGTCTGCGGCTGCGTCGGGCACAGGTCGACCGCCTGCCTGTAGGCCTTCGCGGCCTCGGCGAACTGGCGCTCGCACTGCCGCAGGCTGGCCTGCTGGCGATGCAGCAGCTCGCGGCGGGCGCGCTGGCTGGCTTCACGGGCCTCCGCTTCGGCCTGCGCCGCCTCGTTGGCGGCTTCGGCGACCGGCAGCGTTGCCATCGATGCAGGCTGCAGCGGCACCTCGGGGTCGCTGCGCTCAGGCGAATAGCGCACCCGAGCCATGCCCAGGTCGCGGATGGTGGAGATCTGGTCGGCCGAGGCGATCTTGAAGCTGCTCAACGGAAAGGGGTGACCCATCCACCCCACGTCGAGGTGGACGTACATGCCGACACGCAACTGTGCGACGTCGACATAGTGCGGATCCGGTTTGCTCTTCATCCCTGAACGGTCAACTCGACGGCGGCCCATGCGGGCCTTTTCGCTTCTCCAGCGGATATCGGCACCGTTTCAGGCTTCTTGAGCACGCCGCAGGTGCAGCGAGAAACAAGTGCCCGCGATTTCCGGCGCGCTGACCACCGTGAGGCGCCCGCCAAGCCGTTCGCAGACTTCGCGGGCGATGGCCAACCCGAGGCCCGAGCCGTCGTCATTGCGCCGGTCGGCCCGCTCGCCTCGCCAGAACGGCTCGAACACGTGGACCAGGTGCTCGGGAGGAATGCCCGGCCCGTCGTCATGCACGTCGATGTGCACGCCCGCGTCGTCCTGCTCGATGCGCAGCTCGACGTTGGGCCCACCATAGCGCAGTGCGTTGTCGAGCAGGTTGTTGACGATCTCGCCCAGCCATACCGGATGGGCCCATGCAAGGCAAGGCTGCGTCGGCGCTTCTAGCGAGATGTTGCGGCCCTCGCGTACCGCCTGCAGCACCAGCGGCTCGGCGGCGCTGCGCAACACCGGCGTGACGTCGAGCACCTGCTGCGACTGCACGTCGGTGAGCGCGGCCTCGGCGCGCGCGAGCCGCAGCAGCTGCGCGATCAGCCGGGCCATGCGGTCGGTCGACAAGGCGAGCGCGTCGGTGAGCTGGCTCCAGCCGCCCGGCGGCAAGGCCTGCAGCTCGTGCTGCAGCTCCTGCACCAGCACGCGCAGGCCGGCCACCGGCGTGCGCAGCTGGTGGGCCGCGTCGGCCACGAAGCGTCGCTGGCCGTCGATGGAGCGCCGCACGTTGCCCAGCAGCGTGTTGATGCGCTCGATGAGCGGCAGGATCTCGCGCGGCACGGCGGCCAGCGGCAGCGGCCGCAGGTCGTGGGCGTCGCGCCGCTCGACCTCGCCGATCACCTCGCGCAGCGGCGCCACGCCACGGCGGATGCCCCACGCCAGCAGCACGAACGTCAGCGTTCCAAGAGCCAGCGTCGGGCCGATCGCCCCCCACTGCACCTCACGCACCAGCTGGGCGCGCTTGCGGGTGGTCTCGACCACGACCACGGTGACCAGTTGGTCGAGCATCGGCGAGGCCACCGTCACCAGGGCGCCGCGCACCGGCTCCTTGAGATAGGTGGCGTCGAACAGCACGGTCTTGTCGAGGTTGCGTGTCCGCGCCGGCGGCATCGGCAGGTCGCCGGCGCCTGCCAGCACCTGGCCGTCTTCGTCCACCACCATGAAGCTGTTGCGATCAGCCACGTCCCACGACATGAGCTCCAGCGTCTGCCGGCTGATCTGGATGCTGGGCCCCTGCTCGCCCCAGGTGACCTGCGTGGCGATGGCGCCGGCCTCGTCCTGCAGGGCCCGGTCGAAGGCCGCGTTGCCGGCATATCGCGCCACGACGTAGGCGCCGCCAGCGGCCACCGCCACGCCGAACAGCCACACCCACAGCAGCGGCGCGAGCAGCTGGCGCCGCAGGCTCGGCTGACGAGGCGAATAGATGTCGTGGACGGCCAAGGGTTCAGTGGTTGGCCTCGGCCGGCGCAGCGCCCGGCTCGGCAACTTCCATCACGTAACCGAAGCCGCGCACCGTCTTGATGACGACCCCGAGTTCCCCGAACCGCTTGCGCAGCCGATGAACGTAGACCTCGACGGAGTTTTCGCTGAAGTCGGCTTCCCAGTTGGACAGCGTCGAGACGATCAGCTCCTTCGGCACCACGCGGCCGGGCTTGGCCATCAGCATCTCGGTCAGCGCGAACTCGCGCGGCGACAGCCGCACGCGCTCGCCGTTGCAGCGCAGCTCCTTGTGCTGCAGGTCCATCGTGAGCGGCCCGAGCTGCAGCGTGTCGTCCACCCGGCCGTCGGAGCGGCGCTTCAGCGCCCGCAGGCGGGCCAGCAGCTCGGGGATGTCGAAGGGCTTGACGAGGTAGTCGTCGGCGCCCGCATCGAGTCCCTGCACCCGGTCGCGCACGTCGTCGCGTGCGGTGAGCAGCAGCACCGGCAGCTTGGCCCCCTGCTTGCGCCAGAAGCGCAGCACTTCCATGCCGTCGCGGCGGGGCAGGCCCAGGTCGAGCACGGCCATGTCGAACTGGCCGACCAGCCCTTCGGCGCAGGCGGCCATGCCGTCGGCGAGCACGTCGACCTGCCAGCCTTCGCGCTGCAGCGCGCGCGCCACGCCCAGGCTCAACGCCGAGTCGTCTTCCACCAGCAACACCCGCACCGCCATCGTCACCTCCAGCACGGAATTGTCGCCGTGCCGCGCCATGAAAAAGGCCGGCTCGAGGCCGGCCTTTCCCCAATAGCGGGAGCGATCAGCCGAAGTTCTTTTCGGCGAAGTCCCAGTTCACGAGGCTCGCGAGGAAGGTCTCGACGAACTTCGGGCGAGCATTGCGGTAATCGATGTAGTAGGCGTGTTCCCACACGTCGATGGTGAGCAGCGGCTTGTCGGCGGTGGTCAGCGGCGTGGCGGCGTTGCTGGTGTTCACCAGGTCCACCGAGCCGTCGGTCTTCTTGACCAGCCAGGTCCAGCCCGAGCCGAAGTTGCCCACGGCCGACTTGGTGAAAGCTTCCTTGAAGGCGGCATAGCTGCCGAACTTGGCGTTGATCGCCGCGGCCAGCGCCCCCTTGGGTTCGCCGCCGCCTTGCGGCTTCATGCTGTTCCAGAAGAAGGTGTGGTTCCAGACCTGGGCGGAGTTGTTGAAGATGCCGCCGCTGGACTTCTTGATGATTTCTTCAAGGCCCAGGTTCTCGAACTCGGTGCCCTTGATGAGGTTGTTGAGGTTGGTGACGTAAGCCTGGTGATGCTTGCCGTAGTGGAATTCGAAGGTTTCCTTCGAGATGTGCGGTGCAAGCGCGTCGGCCGCATACGGCAGTGGGGGCAGGGTGTGTTCCATGTCTTCTTCCTCTCGTGAGTGGGTGGTTCGAATCGAACCGGAGGATTGTAGGCAGGCGTGATGGCCCTGCAGTGTCTGCAGACTTGGACCGCCTCAGCGCTTGCCGGCCTCGACCTGGGTGACCTGCGCCTCGATCAGCCCGTCGGCCAGCACCGCGGTGATGCCCTGCCCCGCCTGCACCTGCTTCGCCGACGTCACGGCATGCCCTTGCGTGTCGCTGATCCATGCGTAGCCACGCTGCAGCACACGCTGCGGGTCGAGCGCCGACAGGCGGTTGCCCAGCGTCTCGAGCCGCTGCCCGCGCAGCAGTTGCGCCATGGCGGCGGCACGCTGCAGGCGCTCGGCCTGCCGCAGCAGCTCGCGCTCGCGCGCGCCACGCCATTGCGAGGTACCGGCCAGCCAGCGCTGCTGCAGCAGGGCCAGCGTCTGCCGGTGCCGCTGCAGCATCTGCGCCGGGCGCGCCATGCGCAAGGCCGCGTGGTCGAGCCGCTGGTCGGACGCGTCGAGCTGCCGGCTCACGCGCTCGCGCAGACGGCGGGCCAGCGCCTGCAGCTGCGCCTTGCAGTCGGCACATACCGGCGCCGCCAGTTCCGCCGCCGCAGTGGGCGTGGGCGCCCTCAGGTCGGCGGCCAGATCGGCCAGCGTGACGTCGGTTTCGTGGCCCACCCCGCACACCACCGGCAGGGGACTCGCCGCCACGGCGCGCACGACCCGCTCGTCGTTGAAGGCCCACAGGTCTTCGAGCGAACCGCCGCCGCGGCAGAGGATCAGCGCATCGACTTCCGCACGCCGCCCAGCCAGCGCCAGCGCGGCCACCAGCTGCGCCGGCGCTTCGGCGCCCTGCACCGCGCTCGGGTACACCACCACTTCCACCTGCGGCGCCCGTCGGGCCAGCGCAGTCACCACGTCATGCAAGGCCGCCGCGCCAAGGGAGGTGATCACCCCCAGGCGCCGGGGAAACCTGGGCAGCGCCCGCTTCCGCTCGGCGGCGAACAGGCCCTGCGCCTCCAGCCGGGCCTTCTGCCGCAGGAACTGCTCGTACAGGGCGCCGGCCCCGGCGCTGCGCATGCTCTCGACCACGAACTGCAGGTCGCCGCGCGGCTCGTACACCGCGACGCGGCCGCGCACCTCGACCAGTTGTCCCTCCCGCGGTTCGAAGTCGAGCAAGGCGGCCGAGCGACGGAACATCGCGCAGCGCAGCAGCGCGGCGCCGGACTCGTCCTGCAGGCTGAAGTAGCAGTGGCCGCTGGCCGCGCGGCTGAACCCCGCGAGTTCCCCGCGCACCGTGCAGGCAGCAAAGCGCGCGGCCAGGGTGTCGGCCACCGCATGCACGAGGCCCGCAACGGTCCATACATGGCGCCCGAGTCCGCCGGACGGGGCGTTCATGTCAGGCATGCAGCGCCAGCCCAGTGTTTTTGCGGCACCAGAACTCCACAACCGCGCCGTTGCACGCTTTGCGCCGGGGTGTGCATGTCATGAGGCTTTCACAATCGCGTAAGTGATTGATATGCAACGGATTTTTGTTGCCTTTTGTTTGAGCATTTTGTCGAAAGCCTTGATTTTTCGGGCCTTCGCGTGGTGCCGACCCCGGTTGCCCACAAAGTTGTCCACAGCAACGGTGGATGGATCCGGGTTTCAGGGTCGGTGTGGTGCGCATGCCGCGCCACCTGATCCACAAGGCCCATGCGGCGCCATAATCGCGCCCGACTCAAAGCCGCCTAGAGGGGACCTTGCTTTCGATCATACAAGCCGCTGGCTGGCCGATCTGGCCGCTGATCCTGTGTTCCATCGTCGCGTTGGCGCTGGTGATCGAACGCTTCATGAGCCTGCGCTCCACCCGGGTGGCGCCACCCAAGCTGCTCGACGAAGTGATCTCGTTCACCCGCTCGAGCCTGCCCGCCCCCGACGTGGTGAACAAGCTCGCGAACAACTCGGTGCTGGGCATGGTGCTGGCTTCTGGCCTGCGGGCACTGATCGCGGAGCCGCGCATCAGTGAGCAGGCCCTGCGCGCGGTGTTCGAGTCGGCCGGCCGCGCAGCCGTGCACAAGCTCGAGCGCTACCTCAACACGCTGGGCACCATCGCCACCGCAGCGCCGCTGCTGGGGCTGCTGGGCACCGTGGTGGGCATGATCGAGATCTTCGGTTCGCAGTCGCCCACCTCCGGCAGCAACCCCGAGCAGCTCGCTCACGGCATTTCGGTGGCGCTGTACAACACCGCGTTCGGCCTCATCGTCGCCATTCCGGCGCTCATGTTCTACCGCTACTTTCGCGGGCTGGTGCACGACTTCACCATCGAGCTGGAGCAGGCCGCCGAGCGCATGGTGCCGCACCTGATGCGCTTCGTGATCGCGCGCGAGAAGCAGCAGCAACAAGGCTGAGCGAGGCCATGCGATTCACCCACCGCCGAAGCGAAGAGCCGGAGATCAACCTGATCCCGTTCATCGACGTGCTGCTGGTCGTGCTGATCTTCCTGATGCTCACGACCACCTACTCGAAGTTCACGGAACTCAAGGTGAACCTGCCGGTGGCCGATGCCGAGCGTTCGCGCGACTACCCGCGCGAGATCATCGTCGCGGTGGCCGGCGACGGCCGCTACGCGGTCAACAAGAAGCCGGTCGAGGGCCGCAGCATCGAGCTGCTGGCCGCTGAGCTGGCGGCCGCAGCCGGCGGCGAGAAGGACCGCATGGTGATCATTTCGGCCGATGCCACCGCGGCCCACCAGAGCGTCATCAACGTGATGGACGCGGCACGCCGCGCCGGGCTTTCGCAACTCACCTTCGCGACGCAGTCCTCGCGCTCCGGCGGCGACTCGAACTGAGTCGCGCCACCGAGGGCCATCGCTTGTCCACCGGGTCGCAGCAGCTGCAGCAGGCCTGGCTGCAGCGCGGCGCGCTGGGCCGGGCGCTGTGGCCGCTGTCACGGCTGTTCGGACTGCTCGTGGGCGCCCGCAGGCTGCTCTATCGCAGCGGCCTCAGGCCCGCCGAAACGGTAGGGCTTCCAGTCGTCGTGGTCGGCAACCGCATCGTCGGCGGCGCCGGCAAGACGCCCGTGGTCATGGCACTGGTGGAGCACCTGCGTTCGCGCGGCCTGCGGCCTGGCGTCATCTCGCGCGGCTACGGACGCCGCACCCAGGGCGTGCTGGAGGCCACCCGCGACCGCACCGCCGGCGAGGTCGGCGACGAGCCGCTGCTGATCCACCTGCGCACCGGCGCGCCGGTGGTGGTCGGCCGCGACCGCACCGCAGCCGCGTGGGCCCTGCGTACCGCGCATCCCGAGATCGACGTGATCGTCTGCGACGACGGCCTCCAGCACCTGCGCCTGGGCCGCGACATCGAGGTCGTCGTGTTCGACGACCGAGGCGCCGGCAATGGCTGGCTGCTGCCCGCGGGCCCCTTGCGAGAGCCGCTGCGGGCAGCATCGCTGGCGAAGCACCAGATCGTGCTCTACACCGGCGGGGTGGCGAGCACGCCGCTGCCGGGTTTCCTTGCCAAACGCGGCCTGGGCGGCGTGTTGCCGCTGGCGCAGTGGTGGGACGCGACCCCGCCCGCAGACCTGCGGCAGCTGGCCGGCCGCACCGTGCTGGCGGTGGCCGGCATTGCGCGCCCCGAGCGCTTCTTCGAGTCGTTGACGCAGGCAGGCCTCCACGTCACGCCGCTGGCACTGCCCGACCATCACGGCTTCGAGCAACTGCCCTGGCCGACCGGCACGATCGACGTGGTAGTCACCGAGAAGGACGCGATCAAGCTGGACCCGGCACGGGTGGCACGCGAAACGCCCGCGACGCAAGTGTGGGTGGCGACGCTAGACTTCCAGCCCGATCCGGAGTTCTTCGGCGCCGTGGACCGTGCGCTGCAAGACATCGGCGCCCTTGCGCACTGACCGGCCGAACGTCTCAACGAGAACCGCCATGGACACCCGTCTCCTCGAACTGCTGGTCTGCCCCCTCTGCAAAGGACCGCTCACGCACGAGCGCGAAGCGCACGAGCTCGTCTGCCCGGCTGACCACCTTGCCTTTCCTGTTCGCGACGGGATTCCGGTGATGCTCGAAAGCGCGGCGCGGCCGCTCGACGAGCCCGCGCCTTCGGTGCCGGCGGCCAGCGCATGAGCTTCACCGTGCTCGTGCCGGCGCGGCTGGCCTCGACCCGCCTGCCGAACAAGCCGCTGGCCGACATCGCCGGATTGCCGATGGTCGTGCGGGTGGCTCGACGCGCGGCACAAAGCGCGGCGAAGGCCGTGGTGGTGGCGGCAGACGATGCATCGGTGGCCGAGGCCTGCATGGCCCATGGCGTGGACGTGGTGCTCACGCGTCGTGACCATGCCACCGGCAGCGACCGGCTGGCCGAGGCCTGTACGCTGCTGGGGCTCGACGGCGCTGACGTCGTGGTCAACGTGCAGGGCGACGAGCCGCTCATCGACCCGGCCCTCATCGACGCCTGCGCAGCGCTGTTGGCCGAACGCAGCCGCGACTGCGTGATGAGCACGGCGGCCCACGCGATCGACGACCCGGCCGAGTTCGCCAATCCCAACGTGGTCAAGGTCGTGCTCGACACAGCGCATCGGGCGCTCTATTTCTCGCGCGCGCCCATCCCGTGGTGGCGCGACGGCTATGCCGCTGGCGTCACCCGCCTGAGCAACCCGCTGCCGCTGCGGCACGTCGGGATCTATGCCTACCAGGCCGGCTTCCTGCGCCGCTTCCCGAGCCTGCCGCCTGCGCCGCTCGAGGGCGTCGAGTCGCTCGAGCAGCTGCGCGTGCTGTGGCACGGCGAACGCATTGCAGTGCACGTGAGTGCGTCGCGCCCCGGACCGGGCGTCGACACCCTCGAAGACCTGGAGCGGGTGCGAGAAATGTTGTCCCGGACCGCCTGAAGATGCATGCCCCGCAGGGGCCGGCGAGTCAGGTTCGCGAAGGGGTGCGTGTTATCCTCGCCCCGAAAAAACGCGGGGCCTCAGCCCTCTCCTTCGAGGACCCCGGACCCATACGAGACATCAAGGAATCCCATGAGATTGATCCTGTTGGGCGCCCCCGGCGCCGGCAAGGGCACGCAGGCTGCCTTCATCTGCCAGAAGTACGGCATCCCGCAGATCTCCACCGGCGACATGCTGCGCGCCGCCGTGAAGGCCGGCACCCCGCTGGGCCTGGCCGCCAAGAAGGTGATGGATTCCGGCGCGCTGGTGAGCGACGACATCATCATCGGTCTCGTGAAGGAACGCATTGCCCAGCCGGACTGCACCAAGGGCTTCCTGTTCGACGGCTTCCCGCGCACCATTCCGCAGGCCGACGCGATGAAGGCCGCCGGCGTGAAGCTCGACTACGTGCTCGAGATCGACGTGCCCGATGAAGCCATCATCGAGCGCATGAGCGGGCGCCGAGTTCACGCGGCTTCGGGCCGCACCTACCACGTGAAGTACAACCCGCCCAAGGTCGCCGGCCGCGATGACGCCACCGGCGAAGAACTGATCCAGCGCGAAGACGACAAGGAAGAAACCGTCAAGAAGCGCCTGGCCGTCTACCAGGCGCAGACGCGCCCGCTGGTCGACTACTACTCCGCCTGGGCCGCCACCGGCGATGCTGCAGCGCCCAGGTACCGCAAGATCAGCGGCACCGGCAGCGTCGAAGAGATCACCGCACGCGCACTGGCCGCGCTGGGCTGAAGCCTGCAAGATGGAGCCGCCCGCGCGCGGCTCTTTTTTCGGCCTCGAATTGACGTTTACGTCAACGTCAACGTCAACGTCAACGTCAACGTCGGCGTCGGCGTCAACGAACCGAGACCAGACCGTACTCACACACTACCGACAGGAGCACTCCATGGAAATCAAAGGCAAGGTCTTCATCGTCACCGGCGGCGCATCGGGCCTGGGCGAAGGCACCGCCCGCATGCTCGCGCGCGAAGGCGGCCAGGTCGTCATCGCCGACCTGCAGGCCGAAAAGGGCGAAGCGCTGGCCCGCGAGATCGGCGGCGCCTTCGTGAAGTGCGACGTGTCCGACGAAGAGGACGGCAAGGCCGTCGTGGCCAAGGCCGTGTCGATGGGCAAGCTGATGGGCCTGGTCAACTGCGCCGGCATCGCGCCCGCGGTCAAGACGGTGGGCAAGGACGGCGCCCATCCGCTGGCGGTCTACACCAAGGTGATCACGGTCAACCTCGTCGGCAGCTTCAACATGATCCGCCTGGCTGCCGAGGCGATGTGCAGGAACGAACCCGAAGCCACCGGCGAACGCGGCGTGATGATCTCCACCGCCAGCGTGGCCGCCTTCGACGGGCAGATCGGCCAGGCGGCCTATGCGGCCTCGAAGGGCGGCGTGGTCGGCATGACGCTGCCCATCGCACGCGACCTGGCCCGCAACGGCATCCGCAACATGACCATCGCGCCCGGCATCTTCGGCACGCCGATGCTGTTCTCGATGCCTCAGGAGGTGCAGGACGCGCTGGCGGCAAGCGTGCCCTTCCCCAGCCGCCTCGGCAAGCCCGAGGACTACGCAAAGCTGGTGCACCAGATCATCACCAACGACATGCTCAACGGCGAAGTGATCCGCCTCGACGGCGCGATCCGGCTGGCCCCCCGCTGAGGCGTAGCCGCGCCGCGCGGCACCGGTTGTGAACGAGGTAACAAAACGCCAGCAGCGCTCGCCGGGCAGCGGGCACTGGCGCAGGATGGCGTGTTTTCCGGAGACACCATGCACCTGAAGACCTCCTCGACATGGCCGCCGCGGCGGTTAGCGACGCACGCCTGGCTGCTCGGCCTGTTGCTGCTGGGCGGCTGCGCCACCCAGCGCCCTTCTGCCCAGTTCGACTACCAGCCGCCCGACCAGCCTGAAGCCGCGTCGGGCTACGTCGAGAAGTCGGGCTGGCAGACGCGCAAGTTCGCGGTGGCGGCGGCCAACCCGCTCGCCACCGACGCGGGCTACCAGGTCCTCAAGGCCGGCGGCTCGGCCGTCGATGCCGCGATCGCGGTGCAGATGGTGCTCACGCTGGTGGAGCCGCAGTCCAGCGGCATCGGCGGCGGCGCGTTCCTGCTGCACTGGGACGGCAAGCGCACCGAGGCCTACGACGGGCGCGAAACGGCGCCGGCCGCAGCCGACGAACGCCTGTTCCTCAAGCCCGACGGCACGCCGATGAGCTTCATCGAAGGCGTGGTCGGCGGCCGCTCCGTGGGCACTCCGGGTGTGCTGCGCATGCTCGAGCAGGCGCACAAGGAACACGGCAAGCTCGCCTGGGCCCAGCTGTTCGAGCCTGCCATCCGGCTGGCCGAACAAGGCTTCAAGCTCAGTCCGCGACTGCACACCTTGTTGTCCGGTGAAAAGCAGCTGGGCCAGGATGGCACGGCCGCCGGCTACTTCCTGCTGCCCGACGGCAAGGTGCCGGAACTCGGCACGCTGATGCGCAACCCGGCGCTCGCTGCGGTGCTGCGCCAGGTCGCCAGCAAGGGCGCCGATGCCTTCTACCAGGGGGCCATCGCCCGGGACATCGCCGCCAAGGTGCGCAACCACCCGGGCAATCCTGGCCGCCTGAGCGAAAAGGACCTCGCCGACTACAAGCCGAAGAAGCGCGAGCCGCTGTGCACCGATTGGCGGCGCTACCGCCTGTGCGGCTTCCCGCCGCCCTCGTCCGGCCACATCGCCATTGCGCAGATGCTGGGCATCCTCGAGCAGGCCACGCCCGTGGGATCACCGCTCACCAACGGGCTGCCCAGCGACGAAGTGCTGCACAACTACACCGAGGCCGCGCGCCTGGCCTTCGCGGACCGAGGGCTGTACGTGGCGGACCCCGACTTCGTGGCACCGCCGGCCGGCTCGTGGCGCAGCCTGCTGAGCGAGGCCTACCTGCTGCAGCGGGCTTCGCTGATCGGCCCCCAGTCGATGAAGGTGGCCAAGCCCGGACAGCCGCGCGGCACCTCGCTGGCGTGGGCGCCGCAACCCGATCAGCCCGAACGCGGCACCTCGCACATCTCGATCGTGGACGCCGAAGGCCGTGCGATCGCGATGACCACCACCATCGAAGACCAGTTCGGCTCGCGCCAGATGGTCAATGGCGGCACCGGCCTGCCGGGCGGCTTCCTGCTCAACAACCAGCTCACCGACTTCAGCTTCGCACCGGCCGATGCCACCACCGGCCAGCCCATCGCCAACCGCGTGCAGCCGGGCAAGCGGCCTCGATCGAGCATGAGCCCGACGCTGGTGTTCGACAAGGCGAGCGGCGAACTGCTCATGTCGGCCGGCTCGCCCGGCGGCGCGCTGATCATCCACTACACCGCCAAGACGCTGCTGGGCACGCTGGCCTGGGGACTCAATGCGCAGCAGGCCATCAACCTGCCCAACTTCGGCTCCAACAACGGGCCGACGCTGCTGGAGGCCAAGCGCTTCCCGCTCACCACCATCGAGGCGCTCAAGTCGCGCGGCCACGAGGTGCGTGAGCAGGACATGACGAGCGGCCTGCAGGCCTTGCAGCGCAACGCCGAAGGCTGGTTCGGCGGCGCCGACCCGCGTCGCGAGGGTGTGGTGGCGGGCGACTGAAAGGCAGCCGGCCGCCGGAGCGGCTGGCGCTCAGTCGAGGTTGAAGCCGAGCTCCACCACCGCGGTCTGCGTCTTGCGCACCGGCTGGAACCGCCATTGCGACACGGCATCGATGGCTGTGTCGTTGAGGCGGCGGTGCGTGGTCTTCACGACCTCGGCCTTGGCGACGGTGCCGTCGGCCTGCACGTCGAAACGCACCTGCACCAGCCCCTTTCGCAACTGGCGCATCACCGAGGCGGGAAACTCCGGTTCGGTCTGTCGCACAGGCACCAGCGCGATGTCCTCGTCGTCATCGGCGGGCGCAGCAGCCGGGGTCGGAGGAACCGAAGCGACCTGCCTTGACGCTGCGTCGGCATTCGAGGCCTTTGCGAGCTCCCCGGCGGCGGGCAGATTGTGGGGAGCCGCCACCGTCGTCGCAGCGGCCGCGGCCTCTGCCTTGGCCGGCTCGCCGCCCTTCGGTGCGGGAGCGGCAGCGGCTTCTGCCCGCGCAGGTCGCGCAGCCGTGGCGACCGGCGCAGCGACAGGCTTGTCCTTGTCGTCGCGCCTGGCATCGGCTTTCGCTTCCGGCCTGGCCTCGGGCTTCGGCTCGGACTTGGGCTCGCCTTTGGCTTTGCGCGGCTTGTCCGAGTGGATCATGATCCAGTGGAACACCTTGTCGGCATCGCGCTTGGCGCGCTCTGCCGCAGACATCTCGCCGCTCGGTGCGGGCGGGGACACGACGGCGGCTGGCGCCTGCGCATGGACCGCGTCGGCGCCCAGCGCCATGAAGGCGACAACGGCCATCGCATTGCGGCCGCGGTCGCGCAGGCGACGCACCGGTTCCAGAAGGCAGTGGGCAGGCTCCAGTGAAGTGCGCGGCAGCAATGGCCTGCCGGCCGATGCATGACAGGGCATGCAGTCCTCCGAACGTCCTTGGCGCGCACGCACCACGATCGGTGGACGGCGCTTGTTGTGATGTGCTTTCGGCTGCGAAAGCGGCTCGTGGCCGCAGTTCGCAAAAAGTGTACCCAGCTGTAGCACCACGGACGTCGGGTCGAACCCGTGCAGGCAGGCGTGAAGCACTTCACGTCTGCCGGTTACATCGCAGCGTCAGGCGCGCGCCGGCTTGTACGGCACACCCTTGATCGCCGCAGCTGCCATGTCGAGAGCTTCGCGAGGCCTGCGTTGTCCACCGTTGATGTCGCGCAGCGCCGTCGTGAAGTGCTGCCAGAACAGCGTCATCTCGGTGTTGTTCGGCATGGCGCGGCCGGCGTAGATCCCATCCATCGAGGTGCGGATGCGCGGATCGGCATACAGCGTCCAGAACATCTGCTTCGAGGCCGGCACACCGAGCGGCTTGTCGGCGTTCATCTGCGCGAGCGCAGCAGGCTTCATCAGATGGTTCTCGAGGAAGTCCACTGCGAGCTTGTGATGTGGCGAACCCTGCACCAGCATCGCGCCCAGCACGCCGACGAAGGGCCTGGCCGCCTTGCCTGCGAGGCTCGGCAGCGGCGCCACGCCGAAGTCGACGTCGTTGTCCTTCAGGCCCTCCCATGCCCACGGACCGGTGATCCACATGGCCTGCCTGCCGTCCTGCATGTCGGCTTCGGCCTGCTGGTAGCTGAGGCCGCCCTCGGGGATCATGCCGATCTGCATCAGCTTCACCAGGAACTCGGCCCCCTTCACCGCCCCCGGGTGGTTGATGCCCGTGTCGCGTGCGTCATAGCTGCCGTCGAGCTTGCGCTGGAACACATAGGCTCCTCCCGCCGCCATCAGCGGCCAGGTGAAGTAGGGGCTGGCGGTCTCCCAGCCCAGCGCGCGGATGCCGCGACCCTTGAAGCCGTCGTGCAAGCCGACGATCTCTTCGCAACTCTTCGGAGGCGTGGGCACGAGCTTCTTGTTGTAGAGCAGCGCCACCGCTTCAACCGAGATCGGGTAGCCCCACACCTTGCCGCCGGAGGTGAAGCCGTCCCAGGCCACCTGCACGACGTCGCTTCGAAGCGCAGGGCCGGGCGTCACCGGCGCGAGCCAGCCGCGCGACATCCAGTCCCCCAGGCGGTCATGCGGCCACACCCAGATATCAGGCCGGTCTGCGACGGTACCGTCCTTCATGACCTCTTCGAAGCGGCCCACCGCGTTTTCGAAAGGCTCGACCATCACCTTCACGCCGGTTCTTGCCGAGTAGGCCTGCGCGGCTTTCGCAAGCCCCTTGTGGCCCTTGTCGGCGTTGATCCAGATCCTCAGCTGGCCTTTGCCGGCAGCGGCGTGGGCCCAGGGCAGCGCGGGGGCGGCTGCCGCGGCCCCCAGCCAATGGACGATGTTTCTGCGCTTCATGTTCCCGTACTCCTCGGTCGACGCCCTCTTGCATGCGGGGCGCCGCGATCGTGCATCGGCGTGCGTGCGGCCGGTCGGGTGTTGTCCCTGACGCTACGGCCACTACAGCAGGCGTCGGGCATCGCACGTGACATCTGCCCTGGCGCAGGGTTCGGTCGAGGCCGCGGAGCGCGTTCGATAGACTCGCCGGGTGATCCCGCAGCCCTTCGTCCAGGAACTTCTTGCCCGCACCGACATCGCCGAGGTGGTGGGCCGCTACGTGCAGCTCAAGAAGGCGGGCATCAATCTCAAGGGGCTGTGCCCTTTCCACGGCGAGAAGACGCCCAGCTTCATCGTCAGCCCGACACGCCAGACCTATCACTGCTTCGGCTGCGGTGCGCACGGCAACGCGGTGGGCTTCCTGATGGAGCACGCGGGCATGGGGTTCATCGACGCCGTGCGCGACCTTGCGCAGCAATGCGGACTCCAGGTGCCCGAAGACGACAGCACGCCCGAAGAGCGGGAGCGCGCCAAGGCGCTGAAGGAACGCCAGGCCACCCTGACCGACGTGCTGGCCAAGGCGGCCGAGCACTATCGCAAGCAGCTCAAGGCCAGTCCGCGCGCCGTGCAGTACCTGAAGGGTCGCGGCCTCACCGGAGAGGTCGCCGCCCGCTTCGGCCTCGGCTATGCGCCCGAAGGCTGGCGTGGCCTCGCCAGCGTGTTCCCGCGGTACGACGACCCGCTGCTGGCCGAAAGCGGCCTGGTGATCGTGCAAGGCGAAGAAGGCGAGGAGCAGAAGCGCTACGACCGCTTCCGCGATCGCGTGATGTTCCCTATCCGTTCGGTGCAGGGAGAAGTCATCGGCTTCGGCGGCCGGGTGCTCGACAGCGGCGAGCCCAAGTACCTCAATTCACCCGAGACGCCGGTGTTCGTGAAGGGCCGCGAACTCTACGGGTTGTACGAGGCGCGCGCCGCGCTGCGCGAACGCGGCTACGTGCTGGTGACCGAGGGCTACATGGACGTGGTGGCGCTGGCGCAGCTGGGCTTTCCGAATGCGGTGGCCACCCTGGGCACGGCCTGCACCGCCGAGCACGTGCACAAGCTGTTCCGCTTCACCGACCGCGTGGTGTTCAGCTTCGACGGCGATGCCGCCGGCCGGCGCGCCGCCGCACGTGCGCTCGAGGCCGCCCTGCCCCATGCCAGCGACACCCGCAGCATCAAGTTCCTGTTCCTGCCGACGGAACACGACCCCGACTCCTACGTCCGCGAGTTCGGCAGCGACGCCTTCGAGCAATGCGTGAACGACGCCGTGCCGCTGTCGCAGCAGCTCATCGAGCACGTGCGCGAGGGTTGCGACCTCGGCACCGCCGAGGGCCGCGCGCACATGCTGGCCAATGCCAAGCCGCTCGTGTTGCAGCTGCCGATGGGGCTGCTGCGCGAACAGCTGGTGGGCGAGCTGGCGGGCATGGGCGGGGTCACGGCGGAGCAGCTGGCGCAGCACTGGGGCGGCGCCAGGCCGACGCCGCCTCCGCGCCAGGGCCAGGGTCAGCGTGCAGAGCGTTCTGCCGCGCCTTCGCACCCGGCGCCCCGCATGCCGCCGCGGGCGGTTCGCCACCAGGCGGCCACATTGCTCGATCGCGCCGCCTGGATGCTGCTGCACCGCAGCGAGCTGTCGGAGCACCTCACGGCGTCGCTGCACGACCTCCTGGGCAGCCAGCCGCAGCCCTATGGCGACTTCTTCCGGTGGCTCGACCGAACGGTGCACGACCACGGCCCGCTCGCGCGCGCCGCCCTGGTGGAGCAGCTCGAGCAGGACGCCGAAGCGGCGGTGTTCGGACCGCTCGTCTCCCGCCTCAACGCTTTCCACGAGGTGCCCGACGAAGCCGATCCGATGAAGGACCTCGAAGTGACGCTGCTGCGCCTGCGGGTACAGGCCCTGCGAGAACAGCAGGACGCCCTGGCGGCGGCCGGAGACCTGTCGGAGCCGGTGAAGACGAGGCTGCGGGAACTCAAGGCCGAACAGGACGAGCTGACTGCGGCCATCTCGGCTGCCACGGCCCCCCCGGGGCGCTGATTTGCGCTCACTTTTGACGAATGCGCGTCAATCGACGATAATTAAGGGTTTGTTACTGCGGCAAGAGTGACAGCAGCACCTCCGGGCCCCGGCCACCCGCGACACGGGTTACATACAGGCCACCCTTTCCCCGCAAGGGCTGCACCTCCAAGACGTCCACGCGATCTTGCCCGTCGGTAGCTCGTTAGACCGTCCGCCCGCCGCGCTTTGCACTGTGGGGCCGCGGCCTTTGCCGAAGTCTTGCCAAACCCAGCGTTGGCCCGCATCTGGCATGGAATCCGCTGCATGAGCACGTCACGAGCCCGAGCCTTCACCATCCGAGGAACCGCATGACCGCGAAGAAGAGCGCCCCCACCCCGGCAGCGAAGTCCGTTGCCGCCAAGTCCCCTGCCAAGGGCGGCAAGGCCGTCGAGGCTGAAGACAAGAAGACCAAGGCCACCGCCGCAGCCAAGCCAGCCGCCAAGGCAGCGGCCGCCACGACCGACGAGCCCAAGGCCAAGCGCGGGCGCAAGCCGAAGGCCGCCACCGAGACCAAGAAGGCCGGCGGCGCCGAGGGCGAGGAAGAAGACTTCTCCGACGTCGAGGCCGAATTCGACACGGAAGCCGAAGCCGAAGCGGCGCCCGATGAGGGCAGCGACGACAAGCCCAAGGCCAAGCCGCTGCGCATGAAGGTGTCGCGCGCCAAGGAGCGCGCGCTGATGCGCGAGTTCGGGCTCGACGAGACCGCGCTCACCGAAGAGGAAGTCAACAAGCGCCGCCAGGAGCTCAAGACCCTCATCAAGATGGGCAAGACCCGTGGTTTCCTGACGCACCAGGAAATCAACGACCACCTGCCCGAAAAGCTGGTCGAGGCCGAAATCCTCGAGGCGATCGTGTCGATGCTCAACGACATGGGCATCGCCGTGTACGAGCAGGCGCCCGACGCCGCCACGCTGCTGATCCAGGGCTCGACCTCCCCGACGGCCACCGAGGAGGAAGCGGAAGAAGCCGCGGAAGCCGCGCTGTCGACCGTCGACTCCGAATTCGGCCGCACGACCGACCCGGTGCGCATGTACATGCGCGAGATGGGCACGGTCGAACTGCTCACGCGCGAGGGCGAGATCGAGATCGCCAAGCGCATCGAAGGCGGCCTGCAGGCCATGATGCTGGCGATCTCCGAGTCGCCCACCACCATCGCCGAGATCCTGGCGATGGCCGACAAGATCGCCGCCAGCGAGGTGCAGATCTCCGACGTGGTCGACGGCTTCGTGTTGGAGGACGAGGCCGACGACTACGTGGCTGAAGAAGACGTCGACTTCTTCGACGAGGAAGACGACGACGACGGCAACGGCGGCTCCAAGGCGCTCACCAAGAAGCTCGAGGAGCTGAAGGCCCAGGCGCTCACGCGCTTCGGTGAGCTGCGCACGCATTTCGAGCGCATGCGCAAGGCCTACGAGAAGGAAGGCTACAAGTCGCCGGCCTACAACAAGGCACAGCTGGCGGTGAGCGCCGAGATCACCAGCATCCGCTTCACGGTCAAGACCATCGAGCGGCTGTGCCAGATCCTGCGCGACCAGGTGGACGACATCCGCCGCTACGAACGCGAGCTGCGCAAGATCATCGTCGACAAGTGCGGCATGCCGCAGGAGTACTTCATCAAGCACTTCCCGCCCAATGCGCTGAACCTCAAGTGGGCAGAGAAGGAAGCCTCTTCGGGCAAGCCCTACAGCGCCGTGATGGGTCGCAACCTGCCGCCGATCCAGGACCTGCAGCAGAAGCTGATCGACTTGCAGGCGCGCGCGGTGGTGCCGATCGAGGACCTGAAGCTCATCAACAAGAAGATGAACCAGGGCGAGGCCAGCTCGCGCGAAGCCAAGCGCGAGATGATCGAGGCCAACCTGCGGCTGGTGATCTCGATCGCGAAGAAGTACACCAACCGCGGCCTGCAGTTCCTCGACCTCATCCAGGAAGGCAACATCGGCCTGATGAAGGCGGTGGACAAGTTCGAATACCGCCGCGGCTACAAGTTCTCGACCTA
>CAMLNA010000061.1 GCA_946481025.1 uncultured Rivibacter sp.
CGCTCCAGTCCCACACGCAGACGTCGGCATGCGTGCCGGCGTCGAAGCTGCCCATCTCGTCGGCGAGGTGCAGCGCCTTCGCCGCGCCTCGCGTGGCGCCGTACACCGCCTTGTAGGCGGTGAGCTTGACGCCGCGCATCGCCTGCACCTTGTAGGCATCGGCCAGCGTGCGGATCATCGAGAGACTGGTGCCGCCGCCCACGTCGGACGCCAGCGTCACCTGGGCGCCCTGCCCTTCGGCGCCGAGCCAGTCGAACAGGCCGCTGCCGAGGAACAGGTTGGAGCTCGGACTGTGCGCAACCTGCGCGCCGGTCTCGCGCAGCAGCACCCGGTCGGTGTCGTCGAGCCAGATGCCGTGGGCCAGCACCGCGCGTTCGTTGAGCAGGCGGTGGCGGTGGTAGACGTCGAGATAGCTGCGCGCCTGGGGGAAAAGCTCGCCCACCCAGCGCACCTCGTCGCGGTTCTCGGCCACGTGGGTCTGCATGTAGGTGCCGGGAAACGCAGCCAGCAGGTCGGCCGCCATGTCCATCTGCGCGCTGGTGCTGGTGGGTGCGAAGCGCACGGTCAGCGCATAGGCCAGCCGGCCGCGGCCGTGCCAGCGGCCGATGAGGTCGACGCAGTCGCGCTCGGCGCCCGCCACGTCGTCGCGCAGGCCGTCCGGGGCGTGGCGATCCATCAGCACCTTGCCGGCCACGAGGCGCATGCCGCGCCGCTCGGCGCTCGCGAACAGGGCTTCGGCCGAGACCTTGTGCACCGTGGGGAAGACCACCGCCGCGGTGGTGCCGTGCGCCAGCAGCGCATCGACGAAACGCTCCGCGCCGGCAGCAGCCACCACCGGGTCGGCATAGCGCCGCTCGGCCGGGAAGGTGTAGGTGTTCAGCCACTCGAGCAGCTCGGTGCCGTAGGAGGCGATCACGTCGAGCTGCGGGCTGTGCACGTGGGTGTCGATGAATCCGGGCAGCACCAGCTTGCCGCGGTGGTCGATGCGGGTCCAGCCGGCATCGGGCGCGTCGGCCTGCACGCCGGCCACGCGGCCGTTGTCGACGAGCAGCCAGTGGTCGGGGCGGAAGCGCACGCCCGGCGCATGCGCCGGCGCGGCAAAACCGGGGTCGGCATCGAAGTCGAGCAGGTCGCCGCGCAGGGCGAAACGTTGCAGGGAAGCGGCGTTCATCGTCTTGTGAAGGTTGACGTCAATGCGCAGGCAAGGCGCGCGCCACGTCGCGCACCTGCTCCCGCAGCCAGCGGCCGGCCGCCGAGTGATGGCTCAGGTCGTGCCACAGCTGGTAGTAGGTCAGCGAAGGAAAGCTCACCGGGCAGCGCACGATGCGCAGCGGGAAGTTGTTGACGTAGCGGGAGCAGAACAGCCGCCCGGTGGTGAGCACGAGGCGCGAGCGGGCCAGCATGAGCGGCGTGAGGCCGAAGTGCGGATTGCGCACGACGATCTGGCGCGACAGGCCCAGGCTGTCGAGGTGCTCGTCGATCACGCCGCGCGCACCGGGGTGCAGCGGGGTGGGGGCGATGTGTTCGCTGGCGAGGTAACGCTCCGCGGTCCACCCCCTCGGGTTGCGCACGGCCGGGTGGTCCTCGGCCACGAGGCAGACGATCTCGTCGGTGAGCAGGCGGCCCAGGTGCAGCTCGCCCGGAGGCTCGAGCCAGTTGCCCACCACCAGGTCGACCTCGCCGCGCGAAAGGCTCTTGCGGTAGTCGAATTCGCCGGACAGCGGGAGGATCTCCAGCTTCACGCCGGGCGCCACCTCCTTCAGCCTGACCACGAGCTCGGGCAGGAACAGCGGGTCGAGGTAGTCGCTGGCGGCGATGCGGAAGGTGAGGCGCGAAAGCGCTGCATCGAACTCCAGCGCCCTGGCCCTGGCGCCGAACATCAGCTGGGCATTGCGCAGCAGTTCGCCGGCGGGTTCGAGCAGCTCCTGCGCCACGTCGGTGGGCGCCATGCCGTGGCCCGAACGCACCAGCAACGGATCGCCGATGAGCGTGCGCAGGCGCTTCAGCTGGGCACTGACGGCCGGCTGGGTGGTCTGCAACCGCAAGGCGGCCCGGGAAACGCTGCGCTCGGTGATCACGGTGTGAAAAACCCTGATGAGGTACAGCTCAATCTTGTCGAAAACGGCTCGCTCCGCCATATGTTTGACTTGATACGCAATATGCTCGGAAGCATATACACATCGGCGTTGAACGGAGTACCTTTCGGTATCTCCCGACCCGACTCCTCCCCCGAGATGGATACCCATACCAGGCCGATCCGCTTCTATCACCACGACCGCGGCGAGGTCGTGAGCATCGACGGCGTGGCCCCCACGCGCACGGTGCTGAACTGGCTGCGCGAGGACGCGCGCTGCACCGGCACCAAGGAAGGCTGCAACGAAGGCGACTGCGGCGCCTGCACGGTGATCGTGGCCGAGCTGGCCGACGGCGCCCGTTCGGTGGGCACCGCCTCGGCCGAGGCCACCATCGTGGGCGAGCTGTCGCTGCGCACGGTGAACGCCTGCATCCAGTTCCTGCCCACGCTCGACGGCAAGGCCTTGCTGACGGTCGAAGACCTGCAGCGCATCGGCGGCGGCTCGCTCCACCCGGCACAGCAGGCGCTGGTCGAATGCCACGGCTCGCAATGCGGCTTCTGCACGCCCGGCTTCGCGATGTCGCTCGCGGCGACCTATGAGCGCCACTGCGAAGCCGGCACGCGGCCGACGCGCCAGCAGATCGCCGACGACCTCTCCGGCAACCTGTGCCGCTGCACCGGCTACCGGCCCATCATCGACGCGGGCCAGCGCATGTTCGACCTGCCCCTCGCGCGGCTGGACACGCGCCCCATCGTCAAGGCGCTGCGTGGGCTGCAGGGCACAGGCCTCGCCTATGAAGGGCCGAACGCCGACGGCAGCGAGCGGCGCGGCCGCTACTGGGCACCGAAGACGCTGGACGACTTCGCCGCGCTGCGCGAGCAGCATCCGCAGGCGCGGCTGCTCGCCGGTTCCACCGACATCGGCCTGTGGGTCAACAAGATGTTCCGCGACGTGGGCGACCTGCTCTACATCGGCGACGTGGCCGAGCTCAGGCGCATCACCAGGCAAGGCAGCCTGCTGCGCATCGGCGCCGCGGCGCCGCTGGAGGATGCCTGGGCCGCGCTGGTGGCCGAGGTGCCCGCGCTGGCCGACATGTGGCTGCGTTTCGCGTCGCTGCCGGTGCGCAACGCCGGCACCATGGGCGGCAACATCGCCAACGGCTCGCCCATCGGCGACAGCGCGCCGGTGCTCATGAGCCTGGGCGCCCGCGTGGTGCTGCGCCGCGGCACGAGCCAGCGCAGCCTGCCGCTCGAAGGCTTCTACCTCGACTACATGAAAAACGCGCTCGAGGCTGGCGAGTTCGTCGAGGCACTGGAGGTGCCGCTGCCGGCGGCCGGCACCACGGTGCGTGCCTACAAGCTGTCGAAGCGTTTCGACTGCGACATCTCGGCGGTGGCCTGCGGCCTGGCCGTCACCCGCGACGCGAACGACGTGGTGACGGCCGCGCGTTTCGCCTTCGGCGGCATGGCGGCGGTCGTGAAGCGTGCCGCGGACGCCGAGGCGGCGGTGCTCGGTCGCGCCTGGAACGAGGCATCCGTGCAGGCCGCGATGACCGCACTCGCCACCGACTACCAGCCGCTCAGCGACATGCGTGCAAGCGCCGGCTACCGGTTGCGCAGCGCGCAGAACCTGCTGCAGCGCTTCTGGCTCGAGACCCGGCGCGAAGCGCCGCTTTCCATCGACCAGACCACCGTATGGAGCGTGATGCAACACGTGACCCACCCCCGTGGCGCCTTCGGGAGCGCGCGATGAACAAACAAGTCGAAGCCTTTCTGCAACAGCCCGACGAACCCTGGGCCGACTACCAGCGCAACACGAAGGCGCGCATCGACACCGACGGCGAGGCGCTGCGCCACCAGCAGGGCCAGCGCGTGGGCATCAGCCGCCCGCATGAGTCGGCCCACCTGCACGTGGCCGGCAGCGCCGCCTACATCGACGACCTGCCGGAGCTGGCGGGCACCCTGCACGCCGCGCTCGGCCTGTCGCCGGTGGCGCACGGCAAGCTCAAGGGCGTGGACGTCGAGAAGATCCGCACCCTGCCCGGCGTGGTGGCGGTGCTCACCGCGGCCGACATCCCGGGCGTCAACGACTGCGGGCCGATCGTGCACGACGACCCGATCCTCGCGGACGGCGAGGTGCACTACCTGGGGCAGCCGGTGTTCGCCGTCATCGCCACCGACCGCGACCTCGCGCGCCGCGCTGCCGCGCAGGCGAAGCAGGTGATCAGCGTCGAGCCGCTGCCGGCGCTGCTGACGCCGCTGGCCGCACATGCAGCCGGGCGCTACGTGCTGCCGCCGATGCACCTGCAGCGTGGCGACGCGAAAGCCGCCATCGCCGGCGCGCCGCGCAGGCTCAAAGGCCGGCTGAGCGTGGGCGGGCAGGAGCAGTTCTATCTCGAAGGCCAGATCTCCTACGCGGTCCCGACCGAAAACGACGGCCTGCGGGTGCACTGCTCCACCCAGCACCCGAGCGAGATGCAGCATGCGGTGGCCCATGCCCTGGGTCTGCATGCGCACCATGTGCACGTCGAATGCCGCCGCATGGGCGGCGGCTTCGGCGGCAAGGAATCACAGTCGGCCCTGTTCGCCTGCGTGGCGGCGGTGGCGGCCCGCAAGCTCAAGCACCCGGTGAAGCTGCGCGTGGACCGCGACGACGACTTCCTCGTCACCGGACGGCGCCACGGCTTCGAATACGAGTACGAAGTGGGCTACGACGACGAAGGCCGCGTGCTGGGCGCCGAGATCGACATGGTGTCGAACGCCGGCTTCTCGGCCGACCTGTCGGGCCCGGTGATGACGCGGGCGCTGTGCCACTTCGACAACGCCTACTGGCTGCCCGACGTGGCCATCCATGGCTACAGCGCCCGCACCAACACGCAGAGCAACACCGCCTTCCGCGGCTTCGGCGGCCCGCAGGGGGCCATCGCGGCCGAGGTGATCCTCGACTCCATCGCCCGTGCGCTCGGCAGGGACGCTCTCGACGTGCGCCGCGCCAACTTCTACGGCGTGGGCGAACGCAACGTCACGCCCTACGGCCAGGCCGTGGAAGACAACGTCATCCACGAGCTGGTGGACCAGCTGGCCGCGCGCGGCGACTACGACGCGCGACGCGCGCAGGTCGCCGCCTTCAACGCGGCGAGCCCGGTCCTCAAGAGAGGCCTCGCGCTCACGCCGGTGAAGTTCGGCATCTCGTTCAACGTGGCCCACTTCAACCAGGCCGGCGCGCTGGTTCACGTCTACAGCGACGGCTCCATCCTGGTGAATCACGGCGGTACCGAGATGGGCCAGGGCCTGAACACCAAGGTGGCGCAGGTGGTGGCCCACGAGCTGGGCGTGAGCTTCGACGCGGTGCGGGTGACCGCCACCGACACGACCAAGGTGGCCAACACCTCGGCGACGGCCGCCTCCACCGGCACCGACCTGAACGGCAAGGCCGCGCAGGACGCCGCCCGGCGCATTCGTGAACGGCTGGCCGCCTTTGCGGCGCAGAAGTTCGGCGGCGATGCGAAGGACGTGCGCTTTGCCAACGACGTGGTGCAGGTGAACGGCAGCGCCGTCGCCTTCGCTCAGTTCGCGCGGCTCGCCTACGAGGCGCGGGTGCAGCTGTGGTCCGACGGCTTCTACGCCACCCCCGGACTGCACTGGGACCGCGAGAAGCTGCAGGGCCGCCCGTTCTACTACTTCGCCTATGGCGCCGCGCTGAGCGAGGTGGTGGTGGACACGCTGACCGGCGAATGGAAGCTCTTGCGTGCCGACGTGCTGCACGACGTGGGCCGTTCGCTCAACCCGGCGGTGGACATCGGGCAGATCGAGGGTGCGTTCATCCAGGGCATGGGCTGGCTCACGATGGAAGAGCTGGTGTGGCACCCGGTCAGCGGCATGCTGCTGACGCACGCGCCCAGCACCTACAAGATCCCCACGGCCAACGACTGCCCGCCGGTGTTCAACGTGCAGCTGTTCGAGAACGAGAACGTCGAGGACAGCATCCACCGCTCCAAGGCGGTGGGCGAGCCGCCGCTGCTGCTGCCGTTCTCGGTGTTCCTGGCGATCCGCGATGCGGTGTCGGCGCTGGGCGAACATCGGGTCGATCCGCCGCTGCGCGCGCCTGCGACCTGCGAGGCGATCCTCGATGCGGTGGATGCGGTGCGGGGCGCGCAGCCGTGAGCTTCTCCCTGCACGCCACCGCCACGCGCTGGCTGCTCACCCGGCCGCAGGCAGTGGTGGTCGAGGTGAAGGAGACGCTCGGTTCGGCGCCGCGCGAAGCGGGCACCCGGATGCTGGTGTCCCTCGCCGAGGCACACGGCACCATCGGCGGCGGTCACCTGGAGCTGCTGGCCATCGAAACCGCGCGCACGCTGTTGTCGCAGCCCGATGGCGGCCTCCAGCCGCTCGAACGCCACTACCCCCTGGGCCCCACCCTCGGCCAGTGCTGCGGCGGCGCCGTCACCCTGCGCTACTCGCGCCTCGACGAAGCCGCCCTGCGTGCCTGGCCTGCCCCGCAGCCGCGCTTTTTCCTGCAGCTCTACGGCGCCGGCCACGTCGGCCGCGCCATCGCCAGGCTGCTGGCCGGCATCGACTGCCGGGTGCAGTGGATCGACGAACGCGAAGACGAGTTTCCGGCCGACGACGAGCTGCCCGCCCACATCGAGAAGGCCTGCGTCGAGCCGGTCGAGGCCGAGGTCCGCATCGCCCCGCCCGGCGCGTGCTACCTCGTGCTCACCCACAACCACGACCTCGACCTGCGCATCACCGAGGCGATCCTGAAGCGCGGCGACTTCCACTACCTCGGCCTCATCGGCTCCAGGACCAAGCGCGCCCGCTTCCTGCACCGCCATGAAGCGCGCGGCATCCCGGCCGACGTGCTGCAACGCATGACCTGCCCCATCGGCGTGCCGGGCATCGAGGGCAAGGAACCCGAGGTGATCGCGGTGGCGGTGGTGGCACAGCTGCTGCAGCTCACCCCCCAACCGGCTACTGCTGTGGCAGCGTCGCCTGCAACTCCTGCTTCATCCACTCGATGAACACGCGCGTGCGCAGCGGCAGCAGCCGTGCGCTCGGGTACACCAGGCTCACGTTGCGCGGTGGCTCCTCGAACGCCGAGAGCACCACACGCAGGCGCTTCTCGCGCAGGTAAGGCACCACCTGGTACGACTGGAAGCGGCTCAGGCCCAGCCCCGCCGCGCAGGCCTCCAGCCGTGGCGCCTGCAGGTTGCATTCGAGGTTGCCCTGCACCGGCACCGAGAAAGGCTTGCCGTTCTCGTCGACGAAGGTCCACTGCCGGCCTTCCACGCCGGTGATGCAGTTGAACTTCGACAGATCGCGGGGGTGCCTGGGTGTGCCGTACCGGCGCAGCCACTCGGGGCTGGCCGCCACCACGCGGCCGATCCGGCCCACCGCCTGCGCCACGAGGCTGGAATCGGCCAGGTGGGCGATGCGCACGGCCACGTCATGGCCTTCCTGCACGAGGTCGACCACGCGGTCGAGCAGCATCAGGTTCACGCGCATCTTCGGATAGCGCTGCAGGAAGCGCGCCACCGCCGGCGCCACGTGCATGTGGCCGAAGAGCACGGGCGCGGTCACGCTGACGGTACCGCCGGGCTCGGCCTCGTAGGCGGCGCTGCTGGCCAGCAGCGAGCGATCGGCCTCGTCCACGTCGGCCAGGATGCGGCGCACCCGCTCGAGGTACAGGCGTCCGTCTTCGGTGAGCGAAAGCCGCCGGGTCGTGCGGTGCAGCAGACGCACGCCGAGCTGCGCCTCCAGCGCGGCCAGCTGGCGCACCACGGCCGGCAGCGATGAATCGAGCGCGTCGGCCGCCGCCGTGAGGCTGCCGCGGTCGACGATGGCGACGAAGGTTTCCAGGGCTCTGAGCTTGTCCATCGGCGGCCATCATTGCTCCGGAAACCGGAGCAGTCAAATGCGAATGGCCGGCTTTATTGCACCATGGCTCGGGCCAAGAATCGCTGCATTCCAACTTCCTGCAGGCAACCTCCATGACCGCAATGCCCCGGCCCGAACGCGCCATCAAGCTCTACCGCCACCCCCTCTCGGGCCATTCGCACCGCGCCGAGCTCTTCCTCAACCTGCTGGGCCTGCCGTATGAAGGCATCGACGTGGACCTGCGGGCCAAGGCGCAGAAGCGGCCCGAGTTCCTGGCGCTGAACGCCTTCGGCCAGGTGCCGGTGATCGACGACGCCGGCACCGTGGTGGCCGACTCCAACGCCATCCTCACCTACCTGGCGCTCAGGTACGGCGCCCCACACTGGCTGCCGCGCGAGCCGTTCGCCGCGGCCCAGGTGCAGCGCTGGCTGTCGGTGGCCGCGGGACCGCTGGCCGCCACGGCGGCGCGGGCGCGGGTGATCCAGGTGTTCGGCCTGCCGGCCGACTGCAGCAACGAAGTGGCCGGCGCCCAGGCCCTGTTCACGCTGGTCGAGCAGCACCTCGCGGACCCCACCTTCATCACGGGCGCCGAGCCCACCATCGCCGACGTGGCGCTGTACAGCTACACGGCCCACGCGCCCGAAGGCAACGTGTCGCTCGACCCCTACCCCGCCCTGCGCGCCTGGCTGGGCCGCATCGAGGCGCTGCCGGGCTTCGTGCCGATGCAGGTGTCGCGCGTCGGCCTGCGGGCCGCGGCCTGACGAGCGGGAAGCGCACATGTCAGCCCTGCCCGGTTGGCCCCACCCGCACGTCGCGCCCTTCCACGCCGGCGAACGGGCCGCGCAGGCCAAGGTCGGCGTCGAGGCACGCATGGCCGAGATCGGCCAGCGTGTGGTGCGCGGCGTGATGCCGCAGCAGCATCGCGAGTTCTTTCCGTTGCTGCCTTTCGTGGTGCTGGGCGCGGTGGACGCGCAAGGCCGGCCGTGGGCCACGCTGCTGGCGGGCGATGCGCCGGGCTTCGTGACCTCGCCCGACGAGACCACGCTGCGCATCGACGCGCTGCCGCCGGCCGGCGACCCGCTGGCCGGCCTGCTGGTTCCGGGGGCGCCGCTGGGTCTGCTGGGCATCGAGCTGCCCACGCGGCGGCGCAACCGCGCCAACGGCATCGTGGGCCAGCGCGACGACACCGGCTTTTCGCTGGTCGTGACGCAGAGCTTCGGCAACTGCCCCAAGTACATCCAGACGCGCGAGCTGCTGCCGGCGCCCGCTGCCGCAGCGGCCGCTGAACCGCGCCGGGCCGCGAAGCTCGATGCCGGCATGCAGGCCCTGGTGCGGACCGCCGACACCTTCTTCATCGCCACCCACGCGGCGGGCGAAGGCGCCAATGGCGGCAGCGACGTGTCGCACCGCGGCGGGCGCCCCGGCTTCGTGCAGGTGAGCGACGACGGCGCCACCCTCACCTGGCCAGACTTCATCGGCAACTCGTTCTTCAACACGCTGGGCAACCTCGTGGCGCAGCCGCGCGCCGGGCTGGTGGTGCCCGACCTCGCCGGCGGCGGCCTGCTGCACGTGGCCGGCCGGGCCGAGATCGTGTGGGAAGGCCCGCAGGTGCGGGCCTTCCCCGGCGCCCAGCGGCTGGTGCGGCTGCGGGTGGACGAGGCGCTGCTGCGGCCTGGCGCGCTGCCCTGGCGCTGGCGGCTGCTGGAGCCGTCACCGGCGCTCGAGGGCACGGGCACCTGGTAGCGCCTTACAGGAACATCCCGCCCGACGCCTCGATGCGCTGGGCATTGACCCAGCGGTTGTCCTCGCTCAGCAGCGAGGCGATCACCGGGCCGATGTCGTCAGGCAGGCCCACCCGGCCGAGCGCCGTCTGGGATGCGATGAAGGCGTTGACCTGCGCGTTGTCGCGCACCGTGCCGCCGCCGAAGTCGGTTTCGATGGCGCCCGGCGCGACGATGTTGGAGGTGATGCGCCGCGAGCCCAGTTCCTTCGCCTGGTAGCGCGTCAGCACCTCCATCGCGCCCTTCATCGCGGCATAGGCCGCATAGCCCGGCAGCGCGAACCGCGCCAGCCCGCTCGAGATGTTGACGATGCGCCCGCCGTCGTTGAGCAGCGGCAGCAGCGCCTGCGTCAGGAAGAACGGCCCCTTCAGGTGCACGTTCACCAGCTCGTCGAACTGGGCCTCGGTGGTGTCGGCGAACGCGGCATGCACGCCCACGCCGGCGTTGTTGACCAGGTGGTCGAAGCGCTCGCGCTGCCAGTGCCGGCGCAAGGCGTCCTTCACGGCCTGGGCAAAGCGCGGGAACGAGGCGCTGTCGCCCACGTCGAGCTGCAGTGCCACGGCACGGGCGCCCAGCCTTTCGGCCTCGGCGACCACGGCGTCGGCCTCGTCGCGGCGGTTGCGCCAGGTGACGATCAGGTCGCCGCCGCGCGCCGCCACGGCCAGTGCGGCGTTGCGGCCCAGGCCGCGGCTGCCGCCGGTGATGAGAGTGATCTTGCGAGGGGTGGATACGGGGGTGCTCATGACAAGGCTCCTTCGAGGGGTGGGTGCCGGAAGTGGCATGAAGGGCAGTCTATTGAGCGAACCTCACCGGATAAATGCGCTGATCCCGATAAAACTGTTCACACCGGAACGACAATCGAGCCATGAACCCGCTCGACGCCATGCTCGCCTTCGTCCGCGTGGCCGAACTGGCCAGCTTCACCCAGGCGGCGGCCAGCCTCGGCCTGCCCAAGGCCAGCGTATCGACCTCGGTGCAGCGCCTCGAAGAACTGCTGGGCACCCGGCTGCTGCACCGGACCACCCGCCGGGTCGAGCTCACGCAGGACGGCCGCGCCTTCTACGAGCGCTGCCGCGACCTGCTGGCCGACATGGACGAGCTGCAGACCATGTTCCGCCCCGCGCACGAGGCGCTGAACGGCCGGTTGCGGGTCGACATGCCCCTGGGCGCGGCCCGCCAGCTGGTGGTGCCGCGGCTGCCCGAGTTCCTGGCGGCGCATCCGCAGGTCGAGGTGGAGCTGAGCAGCACCGACCGGCGGGTGGACCTGGTACGCGAGGGCTTCGATTGCGTGCTGCGGGTGGGCCCGCTCTCCGATTCGACCCTGGTGGCCCGGCCGCTGGGGCGTTGCCTGCAGAAGAACTTCGCGAGCCCCGCCTACCTCGCGCGGCACGGCACGCCGCGCGCGCTGGCCGACCTGGCGCAGCACCGGCTGGTGCACTACGTGCCCACGCTCGGCGGCCGGTCGGCAGGCTTCGAGTATGTGGACGCAGCCAGCGGCGAAACCCGCTCGGTGCCGATGGCCGGCGCGTTGACCGTCAACAACTCCGAGGCCTACGAGGCGGCCTGCCTTGCCGGGGTGGGCCTGATCCAGGCGCCGGAGATGGGTCTGGCGCCGATGCTCGCGGCCGGGCGCCTGGTGGAAGTGCTGCCCGAATTCCGCGCACCGCCGATGGCGGTGTCGCTGCTCTATGCAAACCGCCGGCACCTGCCGAAGCGGGTGCAGGCGTTCATGGACTGGGTGGCGCAGGTGATGCAACCCGTCCTGCTGGCCTGACGCGCCGGCAGGACGGGTTGCCTTCGGTCAGTCCTGCGGCATCACCGCGTTCGGGTCCATGTAGACCAGCTCCCAGCCGTGGCCGTCGAGGTCTTCGAAACCGTGGCTGTACATGAAGCCGAGGTCCTGCTTCGGGTTGGGCGCACTGCCGCCGGCAGCGAGCGCCTTGGCCACCAGGTCATCGACCTGCTGCCTGCTTTCGCACGACAGGCACACCAGCACCTCGGTGCTTTTCGTCGCATCGGCCACCGGCTTCTTCGTGAAGGTCTGGAAGAAGCTTTCCACCAGCAGCATCACGTAGATGTGGTCCTCGCTCACCACCATGCAGGCCGCCTGCTCGTTGGTGTACTGCGGGTTGAAGCCGTAGCCCAGCTTCGCGAAAAACGCCTTCGAGCGCTCGAGGTCCCTGACGGGGAGGTTCACGTAGATCTGCTGTGCCATGGCGGGCGACTCCTTGATGAAGGGGGTGTCGTGACGGGTTGAACAGGAAGAACTGCGAAAGCGTGGTCGGCATGCGGCCCCCGCTCAGGGGCGCTCGGCCAGCGCCTTCAGGTTGGCCAGGCCGGCCTCGAAATCGCGGCCGATCATCTGGTCCATGTCGAAGAACACGCTCATCAGCTTGCTGACGAAGTTGGCCGGGCCGCGCAGCGCCCAGGTGACTTCGGTGGCGGACTCGCCGCGCGGCACCAGCGTGAATTCGACGACGTTGCGCGCCTCGAAGGGCTCGTACATCTCGAGCTTCATCTCGACGCGGTGCGTGCGCGAATCGGTGATCTCGATGCTGCCGGTGCCGACCTCCTTGTTGCCGGCGAAGTCGTAGCCTGCGCCCGGGCCCCGCGCATTGCCGCGGTAGCTGCGGCGCATGTTCGGGTCCTTGCGCTCGTAGGGATTCCAGGTGTTGAAGCTGCGCAGGTCGTTGATCAGCGGATGGATCTTCTCGGCACTGGCGGCGATGGTGGCCGAGCGCTGCACCGCAAAGGTGTCGGGCTTGCGGGCGGCGATCATCAGCAGCGCCGAGAGCGCGGCAACGGCCACGACGGCAACGAGGGTGAGGGTCTTCATGAGGTGCTCCTGGGTCGAGGGGTTCGTTCAATGCGGCGCCTTGCGCCCACGAACCCACGACGAACGGAGCGCGCCGGCTTCGACAAGCCGGCGCTTAGGTGAAAACCCTAGGGACAGGTCACGCCGCGGCAGCGGTGACTGCGGGGGCGTCAGCCGTCGATTCCTCGTAGCAAGGTGCCAGTGAACGGACCTCGACCGTGCACCATTCGGCCGCCGGGCAGCGTGCCGCGATGGCCAGTGCCTCCTCGCGGGTCTTGCAGTCGACGAGGAAGAAGCCGCCGACCATTTCCTTGGCCTCGGCGAACGGCCCGTCGACCACGCGGGTCTTGCCGTTGCGCACCTCCACACGGGAAGCCTCGTCGTGCGAACGCAGCGATTCGACCGCGAGCAACTGGCCGCGGGCTTTCAGTTCGTCGCCGAAGCGCACCATGCGCTCGTAGCATTCGCGCCCTTCGGCCGGCGTGCGGGTCTGGCGCTGGCCGGTGGGCTCCACCATCAACAGCATGTAGGTCATGGTGCCTCCAAGTAGCGGGAAGCTGGCGATTTGAGCACGCCTGAATGTCGAGCGCGCCGGCGGCCCCCGAAGGAGGGACGCGAGGGTACGCACCGGGCTTCTCGTCGGGCAACGGCGTCCCTAGAATTCCCGGGGGCCCTCAGCAAGGAGAACGGGAATGGACGCTTTTGCGAAGCAGCCGCAGTACCAGGAATCCAAGATCGAAGACGAGCCCATCCTCGGGCCCGTGCTGATGCTGCCCGACGGGCGCATCCAGCCGCTCACGTGGTTCGAGCGCCTGATGGTGAGGCTGCACCTCACCGATGCCCGGCATCTCGAGATGCGCTACCTCAAGGCAGCCGCCTCCTGAGCCGCGCCGCCGCCGCCACCGAAGCGCAGTTGCAGGCCACGCTCGCGTGGCTTGCGCAGCATGCAAGACGCGCCACGCTCGAGGGCCTGGCGCGTTTTGCCATTCCGTCGGACAAGGCCTTCGGCGTGTCGGTGGCCGACCTGCGCAAGCTCGCCCGCCAGATCGGCCCGGACCACGATCTCGCCGCGGCACTGTGGGCCACCGACCGCTACGAAGCGCGCCTGCTGGCCACCTTCATCGACGAGCCTGCGCGGGTGAGCGCCGCCCAGATGGACCGCTGGTGCAAGGACTTCGACAGCTGGGCGCTGTGCGACACCGCCTGCTTCGCGCTGTTCGATCGCACGGCCCATGCCTGGCAGAAGGTGGCGCCTTGGGCGGCACGGCAACCCGAATTCGAGAAGCGCGCCGGCTTTGCGCTGCTGTGGGCATTGGCCGTGCACGACAAGGCCTGCGCCGACGCACCGTTCCTGCAGGGGCTCCAACTCATCGAAGCCTCGGCCGGCGATGACCGCAACTTCGTCAGGAAGGCGGTGAACATGGCGCTGCGGGCCGTCGGCAAGCGAAACGCCGCGCTCCATGCCGCCGCCGCCGAGGTGGCGCGCCGGCTCGCCGCGTCGCAGGACCCGACCGCGCGCTGGGTGGGCAAGGACGCGCTGCGCGAACTCACCAGTGCCAGGGTGATGCAGCGGGTGGCAGCGCCCCGGCGGCGCCTCCGCGCCGCTCCAGCGCCTTGAGCCGGCGCTCCAGGTCGTCCAGCCCGGTGGCGCCGGCCAGGAATTTCTCTTCCTCGCTGCGCAGCATCCACCGCCAGCCGGCGGCGATGCGCTGCCGCCAGCGCTGCAGCCATTGAAGTCGCACCGCACGAGGGGCAGGGATCGAGCGTCTGAGGGGCAGCGTGTCCATGGCCCGCACCATAGGCGCGCCGCGGCAGTGCGCACAGGCACAGGCAGCAGCGATCGAACAGGTGCTGTATCAGCTGCGGCAGGCGCACAGGCCGGCTGCGGCACCGAGGCGCTGCAGCAACGGCTCGATCGCGCTGACGAGCGGGGCGGGCGACACCTCGGGCGCACCTGCGCCCGGCCACGAGGCTTCGAACTCGGCCAGCTCCAGGCCCACGACCTCGCGTTCGGCCAGCACGGCGCAGGCCGCATGCAGGTCGTCGAAGGACAGGCCGCCATCGACCTGGTACTCGGTGGGCAGCAGGCCCGCATCGAGCACATCGCAGTCGAGGTGCACGTACACCGGCCGGGAACCCACCGCGCGGGCCAGCCGGCCGGGCAGGCCCGCGCCGGGCTCCACGTGCCGCAGGACGCCCGCATCGATGAGCGCCTGCTCAGCCGGATCGATGTCGCGCGACCCCACCAGCACCACGCTCGCGAGCGGCATCCCGGCACCCAGGCCGCTGTCCCATGCGCCGCTCGCTCCGGTGAGCACGAGGCCGCCCAGGTAGCCGGTGGCCGAGGTCTCGGGCGTGTTGGCATCGGCATGGGCATCGAACCACACGACGCAGGCGTCGGGTCGCCGGCATGCCACCTGCGGCAGCGTGGCCAGGCTGCTGGCGCAGCGATTCAGCACGGTCAGCACCGGCTTGCCCGCCTCGAGCTCGGCCGCGAGGTGCGCCGCCAGCGCCTGCAGCATGGGCCGCGCAGCCTCGAGCTCCTGTTGCCAGCCCTGTCCGAGCGGAGGCAACGGCACGCCGATGCGGGCCGGCGAGACGCCCAGGTGTTCAGCCAGCACCGCGCCGAGCAGGCGGGCGCCCGCCATGGCACGCGGGTTGCGGTCCGCGGTACGGCCTTCGAAGATGGTGAGCGAAGGATGGCGCATCCGCGCATTGTGGCGACGCCGCATGGCGAGGCTACTTCGTCGCCGGGGTGCGCGGCTTCCTGCGGGGCTTGCCCGCCCTGGCGGACTCGAGACGGTCGAGCACGTCCAGGCAAAGCGCCAGCTCTTCGGGCGACAGGCGCTCGCGGTTCCTCACGGCGAGGATGCGCAGCTCATCGAGGATGCGCTGCCGCTCTTCCCTGGAGGCGCGGCCGAGCAGCTGCACCAGCACCGCCCCCTGTTGCAACCGGGCCTCCGCCTGGGCAGCGGCATAGGGGCGCGGGTCCGGCTCGCGCGCCAGCAGCCCCGTCTCGCCCGCGCCGAGCGCCGCAGCTCTCGCCTGGGCGGCCAGCCTGGGGCTGAAGTCCTGGATGCGCACGCCCAGTCCCTTGGCGAACTTCATGGCGGCATGCAGGTTGATCGGCCGATGGGCATTGAGGTACTGCCACACCATGCCGGCCGTGCCGAGGCCGTGCTCCTTGCCGAACCGGGCCTGGCTGAGGTCGCTGCGATCCTCGAACAGGCGCTTGAGCGCGTGGGCTTCCTTCTCTCGCGTCGATGTGGCTGTCGCTCGCATAAGCAATGCTATCGTTTGCATTGCCTAGCCTTGCTATATATTCATGCCGATCGAACATAGCAACGCTACGCCGGGGAGGCGCGTCGATGAAGCTCTCAACGTACCTGAGCGCCGAGCGCGGCCGCATCGTCGCGGTGGCCCGGAAGGTCGGCCTCGCGCCCGCCTTCCTCTCGCAAATGGCCCACGGGACGCGCCCCGTCCCGGCCGAACATTGCGCTGCGCTGGAACGCGCCACAGAAGGCGCGGTGCGCCGTTGGGACCTGCGACCCGCCGACTGGGACCGCATCTGGCCGGAGCTCGCGCACCTCGAGGAAGCGCCGCCGGCTCCGGCAGCCGCCGCCGCCCCGGCAAGGCCGCGTGGTTGATGGGGATCGCGCCTGCGCCTTCAAGCCCTGTCAGGCAGGCAAGGCGACGCGGTTGAACAGCTCCGGATAGTGGAGAACGAAACCGTCTCCATCGACCGGCAACTCGGCCTTGAAGCCGGTTCCGTCCAGGCTTTCGAACAGGTACAGGCGATCCTCCAGCCGCGTATACGCCTGGGCTTTTGCTTCAACCGTGAGATCGGGAGCGGACACCCATGCCATCCGGAACTCTCGACGCTCCCCGATCCGAAGGTCGCTCCGCCATATGGGAAAGCTGTTTGTCAGGGGCGTGGGCCAGATGTCAATGTCGACGCAGCCATCGAGATGACCCAGGTGCTCGCCTGCGGCGCCCAGCCAACGGCCGGCGTCATCGATGCGCAGCGACAACGACCGAACCTGCGATCCCTTGCATGCCCGCAGCTCGGCCCGGCGAAGCAGGCCAGCGGGTTCGTCCCAGTGCAGCTGGTAGCTCAGGCGGAACGGAACATCGTCTTCATCGACGGCGACGAGGGCGCTGTCGACCCCTCCTGCCACGACGCGGACGTGCTCCAGGCCGATCCCTGGAAAGTCGGGGTTCCAGGTGGGCACCCAGCAAAGGTCTCGAGGGGCAAGGTGTCGCATGGCAGGCGGCATGGCTGCGTCTCGTCCGGCAACTTGCGTGCCGTCTCGATGCCCGCCACCGGCAGGCGCCGGCCCGCTGAAGGCGCGCCGCGGTCCCGCCTACCTCAGGTCACCGGCGCCGGATTGAACAGCACCAGCGCGTTGTGCAGCTTCCACTGCTCGGCCCAGGTCTTCTTGCGGCCGCTGGCCACGTCGAGCATCAGGCGGAAGAGTTCCCAGCCCACGTCCTCGATGCTCGCCTGGCCGTCGGCAATGCGCCCGGCGTTCACGTCCATCAGGTCGTGCCAGCGACGCGCGAGGTCGCTGCGGGTAGCCACCTTGATGACCGGCACGGCGGCCAGGCCATAGGGCGTGCCGCGGCCGGTGGTGAAGACGTGCAGGTTCATGCCGGCGGCCAGCTGCAGCGTGCCGCAGATGAAGTCGCTCGCCGGGGTGGCCGCGTACACCAGCCCCTGCTCGATGCCGCGGTCGCGCAGCTTCTCGCCCGGCGACAGCACGCCGGAGATCGGCGCGCTGCCGCTCTTCACGATGGAACCCATGGCCTTTTCGACGATGTTCGACAGGCCGCCCTTCTTGTTGCCCGGCGTGGTGTTGGCGCTGCGGTCCACCCGGCCCTTGCCGAGGTAGGCGTCATACCACGCCATCTCGCGGATCATCGAGTCGGCCACTTCGGCGCTGCTGGCGCGCGAGGTGAGCTGGTCGATGCCGTCGCGCACCTCGGTCACCTCGCTGAACATCACGGTGGCGCCGGCGCGCACCAGCAGGTCGGTGCAGAAGCCGACCGCGGGGTTGGCCGTCACGCCGCTGAAGGCGTCGCTGCCGCCGCACTGCACGCCCACCACGAGCTCGCTCGCCGGCACCGTCTCGCGCCGCCGGGCGTCGAGCCGTTCGAGGTGTTCTTCGGCCATGCTCATGATCGAGTCGATCATCGACATGAAGCCCACATGCGCATCGTCCTGCAGGCACACCACATCGAGCCTGGCGTCTTCGGTCGCGCCGACGTCGGCGACGTTGCGCTCGTCGACGATCGCGAACGAACCCGGCGGGAGCAGCCGCTCGGGCTGCAGCTTCTCGCAGCCCAGGCTCACCACCATCACCTCGTTGCCGAAGTTCGGGTTCATCGAGATGTTGCGCAGCGTGCGGATCGGCACGATGGCGTCGGGCGCGTCGATGGCCACGCCGCAGCCGTAGGTGTGCTCCAGGCCGACCACGTCATCGACGTTGGGATACCGGGGCAGCAGCTCTTCCTTGATGCGCTTGACGGCGAACTCCACCACGCCCGACACGCACTGCACCGTGGTCGTGATGGCGAGGATGTTGCGCGTGCCCACCGTGCCGTCGGCGTTGCGGTAACCCTCGAAGGTATAGCCCTCCAGCGGCGCCAGCGAGGGCCCCTTCACGTTGGCGATGGGCAGGCCGTCGAGCGAGCGGGCCTCGGGCATCTCGAGCAGGCGCTCGTGCACCCAGCAGCCCTTCGGGATGTCGCGCACCGCACGGCCGATGACCACGTTGTAGCGCCGCACCGCCTCGCCGGCCGCGATGTCGGCAAGCGCCACCTTGTGCCCCTGCGGCACTTTGTCCACGAGCACGAGGCCCGACGCGAACCTCGTGCCCGCCGGCAGGCCGCCGTCGTTGGCCACGATGGCCACGTTGTCGGCCTCGTGCATGGTGATGTAGAGCGGTTCGCGATGTGTGCCTGCGGTTTCAGTCATGGGATACGCCTCTCTTTTTCAGTTGCGCCACTTGCGCGTGCACGGAGCCCGCACTGGCGTGCGCAGCACGTCGGCGCGGCCCGGCAGACGCCGCGGATCCGGCTTTGCCGGTCCGCCGGCCGCTACGGGGGGGCCATCAGTCTGCGGTGATCTTTCCGGTCTCGATGACCTGCTTCCAGCGCGCGAACTCGCTCGCCTGGAAGGCGGTGAACTGCTCGGGCGTGTTGCCCACGATCTCGAAGCCCAGCTCCAGCAGCTTGGGCTTCACCTGCGGATCGTTGAGGCCGGCCACCAGCGCCGCATGCAGCTTGCCCTTGATGTCGGACGGCAGCCCCTTGGGCGCGGCGAACGCCTGCCACGAATACACGGTCACGCCCTTGTGGCCGAGCTCTTCCATCGTGGGCACGTCGGGCAGCAGGGGCGAGCGCTTCGAGCTGGTGATGGCCAGCGCGCGCAGCTTGCCGGCCTTGATGTTGGGCAGGCCGGTGTTGATGTTCATGAAGCTCGCATCGACCTGGCCGCCGATGAGGTCCGACATGGCCGGCGCACCGCCCTTGTAGGGGATGTGGACCGCGCTCGTGCCGGTGGTCTGCCAGAACAGCTCGGCGGTGAGGTGGTCGCTGGTGCCGTTGCCGGCCGAGGCGAAGCTCATCTTGCCCGGGTTGGCCCTCAGGAAGGCCATCACGTCGGCGAGCGACTTGTGCGGCGAGCCCGCAGGCACCGCCAGCACGTTGGGCGCCTGCACGGCCACCGTGAGGTAGTCGAAGTCCTTCAGCGGGTCGTACTGCACGTTCTTGATGAGGTGCGGCCCGATCACGAACGGCCCGAGCGACGACACGAAGATCGTGTAGCCGTCGGGCGCGGCGCGCTTGGCGAGGCCCGCGCCGAGCGTGCCGCCCGCACCCGCCTTGTTGTCGATGACGAAGGTGCCGCCCAGCTGCTCCTGCAACCTGGGCGCGAGCGAGCGGGCGATCAGGTCGGTGGAGCCGCCGGGCGGGAACGGCACGAGCAGCGTGACGGGCTGCCGGGCGGGCCAGGCCTGGGCCAGCGCCCCGCCGGTGAAGGCGAGGCCCAGGGCCAGCGCGGTGAAGAGTCTCTTCATGGTGTGTCTCCTGTGGTTGCGGCGCACTGCCGGCGCCGTTGAATGAAAGGGGTGGGCCTACGGGCGCTTGCCGACCTCGGCCTGCTCGCGGGTCCAGGCGCGGGCCTGCTCGCTCAGGCTCAGGCCGAGGCCCGGCCGCGTGGGCACCTGCATGCGGCCGTTGCCGATCTCGAGCCGTTCGTTGAACAGGGGCTCCAGCCAGTCGAAGTGCTCGACCCAGGGCTCGGTGGGATACGCCGCCGCGAGGTGCACATGCAGCTCCATCGCGAAGTGCGGGGCGAGCATGAGGCCCGCGTGTTCGGCCTGCGAGGCGATCTTGAGGAACGGCGTGATGCCCCCCACCCGCGGCGCATCGGGCATCAGGTAGTCGGCGCTGCGGTGGCGGATCAGCTCGCCGTGTTCGGCGGCGCTGGTCAGCATCTCGCCGGTGGCGATGGGCGTGTCGAACTGCGCGGCCAGCGCCGCGTGGCCTTCGTGGTCGTAGGCGTCGAGCGGCTCCTCGATCCACACCAGGTTGAACGGCTCGAAAGTGCGGCACATGCGCTGCGCGGTCGGCCGGTCCCACTGCTGGTTGGCGTCCACCATGAGCGGCATGTCATCGCCCAGGTGACGGCGTACCGCTTCGACACGCCGCACGTCGAGCCGGGTGTCGGGCTGGCCGACCTTGAGCTTGATGCCGCCGATGCCGCGCTCGCGCGAGGCGGCGGCATTGACCAGCAGCTGCTCCAGCGGCGTGTGCAGGAAGCCCCCCGAGGTGTTGTAGCAGCGCACCGAGTCGCGGTGCGCGCCCAGCAGCTTGGCGAGCGACAGTCCGGCGCGCCTGGCCTTCAGGTCGTACAGCGCCACGTCGAAGGCGCCCAGGGCCTGCACCGCGAGGCCGCTGCGCCCCACCGAGGCACCGGCCCAGCAGAGCTTGTTCCAGAGCCGGGCGATGTCGCTCGGGTCCTCGCCGATGAGCGCGGGGGCCACTTCCTTCGCATGCGCGAACTGGCCCGGGCCGCCGGCGCGCTTGGAGTAGCTGAAGCCCAGGCCTTGGTGACCCTGCTGGGTCATGACCTCGGCGAACAGCATCGCGATCTCGGTCATGGGCTTCTGCCGGCCGGTCAGCACCTTGGCGTCGCTGATGGGCGTGGCCAGCGGCAGGTAGCAGGACGACAGGCGCAGCCACTCGATGCGGTCCGGGGCGCTGGCGAAGGCGTTCACGTGGGCAAGTGACAACGTTGTCATGTTTTACTCAAGAGCAGGGAAAACCCTGACATACCAGCAGGCTCATACCGAAACCCTGGCCTGATGCCAACGATGATAACGTTATCATTTCTGACGGCAAGAGTTGCCCCTCGCCGTTGTCGGACAATCCGCTGCCCCGCCCGACCGCCCACCGCACATGCCGCCCGCGAAACGCACCAAGTCGATCACGCTGCACGACGTCGCCAAGGCGGCCGGCGTGTCGCTCATCACTGCGTCGCGGGCACTGGCGAACCCGGAGGTGGTGTCCAAGGCCACCATCGAGCGGGTGCGCCAGGCGGTCGAGGACACCGGCTACATCCCGAACTTCCTCGCCGGAGGGCTCAAGTCCCGGCGCAGCATGGCGGTGGCCGCGCTGGTGCCGGTGATCTCGGTGCCCCAGTTCCTGCCGACGGTGCAGGCGCTCACCGAAGAACTCGACCGCGCGGGCTACCAGCTCATCCTCGGCCAGACGGGCTACGACCACGCGCGCGAGGCCGCACTGATCGACACCATGGTGGGCCGGCGGGTCGACGGGATCGTCGTCGCCGGCCTGCTGCACACCGCCACGCAGACCGACCGCCTGCGCAAGCTCGGCATCCCGGTCGTCGAGACCTGGGACCTCAGCGACCGGCCGGTGGACATGGTGGTGGGCTTTTCGCACCTGAAGGTGGGCGCCGCGGTGGCGGGCTATTTCATGGGCAGGGGCTTCAAGCGCGTGGCCATTGCCACCGCGAACGACCAGCGTGCCGCCGTGCGGCGTGAAGGCTTTCTTTCGGTGGTGGGGCACGACGTACCCACGGCGGTCGTGCCCGCGCCCAGCAACCTCGCGCTCGGCCGGCGCGCCTGCGCCGAGCTGCTGGCAAGGGACCCGGCGATCGATGCGATCTTCTGCAGCTCCGACGGGCTGGCACAGGGGGTGCTCACCGAAGCGCGCGCGCGCGGGCTGCGGGTGCCGCAGGACCTGGCGGTGTGCGGCTTCGGCGACGCGGACTTCGCCGCGCACCTGGAGCCTTCGCTCACCACGGTGCAGGTGGACGGCGCACTGATCGGACGCCGCTCGGCCGAGCTCATCGTGCAGCGCTGCCGGGGCGAGGCCGCCGGGGAGCGCGTGTTCGACGTGGGCTTTCGCATCGTCGAGCGGGCTTCCACGGCAGGCTGAGGCTTCCTGCACGCGGCGCTGTTGCCGCCGGTGCACAACACAAGGGCATCCCCCGCTACGGGGATGGGAGGCGGGGCCCCACAGTGCGGATACTTCGCACTCTTGCCGACACCGCTTCTTGCCGCCATGACCACCGTACGCGCGCCGCGCCCTACCGCATCCCTGGGCATGCTGGCGCCCCCGCTCATGCTTGCCGCCGGCCTGCTGGGCTTCGGGCCCGTGCATGCGCAAAGCGCCGGCTGCGACCAGTTCAAGGAAACGCTGGCCGCACGCATCCGCGTGCCGGGCTTCACCCTCGAATCCGTGCCCGCCGCCACCAGGACACCGCCGGGCGCCAAGGTGGTGGGCACCTGCGAGGGCGGGGCCTACAAGGTCCTGCTGCGCCGAGGTGCGGCAGCCGAGCAGGCGGCCGCCAGTGCACCCGATGGCGCCGCGGCCGCCACGGCCACACCGAAGCCGACGCCGGCGGCGACCCCGGCCCCCACGCCGACCCGCGCGCCGCAACCCACGGCGACGCCTGCCCCCACGGCAACACCGACGGCAACACCCACGCCTGCAGCCACACCCGCACCAACGCCCCTGCCGTCTCCTGCGGCGACCCCGCAACCCGGGCCCGCCGGGCCTGCAACCCCCGTCGTCGACGGCATGTCCTGGACGGAGCGCGCCCGCGAGTTCCTCGCCCGCCACTGGCCCTGGGTGCTGACCTTCGCCGGCCTGCCCCTGCTCATCTGGCTGGCCGCATGGATCACTCATCGCCGCTACTACGACGAGGCCGGCCTGCCACGCGGGCCGCGGCTCAACTAGGCCCTGGATGCACCTGCGTGCTGCCCTGCTGCTGACCGTGTTGGCACTTTCGCTGCCGCCGCACGCAGCGGCGCAGGACGGCCCGGTCCGCCAGTGGCTCAAGGAACGCCGGCAGCAGACACCCCCCGCCGGCCCGCTCGCGCCAGGCGATCACCGCTTCACGCTGCAGCACGGCGGCCTCACACGCGCCTACCGCGTGCACGTGCCGGCCGGCTACCGTCCGGACACGCCGGCTGCGCTGCTGGTGGCCCTGCACGGTGGCGGCGGCAACATGGACTTCCAGGCCGACGACGCCCGGTACGGCCTCGTCACCATGTCCGAACGCGAAGGTTTCGTGGTCGTGTTCCCCAACGGCTACAGCAGGCTCGCCAGCGGCAAGCTGGCCACCTGGAACGCCGGCCGCTGCTGCGGCGCGGCGCGCGACGCCAAGGTCGACGACGTGGGGTTCATCCGCGAAGTGGTGGCGCGGGTGCGCGCGCAACTCGACATCGACCCGCAACGGGTCTACGCCACCGGCATGTCCAACGGCGCCATGATGGCCTACCGGCTGGCCTGCGAAGCGTCCGACGTCTTCGGTGCCATCGCGCCGGTGGCCGGCACCGACAACACCACGGGTTGCACGCCGGCGCGGCCCGTGTCGGTGCTCCACATCCATGCGAAGAACGACACGCACGTGCTGTTCGAGGGCGGTGCCGGTCCCGACTCGATGGCCGCACACCTCGTGACCGACTACGTGTCCGTGCCGGACAGCGTGGCGAAGTGGTCCCGGCTCAACGGTTGTGCAGCGGCGGCGCCGAAGCGGGTGCTCGAGAAGGCGGGGGCCTATTGCGAGGTGCACGAGCCCTGCCGCGGCGGCACCCGGGTGCAGTCGTGCGTCACCGAATCCGGCGGCCACTCGTGGCCCGGCGGCACCAAGGCACGCGCGGCCGAGTCGCCTTCGACGGCGATCTCGGCCAATGACGTGATGTGGGAGTTCTTCAGTCGCCGTTGAGTGCCTCCAGGCTTGCAGGCCTGCAGTGGCACACTACGCCTTCCCAGCACAGGTTCTTCCATGAGCACCAAGCCGAGCAGCCTCAAGACGACCAAGCGCCAAGCCGTGACGGGTCAGCCCGTCGCAGCGCTCGGAACCCGTTTTGTGCTGGTTCGGGTCGGTAGCAAGGCCCTCGGCCGCGAAGCAGAGGTTCAGCCGGGAGATACCGCGTCCGTCCTGGTGACCAAGGCCGGTCAGGCCCTCAAGAAGCCGGGCATCCCGAAGCAGGCAGTTTTCGGCCACGGGAACCGAAGCGGGATCTACGCGTATTCGGTGTACCCCGCCGACCCGACCAAGATCGTGCGCGAGGCCGCTGATGGCTCCCGCACGGTCGGACGCCTGGTCAACGGCAGATTCCAGGCGCTCAAGTCCAAGATTGCGTGAGCCGAAGACCACCGTCGCTCGACCGGCTCCTGGCCGAAGCCCTGGACGGTGAATCACGCCCGCCCGCCTTCGTGCTGGCCGGGCACAACGGCTCTGGCAAATCGACCCTGTGGTACGAGCGGCTTGCAAACAAG
>CAMLNA010000062.1 GCA_946481025.1 uncultured Rivibacter sp.
GGTGCACCTGCTGTGGGGGCTGTCGATGCTGCTCACGCTCATGCACTTCTGGTGGGGGCAGTTCTCGCTGGCGCGCGTGGCGGTGTGGCGCTTCGTGCTGGAGTGAGTTAGCGTCGCGGGCCATATGCAAGACATGCGAGGCATGGTGGTGGCCCTGGTGACGGCGCTGTGGGGCGGCGTGTGGTGCGCGAGCGTGGCCGCGGCCCCGGACGACCGCGACCTCGAGTCGCTGCTCGAGCGCATGACGCTCGAAGAAAAGGCCGGCCAGCTCAACCTGTACGCGCCCGCGAGCGGCGCGCTGTCGAACCCCGCGCTGCACATCCGCAGCCTGGCCGAGCAGGAGGCCGACATTCGCGCCGGCCGCGTGACGGGGCTGTTCAACGGCGCCGGGCAGGCGGCCAAGCGGCGGGCGCAGCAGCTGGCGGTGCATGAATCGCGGCTGGGCATCCCGCTGCTGTTCGCAGCCGACGTGGTCCATGGGTTTCGCACGGTGTTCCCGGTGCCGCTGGCCGAGGCGGCGAGCTGGGACCCGGACCTCGCCGAGCGCACCGCGCGTGCCGCGGCGGTGGAGGCGGCCGCCGATGGCTTCCACTGGACCTTCGCGCCGATGGTGGACATCGCCCGCGACGCCCGCTGGGGCCGCGGCGTGGAAGGCGCCGGCGAAGACGTGCTCCTGGCCCGCCGCCTGGCCCAGGCGCGCGTGCGCGGCTTCCAGTCGCCCGAAAGCCGCGTCGCTGCCACCGCCAAGCATTTCGCCGCCTATGGCGCGGCCGACGGCGGGCTCGACTACAACAGCGCCGACCTGTCGCCGCGCACCCTGCACGAGGTGTACCTCCCGCCGTTTCTTGCCGCGGTGGAGGCCGGCGCGGCGGCGATGATGACCTCGTTCAACGACATCTCGGGCATCCCGTCCAATGCCAACGGCCAACTGCTCACCGGCGTGCTGCGTGACGAATGGCGCTTCGACGGCGTGGTGGTGTCGGACTACACGGCCGACGAGGAACTCATCGCGCACGGCTTTGCGGCTGACGGGCGCGAAGCCGCGAAGCTGTCGTTCCTGGCCGGCGTGGACATGAGCATGCAAAGCGGCCTGTACCTGCAGCACCTGCCGGCCCTGGTGCAGGCCGGCGAGGTGCCCGTGGCGCGGCTCGACGAAGCCGTGCGCCGCGTGCTGCGCCTGAAGAAGCGGCTGGGCCTGTTCGAGCGGCCGTTTCGCGGGCTCGAGGCGGAGGAGCCGGCCGCATGGCCCGGGCACCGCGCGCTCGCACGCGAGGCCGCTCGCAAGTCGATGGTGATGCTGCGCAACGAAGGCGGGCTGCTGCCCTTGCCCAAGGCCGGCCGGCGCATCGCATTGATCGGCCCGTTTGCCGGCGACGAAGCCGACGGCCGCAACGCGGCCGACCTCTTCGGGCCCTGGACGCTGTTCCCTGCCGCGGACGCGCCGGTGAGCCTGGCGCAGGGCCTGCGCGCCGCGCTTGCCGACCCCACCCTGCTGACGGTGGTGAAGGGCGCGGGCGTGAACGAGCCGGTGCGCGGCGGCGTCGCCGCGGCCGCGGCCGCCGCGCGCCGGGCCGACGTGGTGCTGCTCGCGTTGGGTGAAAGCGCGCAGATGTCCGGCGAAGCGCGCTCGCGCACGAGCATCACGCTGCCTGCAGCGCAGCAGGCGCTGGCCGAAGCGGTGGCCGCCACCGGCAAGCCCACGATCGTGCTGCTGCGCAACGGCCGCGCGCTGGCGCTCGAAGGCGCGGTGCGCCACGCGCATGCCCTCCTCGTGACCTGGTTCCTTGGCGTGGAGACCGGCCATGCGGTGGCCGACGTGCTGTTCGGCGATGCAAGCCCCTCGGGCCGGCTGCCCGTGAGCTTTCCGCAGGCGGCGGGGCAGGTGCCGTACCACTATGCCCACCGGCGCACCGGGCGGCCGCTGCCGCCCCAGGACCCGGCCTCCGACTTCAAGGCCCGCTACATCGACGCGACCCATGAAGCGCTGTACCCGTTCGGCCACGGCCTCACCTACGGCCGCTTCCACTACGAGGCCCTGCAGCTGAGCCACGCGCGGCTGCCGTGGGGCGGCACGCTGCTGGTGAAGGCGCGCGTCACCAACCGCGGGTTGCGCGAAGCGGAAGAGACCGTGCAGCTGTATGTGCACGACCGCGTGGCCAGCGTCGTGCGGCCGGTGCGCGAGCTGAAGGACTTTCGCAAGCTGCGGCTCGCGCCGGGCGCCTCGGCCGAGGTCGAGTTCACGTTGCGGGCGGCCGACCTCGCCTTCGTCGGCCGCGACCTGCAGCCCACCGTCGAGCCGGGCCTCTTCGACGTGTGGGTGGCGCCTTCCGCCACGCAGGGGCTGCAGGCGAGCTTCGAGCTCGCCGCGCCGTGATTGGCCCCACGCTGAAGGGCTCATCCATGAATGGAAGAATCGCGGCTTTTTGCCTGCTGCGATGAGCACCGCCTCCCGACGAGCCCCTTTGCAGTCCCTGGCCGACTGGCTGCGTGCCTTCCGCCCCGCGCCGATGGCGGTGAACGCCCAGGAGCGCTGGCGCGTCGTGTGCGGGGCGGGCCTGGGCATCCTGTTCACCGCGGCGCTGTGCCACGTGGCGGGCGCCGGCTGGTCCGCGCTGCCCTGGCTCGTGGCACCCATGGGCGCCAGCGCCGTGCTGGTGTTCGGCGTGCCGGCCAGCCCGCTGGCGCAGCCCTGGGCCGTGGTGGGCGGCAACACGGTCTCGGCCCTGGTGGGCATTGCCTGCGTGCGTTGGGTGGCGCCACCCGAACTGGCCGCCGCGCTGGCGGTGGCACTGGCTGTCGGCGTGATGTTCGCGCTGCGTTGCCTGCACCCGCCCGGCGGTGCCGCGGCCCTGCTGGTGGTGATGGCCGGCGTGTCGGACTTCCGGTTCGCGCTGTTCCCGGTGCTGCTCAACTCGCTGCTGCTGGTGGCCGCCGGCGTGGCCTACAACAACGCGACGCGGCGGCGCTACCCGCATGCGCAGGGGGCCAGCGCGGCGGCAAAGCCCGAACGCACGCTGGTGAGCGAGGCCGATCTCGACGCGGTGCTGGCCCGCTACAACCAGGTGCTCGACGTGCCGCGCGACGACCTGCGTGCGCTGCTCGAGGAAGCCGAGCTGCGGGCCTACCGGCGCCGGCTGGGCGAGATCCGCTGCGAGGACATCATGTCGCGCGACCTCGCCACGGTGGAATACGGCACCCCGCTGCAGGATGCCTGGGCCCTGCTGCGCGAGCGGCGCATCAAGGCGCTGCCGGTGGTCGACACGGTGCGGCGGGTGGTGGGCATCGTGACCCTGGCCGACTTCATGCGCGAGGCGCAGCTCGACCTGCACGAGGGCTTCGAGGACAGGCTGCGCCGGTTGATCCGCTGGACCCGCGCCACGCATTCGTCCAAGCCCGAGGTGGTGGGCCAGATCATGACGCGCCAGGTGCGCGTGGCCAGCGCCGACCGCCACATCGCCGAACTGGTGCCGCTGTTCTCGGACACCGGGCACCACCACATCCCCATCATCGACGCCGAGCGCAGGCTGGCGGGGATCATCACCCAGTCGGACCTGGTGAAGGCGCTGACGCGGGTGGGAGCCGATTGAGGCCCTGAGAGCCGGGCCCGTCGAGGGCGCGGCGATCGGCGCGGCAGCCGCGGAACCGGCTTCGCCGGGCCGCTGGCTGCGCCCCCTTGAGGGGGAGCGCCGCAGGCGCTACGGGGGTGGTCAATAGAGGATCCGGCAGCGGATGGTGCCGGGCACCGCGCACAGCTCCTCGAGCGCCACCTGGCTCGCGGTGCTGTCCACGTCGATCACCACGTAGCCCACCTCCTCGTTCGTGCGCAGGTACTGCGACGCGATGTTGATGCCGGCCGCCGAGAAGCGCTCGTTCACCCGTGCCATGACGCCCGGCACGTTCTCGTGGATGTGCAGCAGGCGGCAGCGGCCGGTGTGCTCGGGCAGGGCCACTTCGGGAAAGTTGACCGCCGACACGGTGGAGCCGTTGTTGCTGTAGCGGATGAGCTTGGCCACCACCTCGCGGCCGATGTTGGCCTGCGCCTCGGCGGTGGAGCCGCCGATGTGCGGCGTGAGCAGCACGTTGTCGAAGCGCACCAGCGGCGACTCGAAGGCCGAGTCGTTGCCCTGGGGCTCGACGGGAAACACGTCGATGGCGGCGCCCGCCAGATGCTTGTCTTCCAGCGCCCGGGTGAGGGCGTCGATATCGACCACCGTGCCGCGCGACGCGTTGATCAGGTGGCTGCCCGGCTTCATGAGCGCGAGCTGTTCGGCGCCGATCATGTCCTGCGTCTGCGGCGTCTCGGGCACGTGCAGGCTCACCACGTCGGCCGCCTGCAGCAGCTCCTTCAGCGACGCGAGCTGGCGCGCATTGCCCAGCGGCAGCTTGGCCTCCACGTCGTGGAACACCACCTGCATGCCCAGCTGCTCGGCCAGCACGCCGATCTGCGTGCCGATGTGGCCGTAGCCCACGATGCCCAGCGTCTTGCCGCGCACTTCAAACGAGCCCGCCGCGCTCTTGACCCAGCCGCCGCGATGCAGCACGGCGTTCTTGTGCGGGATGCCGCGCATCAGCATGATGATCTCGGCCAGCACCAGCTCGGCCACGCTGCGGGTGTTGGAAAACGGCGCATTGAACACGGGGATGCCGCGGCGCATCGCGGTGCCCAGGTCGATCTGGTTGGTGCCGATGCAGAACGCGCCGATCGCGGTGAGCTTGGGCGCGGCGGCCAGCACCTGGGCGGTGAGGTGGGTGCGCGAGCGGATGCCGACGAAATGCGCATCAGCCAGCACGCTGGCGAGTTCGTCACCGGCCAGGGCCTTGGGCGAGGTGACGACGTTGGTGTAGCCGTCGTTCTGCAAGGCATCGACCGCGGTGGGGTGGATGCCCTCGAGCAGGACGAACTTGAGCTTTTCCTTGGGGTGTGAGAGTCGGGTGGTCATGCGGCGACTGTAGACAGGCTTCGATTTCAGGTCACCGCGCGGGGGCAAGCGGTGTTGGTCCAGCGCGCGATCACGACCGCTCGAACAAGGTATCGATCTGCTCGCTTTCCGAGCCCTCGGCCCTCGCACCCAGCTGCTGTGCCGAAGCCGGCGTTGCGTCCTGTGCCTCGTGCACCTGCCGCACCCGCCGGCGGCGCCAGCCCTCGAAGTCGCTCGAGAAGCGGTCGCGGCGCCAGGCGTCGTAGTCCTCGTCCAGGCGGCTCATGTACGCCTCGCGCCAGCGGCGGTAGTGGTGCCGCTCGTCATCGTGTTCGCCGCCGCGGCGGGCTTCGGGGAAGTTCATGCGCAGCCGGGCCTCGTCTTCCTCGTCCGCATAGGCACGTGTGTCGGGCCACGGGCCCAGCGCATGGACCATGCGGTCCTCGCGCCAGTCCCGCGGCATGTCGGTGTCGAAGGCGGCGGCCGCGTCGCGATCGGCGCGCGGCGTGTCGTTGTCGCGCCGGGGGTCTTCCCAGGCGCTGGACTCGAGGTCGTGGCGGCCGCGGCGCCAGGCGGCGTAGGCCTGCATTTCGTGTGCGTCCATGGCGGGTCCTTTCTTCATGAGCGCTGTGCTCACGAAGAAGCGGCAAGGGGCATGCCGGACAATCCGCCGCGATGCAGCCCGACACGCCCTCCGAAACCATTGCCGTCATCGACTTCGAAACCACTGGCATGTCGCCGCGCATGGGCGCCCGCGCCACCGAAGTGGCCATCGTGCTGGTGCGCGAGGGGCGGATCGTCGACCGCTACCAGAGCCTCATGCGCACCGGCGCCTGGGTGCCGCCGTTCATCGAGCGGCTCACCGGCATCAGCAACGCCATGCTCGACGACGCGCCGCCGGCCGACCGGGTGATGCGCGAGGCGGCCGGGTTCGTCGGCACGCACCCGTTGGTGGCGCACAACGCGGCCTTCGACCGCGGTTTCTGGCAGGCCGAGCTGCAGCACTGCGGCTGCGAGGCACCGCACCCGGCCGAGCCGGCCTTCGCCTGCACGCTGCTGCTCGCCCGCCGGCTGTACGACGAGGCGCCCAACCACAAGCTCGGCACGCTGGCCGACTTCCACGGACTGCCGCGCTCCGGCCGCGCCCACCGCGCGCTGGCCGACGCCGAAGTGACGGCGCACCTCCTGCTGCGCATGCAGCGCGACGTGGAGCGCCGCTTCGCCGACGACCTGCCGCCGAGCGGTGTGACCCACGGCCTGCTTGCTGCACTGCAGCGCGCGCCCCGCGGCGGATTGGGCAAATGTGTGGCGCGTTATGCACGCCCGGACGCCGGCCGGGCACCGCTGGGCGCCCGCAGCGGCGCGCCCATCGGAGCCGCCGGCTCCTGAGTCCCCAACACAGGGCGCCGGCGCGCCACAATGGGCGGCGGAAGTTCGTGCCCACCCCCTCATGCCTGCCTCCAACGTACCGACCAAGACGGCGCTCGGCCAGGACGAGTTGCGTCTGCGCAAGCACGGGCTGGGGCAGCGGTACCGCACCATCCTGTTGCTGATCGACGGCCGGCGGCCGTTGGCGGAGGTGCTGAGCCTGGCCCAGCAGGCCGGCTCGCAGACGAGCCATTTCGAGGAGCTGGTGCGCCTGGGCATGGTGGAGATGCCGGCCGATGCGGCGGCACCGGAGCCGGTGATCACCGAGCCGGGCGCTCTCGACGTCCTGAGGGTCACCGACGTGGAGGTCAGGGTGCCGGCGCCGGTGCCCGTGCCCACGCCCGCACCGACACCCGAGCCGCTGCCCATGGTGGAGCCCGCCGCCGTGGCGGTGCAAGCCCCGCCCCCCGTGCTCACCCCTCCCGACGCTGCGCCCCGGGCGCGCGCGCCGGCACCAAAGGAAGCCGCGCCAGCGCCCGTCCGCCCCAAGCCGCAGCCGGAGCCGGTGGCCGAGCCGGACCTGCTGTCTTCGAGCCGGGTGGAGGCGCTCGCCCAGCTGGTGGGCTCGGTCAGCACGCCGCGAACCCAGTCGACCGGTGCGCGCAAGGCCCCTGCTGCAGCCGCCAGGCAGCCGCCCGCGCCCGTTGCGGCGGCCAAGGCCGCGGCGACGGTGAAGGTGACCCAGCCGGTGTCGCCTCCGCCGCCGCCCGCCAAGCCGAAAGCCAGGCGCGCCGCGCCGGCCGCACCCGCGCCGGCCAAGGCCAAGATCGCCGCTTCGCGCACGCCAAAGCCGGCGCCACCGCCCGTGCCTGCGGCACCTGCCCCCGGGCCGACCGAAAGTCCCGAAGATCAATTGATCGGTCAGGTGCGCGAGCTGCTGCGGCAGACGCTGCACTACGACCCGCCCTCGTTCGGCTCCAAGCTCTACAGCCGCGTGAGCAACGCTTCCACGGTGCAGGAATTGGTCGACCTGGCCTGGGAATTCGAGCGCCAGCCCAACCACCCGCGCCGCTCGCGGGCCGGCATGTGGACGCTGCAGCATGCCCGCGACCTGCTCGGGCTCGGCAACACGCTGGTGCAGGAAAGCTGGGAACAGGACGTCTGGGAAGACACCCGCCCGCCGGCCGAAGGCAAGGGCTGAGGGCCGCAGCGCGCGCGTGCGCGCGTTTCAGCGGCGAAGCCGCGAGCGCACGTAGGCCGCGATCCGCTCCATCAGGGCCGCCAGGTGCGCCCGCATCGGCTCGAAGCCGGCATTGCGTTCGCGGGTGGCCTCGTCCATGTAGAGCGGGCGACGGATCTCGATCTGCAGGCTGTGGCGATGCAGCCGCGGCTGGCCGATGCGGCCGATCAGCTCCACGCCCTTGTACGGGTCGTTGATCGCCACCGTGTAGCCGAAGCCTCGCAGGGTTTCGGCCACCAGCTGCACGAAGGCCGGCTCGCAGGTGCTGCCGTCGCGGTCGCCGAGCACGAAGTCGGCGAGCGGGTGGTCGGAGGCGATGCGCAGGCGCTCGTAGGCGTCGTTCGGCATCGAATGCAGGTTCATGTGCCACACGCAGCCGTGGGTGTGCACCGCTTCGTCGATGGCCGCCTGCAGTGCCGCGTGGTAGGGCCGCCAATAGCGATCGATGCGACCCTGCACCTCGGCCGGCGAGAGCGCCCGGTCGTAGATCGGCCGCTCGGCCGACAGGCGCGACCACACCAGGCCGAAACCGAGCTTCGACTTCGGCCCCGGTGCCAGCGGCTCGCCGGGCCAGGGGGCCGACAGCATCGCCGGGTCCAGGTCGGCGAGCGAGCGGTTCGGGTCGATGTAGGTGCGCGGAAAGGTGGCAGCGATCAGCGTGGCGCCGTGGGCCGGCGCATCGGCCCACAGGGCTTCGACATGCGTGTCCTCGCCGCGGCGCAGCAGCGCCAGCGGCACGCTGGCGTCGAAGTCCTCGGGGTACGCCGTGCCGCTGTGCGGCGAGTCGCAGACGATGGGAAGGCCCGCGCCCGGCAGGGCACGCGCCACCATCACCGGCCCCGCGGTTGGGGAGCCGGTCATCGAGCCGGGAAAGTTCATCGGAGATCGCAGTCGGAGCGTCAGTCGAGCTTGATGCTGGCCCGCTGCGCGATGCCGCGGTACTTGTCCATGGCCTGCCTGATCTGCGCCGCGAACTGCTCCGGCGAGTTGGCCATCGGCACGCCGCCGATGGCGGCCATCTGCTGCTTGAACTCCGGCGTGGCCATGGCCTTGTGCGCCGCGTCGTGCAGCCTGGCGATCACCGCTGCCGGCGTGCCGGCGGGCGCCACCAGGCCGAACCAGCCGCCTTCCTTCATCTCGGTGAAGCCGAGCTCCGCATAGGTGGGCACGTCAGGCAGCAGGGCGCTGCGCTGGGGCGCCAGCAGCGCCAGCGCGCGCAGCTTGCCGGCCTTCACATGCGGCAGCGCCGAGGGCAGGTTGTCGGTCATCGCGTTCACCACGCCGGCCAGCGTGTCATTTGTGGCCGGGCCGGCGCCCTTGTAGGGCACGTGCAGCAGCTCGATGCCGGCAAGCGACATGAAATGCTCGATGTTTGCGTGACCCAGCGAGCCGTTTCCCGGCGACGCGAAGGTGTACTTTCCCGGCGCCGGCTTGGCCAGCGCGATGAACTCCTTCATGGTCTTGGCCGGCACGCCGGGGTGCACGACGAACACGCTGGGCACCGACATCACGTTGGTGATGGGCGAGAAGTCCTTCACCGCGTCGTACGGCAGCTTGCTGTAGACGGCCGGGTTGGAGCCGTGGGTGCTGACCGTCGCCATGCCGATGGTGTAGCCGTCCGGCGCCGCCTTCGCGATCGCGTCGGCGCCGATGGTGCCGCCACCGCCGCCGCGGTTGTCGATGACCACCGCCTTGCCGAGGAAGGGTCCCATCTTCTCGGCCAGCAGGCGGGCCACGATGTCGGTGGAGCCGCCGGCCGCGAACGGCACGATCAGCTTGACCGGGCGGTCGGGATACTGCGCTTGCGCGGCTGCGGGCAGGCTCAGCAGGGGGCTGGCCGCGGCCAGGGCCAGCATCATCAGGCGGCGGGTGTTTTTCATGGGCGGACTTCCGGGGTTCTTGCACGCGGGGTGGGTGCGCGCAGGAATTCTGGGCGGCGGTGCCGCTGCGCCAAAACGACAAAATGGGCGCCAACTATGAGGAGCCGTCATAGTTGCAGCCCATGCGCATCCGATCGCCGTCCCTTCACGAACTCCACGCTTTTGCCGCCACCGCCCGGCTGGGCAGCTTTTCGCGCGCCGCCGACGAACTGTGCGTGACGCAGGGGGCGGTGAGCCGGGCGGTCGCGCGGCTCGAGGAGCACCTGGGTCTCGCGCTGCTGGTGCGCCGCGGGCGCTACAGCGAGCTCACCGAGGCGGGGCGCGAATACCTCGAATCGGTGGAGCCGGCGCTGGCCACGCTGGAGTCGGCCTCGGGCGCGCTGATGACCCGGGCCGGCGGCGGCAAGCGCGGCCATGCGCTGCGCCTGTCGGTGCCTCCCACGCTGTTCAGCCACTGGCTCATCCCGCGGCTGCCGGACTTCCAGGCGCGGCATCCTGAAGTCACGCTGTCGTTCGCGCCCTACCGGCGCGACGACCCGCTCGATGCGCCCGACGTGGACGCCTGGGTGCGCATCGGCGACGGCGCGCACTGGCCGCGCGGCATCGAAGGCGCATACATCGTCGGCCGCGAGATCGTGCCGATCTGCCGGCCGCAGGACCTGCCGCAGATCCAGGCCCCGGCCGACCTGCTGCAGCGGCCGCTGCTGTTCCATACCCACTACCCCGGCAACTGGCAGCGCTGGTTCGAAGGCGTGGGCTGTCCCGCCGGCGAGCTCAGGGCCGCGGCCGACTTCGAGCTGGTGGGCCTGCTGGTGCAGGCGGTGGCCGCAGGCCTGGGTGTGGCGGTGGTGCAGCGCTGCCTGATCGACGCCGACCTGGCCAGCGGCCGTGTGGCCATTGCGGTGCCGCAGTCGGTGGAGATCGAGCGGGGCTACCACCTGTGCTGGCCGGGTGCGCGGCCGGCCAGCCGGGCGCTGGGAGTATTTCGGGATTGGCTTTCCAGCTCGGGTGCCTGAAATTTGGGTTTTCCTTTAATCCCGAATTGGGTACGATTCAACCCACTTTGGGTTTCAACTGTCCCAGAATGGGTACGGACTCCGCACCACTTCCTTCATCGAACACTCGTGTCAGCTTGGCAGACGCGCTGTTCAGCGGCACGCAGCAACGCGTGCTCGGGTTGCTTTTCGGGCAGCCCGAGCGCAGCTTCTACGCCAATGAATTGATAGCGCTCATCAACGGTGGCACGGGCGCCGTGCACCGCGAATTGACGAGGCTCGCACAAAGCGAACTGGTGACTGTGCGCCTTTTCGGCAAGCAGAAACACTACCAAGCCAACCCGCAGTCACCGATCTATGCGGAGTTGTGCGGTATCGCGCAGAAGACCATGGGCTTGGCACAGCCCCTTCGTGTGGCGCTGGCGCCGCTCGCGCCTCGGATTCGCGCCGCCTTTGTGTATGGCTCGGTCGCCAAGCGGCAGGACACGGCCAGCAGCGACGTGGACCTGTTGCTCATCAGTGAAGACGTCAGCTATCCCGAACTGTTCACGACGCTCGAGGAGCTGAGCCAACAAGTCGGCCGCACGGTGAACCCGACCATCTATACGCCAAAGGAGTGGGCTCAACGCATTGAGCGCGGCGACGCTTTTGCCTCCCGAGTTCTGGCTCAACCCAAGATCTGGCTCCTGGGAGACGACCGTGCCGTCGCCGTTTGAGAACCTTTGCGGTCCGGGCAAGGCGCTGCGTGCGGAGGCACCGGACACCGTGGAGTTCGCCGGCTTGTTGCGTTCGGGTCTGGCGCGCTTGGCGGATGCCGGCGTCGTCTCGCTGTCGCTGGAGAGCCGATTCGACCTGGCCTACAACGCTGCCCACGCATTGAGCTTGGCTGCGTTGCGCTGGCACGGTTACCGCTCAGGCAACCGTTATCTCGTCTTCCAGTTGCTGCCGCACACATTGGGGCTGGGCCCCGAGGTCTGGCGGGTGCTTTCCAAGTGCCACGAAGTCCGAAATCTTGGCGAGTACGAGGGCGACCTCAACGTCGATCAACGGCTCGTCACCGACTTGCTGGTGGCCTGCCAAGCCGTGGCGCTCAAGGTGCAGGCCTTGAACCCGAAGGGGCAGTGACAGATGGACCCGCCGTCGATCTGCTGTGCTCAAAATTGGCGGCCAGCGTGCTCATCGGGCAGAGGTTGGTGCTGGCTCATGAAGCAAAGGCCTGTGCCACCAGCTCGTACGAACGCAGCCGCGCCGCGTGGCTGTGCATGTTGGTGACGATCATCACCTCGTCGGCGCCGCACTCCTGCGCCTTGGCCTCGATCTGCTCGCGCACCTGGGCCGGCGTGCCGACGATCACCAGCCGCCTGAACTGCCGGATCAATGCCTGCTCGGCCGGGCTGTACTCCCGCCCGCGCGCTTCCTCGGGGCTGGGCAGCGGCTCGAACACGCCGCTGCGGATGCGCACCCAGGCGAGGTCCATCGCGCTGGCCAGGTGTTCGGCCTCTTCGGCAGTGGGGGCGCAGCACACCGACACACCCAGGATGGCGTGCGGCCTGGCGAACTGCGCCGACGGCACGAAGGTTTCGCGGTAGGCCTCGAAGGCCGGCGCGGCCGGGATGGGGCTGAAGTGGCTGGCGAACGAATAGCCGAAACCCGCCTGGCCGGCCAAACGGGCGCTGGCGCCGCTGGAACCGAGGATCCACACCGGCGGCAGCGTGGCATCGGCCGGCATCGCGATCAGTTCGGGCGCCGGCGTTGGCCCTTCATGCGGCCCCGACCAGCCGAGCAGCTCCGACAACAGCTGCGGGAAGTATTCGCCGTTGGCGGCGCGCAGGGCGCGGGTGGCATGCACGTCCGAGCCCGGTGCGCGGCCCAGGCCCAGGTCGATGCGGCCGGGGTGCAAGGCTTCGAGGGTGCGGAAGGCTTCGGCCACCCGCAGCGGCGGGTGGTTGGGCAGCATCACGCCGCCGGAGCCGACATGCAGCCGCTGCGTGTGGGCCGCCACGTGCGCGATCAGCACCTCGGGTGCGGCGCTGGCCACCGCCGGCATGCTGTGGTGCTCGGCGAACCACAGCCGCACGAAGCCCAGGCGTTCGGCCAGCTGCGCCAGTTCCACCGAGCGGCGCACCGCGGCGGCCGCGCTGGTGCCCGAGCCCACCGGCACGAGGTCGAGCACGGAAAGGGGGAGTTTCGAAGGGGTCGTCATGGCGGGCCATCGTAGTGACGGGGCCCGCGGCCGTGTGCGGCAGGGGTAAGGGCCGCCGTGCTAGGCGGCCGCGTTCTCTTCAGTGCAGCCGGCTGCGGCGCTGCGACCAGCGCGCCCGGCTCAGCGCCCACCACTCGACCATGCCCCACAACACGGTGCTGCCCAGCGCGAGCGCGGGGTGGGTGATGAAGCGGCGGATCGGCTGGGTGTTCATGGCCGGCACCGTAAGGCGCTTGTGTGACGCTTCTGTGTCACGAAGCCGGGTTACCCTGCCGGCCCGTGACGACTTCCGCCGTTGTGCTGCCTGAGCTGGCCGAGCTGCAACGCCTCATCCATGAAGGCGGCAGCGCGCTCGACACCCGTGTCGTGTGCGAGGTGGCAGTGGGCGGACACCGCTTCCCGGTGCATGCCATCGCGCTGGGCAACGCCTCGCCCGAGGTGCCGGCCGCCGGCTTCTTCGGCGGCGTGCACGGGCTCGAGCGCATCGGCGCCGAAGTGGTGATCGCCTACCTGCGCAGCCTGGTGAAGCGCCTGCAATGGGACAGCCTGCTGCACCGCCAGCTCGAAGGCATGCGGCTGGTGTTCATGCCGCTGGTCAACCCGGGCGGGCTGTGGCGCGGCACCCGCGCCAACCCGCAGGGCGTGGACCTGATGCGCAACGCGCCGGTGAGCTCGGCCGAACGGGTGCCGTTCCTCATCGGCGGCCAGCGGCTGTCGGCCGGGCTGCCGTGGTACCGGGGCGCGCAGGACGCGCCGATGGAACCCGAAAGCGCAGCGCTGTGCCGGGTGGTCGAGGAGGAGCTGCTGGCGCGGCCGTTCTCGGTGGCGCTCGATTGCCACTCGGGCTTCGGCGTGCACGACCGCATCTGGTTTCCCTATGCCCACACGGCCCGGCCGATCGCGCATCTGGCCGAGATGTTTGCGCTCAACGAGATCCTCGATGCCACCCACACGCATCACCGCTACGTGTTCGAGCCGCAGAGCCGCCAGTACCTGGCGCATGGGGACCTGTGGGACTACCTCTACCTGCGCGCCGTGGCGCAGCCCGGCCGGGTGTTCCTGCCGCTTACGCTGGAGATGGGATCCTGGCTGTGGGTGAAGAAGAACCCGCGGCAGCTGTTTTCGCGCCACGGCATCTTCAACCCGCTGATCGAGCACCGCCAGCAGCGGGTGCTGCGCCGCCACGTGGGCATGCTGGACTTCCTGTCGCGCGCGGCCGCAAGCCATGAACGCTGGCTGCCGCGCGAGGCGGCGGCGCGGCAGCAGCTGGAGCAGCAGGCGCGGGTGCGCTGGTATGGCAGGCGTGTCTAGGCGAGCGCCTTCAACAGCCAGCGGTTGAGGTCGGCGATTTCCTGCGCGCACACCGAATGCGGCATGTCGTACTCGTGCCATTCGACGCCGTAGCCGAGTTCGCGCAACGTGTCGCGCGAGGTGAGCGCACGCTGGAAGTGCACCACCGGGTCGGCCCGGCCGTGGGCCAGGAAGATGGGCGTGCGCAGGTTGGCTTCGCTGCGCTCGGCCGCGGTGCTGGCCGCCAGCGGCAGGTAGCCCGACAGGCCCACCAGCCCGGCCAGCCGCTCGGGGTAGCGCAGGCCGGTGAGCAAGGTCATGGCGCAGCCCTGCGAAAACCCGGCCAGCACGATGCGCTCGGGCGCGATGCCGCGCTCGCGTTCACGGTCGATGAACTGCTGCACCAGCGGGATCGAGGCGCGCAGACCCGCTTCGTCTTCACGCCGCACCAGGTCGTCATTCAGGATGTCGTACCAGGCGCGCATCTTGTAGCCGCCATTGATGGTGATCGGCCGCACCGGCGCGTGCGGAAACACATAGCGCACCGGGCCCGCGGCCTTGAGGTCGAGCTCGTCGGCAATCGGCAGGAAGTCGCTGCCGTCGGCGCCCAGGCCGTGCAGCACGATGACGCTGGCAGTGGGGTGGGCGGCGGTTTCGCGTTCGATGGCGTCGAGCATGGCGGCTTCCTTCGCGGCTGGAGGGTCGGACGGTGGATTCCACCACGTTGTGGCTTGCCCTGTTGAGACAAGGCCGGTCAGCGGCGTGGCGCGCCGTTACGTCGAGGGGGACGGTGTTGGTGGCGCGTGCCCTCGGGCCGCTGTGCGAGCGCCTGGTGTTTGTCGGTGGATGTGCCGCGGGTCTGCTGCAGCTCACTCACCCCCGCATCGGCACCGTCTTGATCACCGCCACCGCCGCGCCGAGCGGGTCCGCAAAGATGGCGAAGCGGCCGATGTCCGGGATGTCGGTGGGCGGCACCAGCACGGCCTGGGCGCCGAGCTTTTTCGCGTGCGCAGCGGTGGCGTCGCAGTCGGCCACGCTCACGTAGGGCAGCCACATCGGCGGCGCGCTGGGCTGGGCCGAGGTGCACAGGCCGCCGCGCGACTGGCCGTCGGCGGTCTTGAGGATGTAGTACGTGCCCTGCTCGCCCATGTCCATGGTCTCGTGCAGGTAGCCGAACACCTTTTCGTAGAACGCGAGTGCGGTCTTGGTGTCAGGCGTCCACAGCTCGTTCCAGCACCATTCGCCGTCGGGCACCTGCTTCACGTCGGCACGGTCGCCCTCGTTGCTCCTCCACAGCGAGACTGGCGCGCCGGTGGGGTCGACGATGGCGGCGCCGCGGCCCACCGGCGGGTAGTCGGTGGGCGCCTGCTGCGACTTGGCGCCGGCGCGCAGGGCGGCGGCGTGGCTCGCGTCCACGTCGGCCACGCTGGCGTAGGAGATCCAGCGGCTCTTTTCGCCGGGCTCGGCTGTGACGAAGCCACCGATGCCGTTGTTGGCGCTCGAATGGATCATGTGATACGTCTGGCCGCCCATCGGCATGGCCTCGGCATGCCAGTCGAACAGCGGCTCATAGAACGCGCGGGCACGGGCGATGTCGTTCGAGGCGTGCTCGAACCAGATGAATTTGCCGGGCAGATGGCTCATGACGGTGTCCTTCCTCGTTGCAGTCGATGGATGGGTGGGCAGCGCCGGCAGTCGCGCGGCGCGTGACTTCAACATAGCGACAGGGTGCGGCCCTGGCAATGAGATTCGCGAGGGGATCGCCGGCGCGCGTCAGGCCGCCGTGCGGATGACGGAGATGTGCTCCGTGCCGCTTTCGGGCAGCCACACTTCGCCGGGCCGGCCCAGGATCTGCCGCACGTTGGCGGCTTCGCGCGGGAAGACGAAGCTGTCGAAGCGTGCGCTTTCGGGGTCGAAGCGCAGCACCGCGTTGGCGCCGAAATCGCTCAGCCACACCAGGTCGCGCTCGTCCACGTACACGGCATAGGTGCGCGGGCGCCGTCCGGGCAGGCGCCAGGTGCGCCAGCTCTGCGCCGGCGTCGCGGCGGCAGGATCGTGCACCGACACGTTGCCGCTGTTCCATTCGCTCACCCAGATGCGGCCGCGGCTGTCGCTCCACACGCGGCGTGCGCCCTGGCTGCGGGTGGGCGGCTCGACGATGGCCGACTCGCCGGTGGCCCGGTCGATGCGCGCGATGAACGAACCGGCCAGCGAACACCACCACACCTCGCCCGCGGGCGTGGTGCAGATGCCGTAGGGTCCGCGGCCGCGCGGCGCGTCCTGCACCGTCACCTCGCCGGTCCTGGCCGCGACCTTGCCGATCACGCCGCTCTGGCCGGTGAACCACAGGTGGCCGTCGCCATCGAAGGCGCAGGTGTTGAGGTTGGCGTAGGGACTGCCTTCCGGCAGCGGGTACAGGCGCAGTTCGCGCTGCGGCCAGCTCACCCGCACGATGGCGTTCTGGCCGCCGTCGGTGATCCAGGCCGCCTTGTCGGGCCCCTGGATCACGCCATGCGGCGACGATCTCGGCCCCAGGGTCAGCAGCTCGGTGCGGCCGGTGGCCGGGTCGAACCAGCCGAGCTGGCCGCTGCGCTGCGCGGTGAACCACACGCCGCCGTCGGGCGCCGGCGCCACGTCGTGGATGCCGGTGGGGCGCGGTGTGTTGAGCGGCCAGGACTGCAGGCGCGCGGCCGGCACGGCAGGGGCCTGCGCCCCGGCCCGGTGCGGCAGCGGCCACAGCGCCAAGCCCCCCAGGCCGGCCAGCGTGAGGCGGCGAGTGACGGCGTCGGACATGGCGGGCCCTCCTCTTGGGTGTTGCATGCTAGGGCGGCTCGGGCGGCGACGGTGCCGTCGAGGTCTTGTCGCCCGTGCCTTCGCCCTCGGTGCGAACCCGAGGCAGGGCCTGCGGGTGCTCGCGCGCGATGAACTCGATCAGCTTCTCGCGCAGCAGGCAGCGCAGATCCCACGCGTCGCCCGACGACCTGGCGCTCACCAGAACGCGCAGCTGCATCGCGCGTTCGCTGGCTTCCACCACCTGCACCGAGCAGGCGCGGCCGTCCCACTGCGGCGCCGCCTCGCACAGCCGCTGCGCTTCGGCACGCAGCGGTTCCACCGGCAGCGTGTAGTCCACCCACAGCATCACCGTGCCGAGCAGTTCGGCGTTGGTGCGCGTCCAGTTCTCGAACGGGTTCTCGATGAACCACTGCAGCGGCACGATCAGGCGGCGCTGGTCCCACAACCGCATCACCACGTAGCTGCCGGTGATCTCTTCGACCCGGCCCCACTCGCCCTTGACGATGAGCACGTCGTCGATGCGCAGCGGCTGCGACAGGGCGATCTGCAGGCCGGCGATCAGGTTGCTGAAGACCGACTTGGCCGCGATGCCGGCCACCAGCCCGGCCACGCCGGCCGAAGCCAGCAGGCTCGCGCCCAGCTGGCGGGCGCCCGGGAACGTCATGAGCATGAAGGCGAGCCCCGCCACCAGCAGTGCACCGCTGACGATGCGCGAGATCACCCGCGTCTGTGTGTGGATGCGGCGCGCCTGCAGGTTGTCGGCCACGTCGGCCGGGTGCAGCTCGATGATGCCGGCCGCCACCCCGCGCACCGCGCCGATGGCGAGCCAGGCCAGGGCTGCGATCAGCAGCAGGCCGTTCACGTGCCGCACGCTGGCAATGCCCCGCAGATCGTCGGGCGCGCCCTGCCACACCGCCTGCAGTGCCAGCAGCGGCAGCACCAGCTGCATCGGTCGCTCGCAGTGCCGGACCACCTGGGTGAACAGGGTGGAGAACCGCACGACGCGATACAGCACGGCGCGGCCGATGCGATGCACCACCAGCGCGGCCACCACGCCGATCAGCGCGGCAATGAGGGGGTTGAGCCAGGGGGACAGTGTGGTGGTCCAGTCCATGAGGGCGTGCGGTTCGGGCCCGATCGTGCGTTCAGGCGTGAGGCGTTCAGGCGTGCAGGCAAGAAGCGCTCCCGCTTGCGGGCGCGGCGTTTGCTGCAGCGGCAGCAAGCCCTGCCCCAAAGGAGACCGCCATGCGTATCCGTGTCTTTCCCGTGCTGCTGCTGCTGTTGCTCGCCGGCCTGTTCGCGCTGCTCAACTGGCCGGCGTTCGCCGCCACGACCACCCTGTCGCTCGGCTTCACCACCGTGCAGGCCTCCCCGGCGCTGGTGATGCTCGTGCTCGTGGCCTTGCTCGGCATGGCCTATGTCGCCTCGGTGGTGTACCTGCAGGGCGCGGCCTTGCTCGAAAGCCGCCGGCTCGGCAAGGAACTGCAGGCGCAGCGCGAGCTGGCCGACAAGGCCGAGGCCTCGCGCTTCACCGAGCTGCGCGAGTTCATGACCAGCGAGCTGCAGCGGGTGGTGCAGGCCTCCGCGGAGTCTCGCGCCAGCCTGCTGCAGCGCATGGAGCAGCTCGAGCAGCGCCAGCAGCTGGCGCTGGAGGAAACCGGCAACTCCCTGTCGGCCTACATCGGCGAGCTGGAGGACCGGCTGGAGCACCACGTGCCGCCCCAGGGCGCGCCGTCGCTGTCGCCGCGCGGCCCCGACCGCGGAAGGACGTTTTGAGTGCTGCCCGCTGGTTGGTGACGGGTGACTGGTGACCCGTGGAATACACGGTGGCGCCGGTGCGACCGGTTCGGTATTTTTCCGGTCACCCGTCACTGATCACAGGTCACTCAACAATGGTCATCCTCGAAGCGGTGCGCACGCCGTTTGCGCGGCGCAACGGCGCCTATGCCGGCACACGGCCCGATGCGCTGCTCGCCCATGCCCTGAACGGCCTGTTGCAGCGCGCCGGGCTCGATGCGCACAAGGTCGAGGACGTGGTGACCGGCTGCGTGAGCCAGGCCGGCGAGCAGGGCGCCAACATCGGCCGCCAGGCGGTGCTGCTGGCGGGCTGGCCGGTGGCGGTGCCGGCGGTCACGCTCAACCGCATGTGCGGCTCGTCGCAGCAGGCGGTGCACTTCGCCGCACAGGCGGTGGCGGCCGGTGACGCGCGGTATGCGGTGGGCTGCGGCGTGGAGCACATGACGCGCGTGCCGATGTTCACCGACCTCACGCTGGGCCGCGGCAACTACCAGGGGTTCGACATGCTGAACCCGGCGCTGCTGGCGCTGCACCCGCTCGTCCACCAAGTGGAAAGTGCTGAACGTTTGGCCGGGCACTGGGGCCTGTCGCGCGGCGAACTCGATGCCTACGCCAAGGAAAGCCACCGCCGTGCCTTTGCCGCACGCGGCCTGCAGGCCGAGCTGCTGCCCACGCCGGGGGTCGACGCCGAAGGGCAAGCGGTGACGCTGGCATTCGACGAGGGTGTGCGCGCCACCATCGACGATGCCCGCATGGCCGCCCTGCAGCCCGCCCTGCGCGCGCCGGGCGAGGGCATGGTGACGGCCGGCAACGCCAGCCAGATTTCCGACGGCGCCGCCGCCGTGCTGGTGGCCGACGAAGCCATCGCCCGTGCCGACGGCTTTCGGCCCAAGGCCCGCTTCCTCGCGCGCGTGGTGGTGGGCTCCGACCCGGTGATGCAGCTGTCGGGGGTGATCCCGGCCACCACGCTGGCACTCCAGCGCGCGGGCCTCGCGATCGGCGACATCCACTGGGTCGAGATCAACGAGGCCTTCGCCAGCGTGGTGCTGGCCTGGGCGCGCGAATTCGAGCCCGACATGGCCCGCGTGAACCCGTGGGGCGGCGCCATCGCCCACGGGCACCCGCTGGGCGCCACCGGTGCGGGGCTTCTGGCCAAGATGCTGCAGGGCCTCGCGCACACCGGGGGCGAGTTCGGCCTGCAGGTGATGTGCATCGGCCATGGCATGGCCACCGCCTCGGTCATTCAGCGCTTGCCATAGCGCCCCGCGGGGGCGGGGCAGGCACCGAATCTGCCGCTCCTTGAAGGTCCAGAACCGACAAGGAGATTGCCATGCAGACGATATGGGTCGTGGTGGCCGACGAGGGGCGTGCCCGTTTCCTGGAGTTGCGCGAACCCGGGCAGGACTTGCGCGATGTGGAAGAACTCACCGATGCCGCGGCGCATGCCGACCGGGCGGATCTGCGCCGTGACGCGCAGGGGCGCTTTCACGGCCCTGGCGGGCAGCAGGGGCCGGGCAGCGGCACCGCACCGCCGCGTACCGACGAGCTCGACAAGGAGGCCGACCTGTTTGCGCGCCGCGTGGCCGAACGCCTGGTGGACGCGCACCGCAAGCACCGCTACGAGCAGCTGCGCATCGTGGCGGCGCCGCGTTTCCTGGGCCGCCTGCGCCAGCAGCTGCAGCCGGAGGTGAAGGACGTGGTGCTGGACGAGCTCGACAAGGACCTCGTGCACCTGGACGAGCGCACGCTGACGCAGCGGCTGTTCCCGTCTTCAGCCACGCGGCACTGAGCGTGCCGCGCGCCGGGACCGGGTTTCAGCCCTGGTGCGGGCGCTTGCCGGGGTTCTTCTTGCTGCGCGTGTGCGAGCCGCGTTCCTGGCTGCGGCGCTGGCCGCTCGGCTTGCGGCGCGGGTACTGGGCTTCGAGCATGTCTTGAACGGTGCGGCGATCTTCTGCCATGGTGCTTCTCCGGGGGGGTGCGGCGGCAGATGCCGCCTGGGTTGAAAACCGCCGATCTTAGAGGGCTTGCAGTTCGCGCGAGATATTGGCGCGGGCCGCGGCCTCGAAACGCTCGCGCAGCAGCTCGGTGAAATACAGCGCCGGCCGCGCCAGCCACTGCCTCAGCAGGTGGCCGCGCTTGAAGCGGAACAGCCAGCCGGGCACGAAGGAGTATTCGGCGCGCACCTGCTCGACGTAGCGGTCGTAGGCGGGCGCCTCGGCGCCCAGGATCGACAGGTCCAGGTCGAGAAAGAACGCCGTGTCGGCCTGACCGTCCGTCCAGCGGTGCCCGGCGGTGGCCAGCACCATGCGCTCCACCGCCTCGATGGTGGCGGCCGGCTCGCGCAGGGAGCTCAGCACACTGCGCGCCAGCTCGGCGCTGCGCGCTTCGTTGTCGGTGCGCTTGGGCTCGTAGATGGCGTCATGGAACCAGATGGCCAACGCAACGAGCCGGCGGTCGCGCGGCATCGCGCGGTATTCGTCGAGCAGGGACAGCAGGTGTTCGATGTGCGAGAGCGAGTGGTAGTGGCGCTGCGGCTCGGCGTAGCGGGCGCGCAGCTCGTTGAGGACGGAAGAGGGCAGTAGGGTGCCGGCGATCATGAACGCGCATCAAGGAGCGGAACGCTCAAGCGTAGTCGGAGACCGGGAAGTCTAGCCATTGCGCCCGGTCGGACACCAGATCGATCCTGTAAAGCTCGCAGTGGGTGGGGAACGCGTCGAAGCGGGTTTCGCCTTCGAGCACGAGGGTCTCGGCCTCGAAGCCGCGCGGGCTGTGGTCGGGCTCGACGAGATAGCGGCGGGTCACCAGGTCCACCACATAGGTTCGCGCTGCATTCGAAAGCAGCGCCACGAACCGGCCGTCGGGTGTGCAGATGGCGTGCCTTGGCGGCTCGTTGGGCGCTGCGCCGAGGAGTGCGAGGGCCTGGGAGATGCAGGGCTTCATCGAAGGGAAGAACGCGCTTCAAGCGTGAGCTCGATGCACCTTGCGGAAGGGCTCACGGACGCAACAGGCGGCAGGATGGGACTCCCGAGGGTGCCTACTTCGGATAAGTCCCCGGCGTGGCGGGTGGGTCCGGGAATGCGGGAGCTTTTGTGGGAGGCCTGGGTGCTGCCCAGCCGTTGCGTGCGGCCCATGCCTTGACGTCCGCGATCTTGCCCGGCCTCTCGCCGCGGGGGCAGTCGTACAGGCAATACCAAACGTCTTCGTGCTTGCCGATCACCGGCTTCTTGTCGCCAAAGCGCGCCCAGCCGATGAATTCGCGGACGTAGGTGCCGTGCTCGAAGGTCTCGCCTTTGGGCACGTAGCTCGTCACATCGATGTAGGGCCGCTCATCGTCGTAGAGCTGGTAGGCCCATTCACGGCAGCCGAAGGTGGTGCTGAATTCGGTGGCCTTGAACAGGCGGCCGTACAGGTACGTGTCGCTGCGCGCTTGTGCGGGGTCGGGTTTTTGGCTGACGCTGCACAGGCCAGGTGCCCAATGGGTGCTGACGTCTCCGAGCCCCGTGAACCAAGTGCCCAGGTCGTACTGGCGGGCGTTGGGTTCCTCGCCGGACGACAGGGTGACGTAAAGCAACTGGTTGAGTCTTCCTTGCAGCGCCCCTTTGTGCGAGTGCTTCGTGGTCACGAATCCCTGCTTGTCGAATTCGATGGCGACCACGGCGAAGTCCTGACTGCCCGAGAATTCGGACGGCTTGGCCGGGACGACAGTCGTGGGTTCGAAGTAGGCATGCCAGTTGAAATATCGCGTGCGCGGATTGGCGTTTTTCTTCTCTGCAAGTTCACGGCTTGCTTTCCACCCATTCATGTCCTCGACCAGGATGAAGTACCTCATGTCCCACGGTCTCTCGATCCAGGTGTGCGAACTGCGCCGCTTGAGGGTCGCAGCAGTACCGTCGCTGGAGGGGCTGGCAGGTTGCTCTTGTGCTGGCTGCGCGCATGCCGTTGCCGCGATCAGCGGCAATGCAAGCACTGTGAGGCGGGCAATTTTCATAGGACTTTTGGCTCGTGCACTGTGATGTGCAAGTGATGAGCGTGAAGCCTCTCGTTGGAAGTGCTCGCTCCTCGCTGCATGTTCGGTTTTGGGGCAGCCTTGTCGTGGGTGTTTTCGTCCATCACCCATGGGTCAAAGAGCTGAGCCACACATGCGCACTTCAACAGAGAGGTGCGAAATACTTTCGCCGTGTCAGGCTCTGCAGTGTCACGCTCCTCGTTCCACGTCTTTAGGGCATCTCTCTCTGCGTCAGTGGCCGCTTTCAAGCGCTCTTGCGCTTCCAATTGCTTCTTGATGGCCGCTGCCTTCTCTTCTGCGGTCAGCCCGCGCTGTTTTCCAGCCTTTGTCGCAGCAGCCAACTCCGCATCCGCCTTCTTCTTCGCCACGATCGCGTCTTCGTACTCCTTGAACGCCGTGACCTCCGCGTCGGTGACGTTGTCCGCATCATTGCCGTTGCCTTTGCCGGAAGGCTTCTTGCCTTCGAGCGCCGTGCGCAGCTCCTGGCGGTTCATCCTTGTCTTGCCCACGTAGTTGACGTCGAGTCCCAGCCCCGAGCGGTGTGCGATGGAGCCGAGCATCGGGCGCCAGCAAGATGTGACGTTCAACGTGGTGATGTCGTTCTCGATGGCCGCGTTGAAGAGGGCCACATATCCGGCGGGATGCACACGTGTCAGCCCGTCGGTCAGCAGTGCATAGGTGGTGATGTTGTTCTTCGGGTTGTCGGCGTCCTCGAACTTGACCGTGAGGGTCATCGCGGCCTTCGCGGCGCGCGCTGGAATGGACAGCACCAGCGTGGCGGACTTGAGCCCGTTGTAGATGCTTTCGACGGCGGCCTTGACTTCCGCGCTCGTGTCTTGCGGCATCAGCGCGCTGGCTTCCGCGGCGGTGTACTTGTGCGACACCCTCATCCAGATGTCGCCGGTCAGGGGCGCCGTGTACTCGTCGGCAGGCTTTGCGGCTTCGGCCTTCTCGTCCTTGTCTTTCTTGCGAACGGGGGTGTCTGCGTCCTTGAGCTTGCCGGCCTTCTCAGTGATCGTGACCACGATATCCCGCTCGCCGGCCGTCACTTCGTATACCAGCTCCTTGCGGTACGACGGGTGTGCATCGCTGTTGAGAAAGAGTCCGACCCGTTCGCCCTGGTCGACGAAGGCCACGACCGTTCCGCCCAAGCCCTTGACCCGCTTGGGTTTCGCATCGAACGCGGGCTGCGCCTTGCCGTTGACGGCGATGGCGTACGGAATGCTCAGGGTCTTGGAGGAGGCTGCGTTGAAGACGTACGTGACCTTGCGCTTCGGGGTCACGGGCACTTGCGTCGTGCCCGCTGAATTGTTCGGCTTCGTTTGACTGGTCGCGTCGGGTTTTGCGCTCGTGGCCATTCAGCAGCCCTCCGCCGCAGGTACATCGCTCGGGTCGTCCGACTGTCCGGAGGGCTCCCAATAGAGCTTGAGTCCCTGCGGGTCGGCGGTCGCGATGGTCATGGTCTTGCCCTGTTCGTCTGTTCGCCCGGTGATCTGTTCGCCATTCGCCAGCACCACGCGATACGGCATGTCCGCCACGGGTTGTCCGCTCACGCTGTTGATGGCCTGGAATTGCTCGTGAAACACCTTGGCCCGGCTGTCCGGCAGTGCCGGCAGCTCCGCGCTCCCACTCGCCCCCCCACCCCATTCATGCGTTGCCCCCTTCACCGTGAAGCTGCCGGGGCACA